>PCCM01000036.1 GCA_002731735.1 Gemmatimonadota bacterium | reverse complement strand
TGATCCCGCGGCCGGGTGAGTTCGGTCACGAAACGTGGGAGAACGACGCCTGGCAATGGACGGGAGACGTCTCTTCGTGGGCGCCGATGTCCGCGGACGAAAACCTTGGACTCGTGTATTTCCCCACGAATCCGCCGACGATCGACTATTTTGGCGGGTTCCGCCCCGGGGACAACCTCTTCGGGACCAGCGTTGTCGCCCTGGATGTTCAGACGGGCGAGCGCGTATGGCACTTCCAGACGGTCCACAACGACCAGTGGAACTACGATCTACCGAACGTCCCAATTCTTGTTGATCTCGAAGTGGACGGGCAGGCCATTCCAGCGCTGGTTCAGACGTCGAAGACGGGACTCATCTACGCGTTCAACCGGGAGACCGGGGAGCCAATATGGCCCATCGACGAGGTGCCGGTAGTTCAGACCGAGGTGCCCGGGAACTGGACGTCGCCGACCCAACCTCTTCCCACGCGGCCCGAGCCCTCCGAGCCGCTCGGCCTCGATCCCGACAATATTATTGACTTCACGCCCGAATTACGTGCTGAGGCGATGGAGTTGATCCAAGACTATCGCATCGGCGGACCGTTCGTGCCCCGTCTCTTCGTGGGACACGACGCGGGCGTAGTCGCGAACATTCGATGCTCCGGCGGGCTGAACATTACGAATCCAGCGACGTTGGATCCGACGACCGGCATCCTATATGTGCCCTCCTCGAAGAGTTGCGGCGGTGGCTTGGTCGCCTCTGGGGCCGATGCGGACGAGCCGGACAACCCAGCGACCACCGGATCCACGATTTCCCAATGGGTGTCCGGTCCCGGCCGCGGACTGCCCCGCGTCCAAGGTTTGCCCATCTGGAAGCCACCCTACAACAGGCTTTCGGCGTACGACATGAACACGGGTGAGCGGATCTACTGGATTCCGATCGGAGAGCCCTCCCAAGAGATGAGGAACAACCCGGCTCTTCAGGGCGTGGACATGTCNCGCTNNGGTGGNGGCGGAAACTCCNTCCAGATGGTGNCCGGTGACCTNCTGTACGCGACGGAGGGATCCANNGGGNCGCCGGTNCTNAANGCCTACAACAAGCTGANCGGGGANCATGTGGGCGAGATCCTNNTTCCCTCCCCCGGGCAGTACGGCATGATGAGTTTCTTACACCACGACTATCAGCACATCGTGGTGCAGGTCGGCCGTCCCGGCCGTTTGGTCGCGCTNCGACTGCCGGGTATGGATATCGGCCCAGTGCACTAGGTAGGGGGCTCTAGCCATCCGCTTCGGGGGTCTTGGCTAGGCTGATTCGAGAGCCCCCGGCGGTCTGACCGCCGGGGGCTTCTCAACTTGTGACATCGGACTANGGCTGNCGAAAGAGTACANCGGATCTTCCACAGCCTTCCAAAGGAGACGACATGCGGAAACTCATCTTGGTGCTGGCCGTCCTTGCGGCCGCCCCCGTTCACGCTTTGTCGCAGAACGGATGGGATGATCCGTTCGCGGCACATCAGGTGATGGACAACCTCTACTTCGTGGGCACCGGAGGCCTGGGCACGTTCCTGATTACGACGCCGGAGGGGCACATCCTCATCAACACGGATTTCGAGCGAACGATCCCCATGATCGAACGAAGCATGGCGGAGCTCGGCTTCGACCTGGCCGACATCAAGATCATCTTGGGCAGCCACGCNCACGGGGATCACCAGGCGGCCGATGTNTTTCTCCGGGAGCGCATCGGAGCCCAGATCATGATCATGGAGGAGGACGTCGAACCNTGGCAGCGTATGAATCGGGGTGCCGGTGAGGTCCAGATCGACCGCATCCTGCACGACGGAGAGAAAGTGACNCTNGGCGGGACAACACTCGTCGCCCACCTCACACCGGGTCACACACAGGGATGCACGAGTTGGGGAATGGAGCTCGAAGAGAACGGGCGGACGTACAACGCGCTCATCGTCTGCAGCTTCGGTGTGAACAACGGCTATAACTTGATCGACAACCCNNATTACCCGAACCAAGCCGAAGACTACCGGGCCACGTTCGCCAAGGCGCGCGCGATGCCGGTTGATGTCTTTCTCGGNTCACACGGTTCCTTCTACGGTCTGCGNGGNAAGTACGAAACTCTTCNGCGTCGCAATGAAGGCGACCCGAACCCGTTCGTCGATCACGCCGGATACCTGAGCTATATAGATCAGTACGAGCAGCGCTTCCAAACGATGTTGGAGNCACAGCAGAGNCCAAACCGTTGACGTCGNGATCTGCGCTCGAAGGAGGGGCGTGGATCNTGTCCTAGTGGCCCCGGGGACCATCTCANGAGTTNGGGNCGTCAANGCAAGANCGAANNGAGGTAAGANTCATGTCGAACNCCCGTGTGNCCCCCNTCCTCCNNNGCGGACTACTCGCGNNGGTGGCCGCAGTACTGATGGTGACCCTGGCTGAAGGGCTCACCGCCCAGGCCGGGGCAAGTCCCTTCCGCACGGTCGACGGTTGGGCCAAGCTTCCGGCGGGGAGGCAGATGGGNGCCGTCGGGGATGTGACGATCGACAACGATGGTGAGCACNTCTGGGCCATAGTGAGGTGTGATGCNGGNGCCGATCGCTTCGGCAGCGAGTGCCTCGATTCGGATCTGGACCCGGTCATCAANTTCGACTCCGAAGGTAATACCGTCGAGAGCTTCGGCGGGGGCATGTTCATCTGGCCCCACGGCATCGATGTGGATCCTGACGGAAACGTGTGGGTGACGGACGGAGTGTCCGCGGGGGGAACACCGGAAGGAACGAGGGGACAGCAGGTCATCAAATTCAGTCCCACTGGTCGGGTCCTGCTGACCCTCGGCACGCCCGGNGTTGCGGGAGGGGGTCGCTCCCACTTCAACGCGCCCGCCGACGTGGTGGTAGNTGACGATGGATCTATNTTCGTCGCCGATGGACACGCNGGNGGNGGGAACAACCGGGTCGTCAAGTTCGCACCGGATGGTAGCTACCTCATGGAATGGGGACAGACGGGTTACGCACCGGGTGAATTCCGGACACTGCACGCCATCGCCCTGGACCAGAGAGGCCGGGTGTTCGTGGCCGACCGATCCAACAATCGGATCCAAATTTTCGACCAGGAGGGGAACTTCCTCTCCCAATGGACGCAATTCGGTCGACCGAGCGGCATCTTCTTCGACGACAACGATCAGATTTATGTGGCGGATTCCGAATCGGACGACATTGAGAACCCGGGTTGGGAGATGGGGATCAGGATCGGTAACGCCNTCTCCGGTTGGGTGACGGACTTCATTCTTTATCCTGCGGGAGATCCTCGCTCGAGGTCCGGAAACGGAGCAGAGTTCGTCGCCGTTGACCGTTACGGGAACATGTATGGCGGCGAACCGCGCCCCCGAAACGTGCAGAAGTACGTCCGGGTCAGGCCGTAAGCGGCGACAGACCGCCGATCGGTGGGGTCAAACGACCGGTGGCGGGTGACCGGTTCGTCGGGTCAACGGACCGGGTGGCCGGTCAGTTCGACTGGCCGATCGCGCTCCCCTTGGCAAGTTCGACGATCACGTCGGCGTCTCGCTGTAGGAGTAGCCGCTCCTGCACGAGGCGGTCAGAGGCCTGGGTTACCAAACTCACATAGGCATCGTGCGTCGGGTAACGCTCCTCAATCGACAAACGTGGATCCCCCGATTCCTGCCGCTCCGCGTCGTCAGCGGCGAAAGGAATGAACGACCCGGCTCCGGCACACTGTGCGCCCTCGGCATAACCCTCCCGCCGCAGATTCCAGCCGGTGAACGTACCGATGGGGACTGCCAGGTCCGGATGCCGAATCCCCGCGAGCATATTTCCATCTAGATCGACACGGCCTGCGAGCACAACGTAGCCGTCGCCTTGGAGGGGCGGGAACGTATTGTGATTGTTTCGGCGAAGCGGGTTGTGGCTCCCGGTGAACGTCACATCGGGAATAATCGGAAAGCCAACCGCCGTGGGGGGCACCAGCGTTCCGAGTGGGACCGTCGGAAAACGACTCGGCGGTGGCTCGGTTCCGTCTACGACCCACTCATGCAAGGCGACGGTAAGGGCACGGCGAATCTGGGCCATGGGAACGGGGCTGTTGAGATTCTGGCAAATGCCCAGGCGCGGCGACTCGACATGAACGCCGCGGCCGCCCCCGTGTCGTGTGCCCGCGATGAGGTAGGCACGAACGTTGTCGGGTAGATCGACGTGCTCCCCGTACGGGTCGGTCACGATGAGGGATGAGCGGGCTTGCCAGATTTCGGCCTCCCCGTCGCTGTGGATGATCCGCGGGCAGGTACTAGAGGCCGTGCACCTCACCAGCAGGCCGTCTGCCCGATCGCTGATCGGATCGTACACGGTCCCATAGGTAAACGGGAATTGATCCCCGGGGTAGAAGTGGTCCTCGTGCTGCTTCTGCCACCGTCCCGGTTGGCTGAACTGATAGTTCGTGAACGTCTTCCGTGAACCGGCGATGTTGGGGTGCATGCCGTCGAAGACGATCCGACCCCCGACGTCCTCGTTGAAGCCTAGGTAGAGCATGTCCCTCAGGAATCGCCCACTCTGGGAGATCCCGAGGGAGATGGCGGTGTTCGGCAAGCCGACGGACATGAGTGGATTCGGATTACCTTCACCGTCTGTTATCTCGTACCGTAGAAAGGAAATCACGTCACGTGTCGCCGCAAAACCCAATCCCATGACGATCGGATCTTTCGCGAGATAGAGCATGTCGTAGATCGCCCCGCCGTCGAATCCCGCGGGGCGGTTGACACGGATACGGCGCTCGTTCGTAAAACTCCACGTGCCGTCTTCGATTGGTACACGAAGAGATCCCTGGCTGGCGCGTACGGTAAACGTGGCCAGCCCCGGCATGAGTGCCGCCGTGGCATAGCTCAGGCCGGCCTCCGAAACCGTCTCGTCATCGTTGAAAATGAACTCTTCGACCGCTGGGCCGACGATCGAAGATCCGTCCTCGTATGTAGCGATCGGCAGAGACGACACGATGTTCCTATCGGTCGGCGTGAGGTCACCCTGCCATCCCACTTGAACGATAGCGAAACCCATTTCGCGAAAAACGGCATCGCCCGCACTAGCTCCACCCCGGTTCGGAACGATGTGGTAGATCGCTTTGTTCCAGCGGTCCAGGTCGATGGGTCGGTACATCTCGACCGTAGTGCTATACTCGACGAGCCCGCGATCGTTGAGGGGAGCCAGCCTGATATTTACAATTTCGCGATGCCGCACATCGTTGGGGTCGACCTCTCCGTAGGCCACGCCCCGGAGTCGCTCGTACTGCCCAATGTCTCCGAACGTTTGTCCACCAAAGGCCGGGGATTCCACGACCTGGAAATCGATGCGAGTGATCTGGGCCGACGCATCGGCCGTAACGAAAGGTGCGATGAAAGTGGCAGTGACAAGCGCCATTCCATGAGCGATTCGCATCCGTGTCTCCTTAGTGGAATTCAAGAGCCTCCCATTCGGTGGCGGATTGTAGCAGCCCGGCACCGAACCATCAAACGTCCCACAACTCAGGGCACACCGACCGAAGCGCTTCGACATCGCCGGGTTGGACCTTGGGCGTGGCTTGAGATAAATCCACCTGAACGAACTCCACACCCATCACGCTGCCCGGGACGGTACTGTGGCCGAGTCCCACGGCATGGCCCAACTCGTGGGCGGCCACGCTTACAAGTTCATCCAAGCCGTCGAAGTGATAGATCCGTATTTCCCGCGTGACCGAACTCACGTCGCCTGCCTGTAGGTGTACGGCTTCCCGGTACATGCCGGCTAGTTGGCTCCCCCCCGGGGTCCTCTCCCGCGGGTCATCATATACGAACCGGATAGGAAGCGCCCCGTCGGACTCATTTGAAAAGAGGCCAACGCCGGCGGCGTCCTGCCAGAGGGTGGCGGCCTTGTCAAACGCCGCCCTCGCGTCCGCATGACTCAACCCGAACGAGTCGTCGACTCGTGCGATGCGCCACCCCAGCGGCACCACGCAAGGAACTGCGGAACCCCCCGTTCGCTCCCTGAGAACCGGCACGTCGTTCGAGGCTGCGGGAACCGACGAGGCAACCGGCCCCTCCACCTCGATAGGGCTACGCCTGTTTTGGGAACCGGAGAACAGCCAGGCGAGGAGCCCGAGAACCGAGAGGATTGCCCCAAGGGGCGCGAAACGATTTTTCATACTCGGGTCCCCTGCACCACGCAACGGGAGGCTGCATGCCTCCCGCGCCCCGAGTTTATCGGATCGGTCTGCACCTTCACAAGCCCAGCCCGTGGCTCGTAGGTCCGCCTATCGTCCACCCGGCGTTCACACGACGTCGACCCCACGTTCACCCGGAAACTTGTGGGCGCCGGTACGGATTCGTAAGCTGACTGACTGGGAAAACGGTAGTTCTATCATGGCAAGGGCGGCCTAGTGAGCGCACCGAGGCGAAGGCGAGTTCCACACCAACCGCGCCTCACGACCGCCAACGAGGCGTGGAAGGCACAGTGGAACGATTGCCTCGCCTGGTCGACGATGCTTGCGGTGGCCGCTCATGCAGCCGCCTTCGCCTTCTCGCCGGGTTGGGACCCCCTCGATGTGTGGGTCGAGCGCGACCTGGAACTCCTGGGAACCGGGATCTCGTGGGTTTCACTTGACGCGGCGCCATCGAGTGATGGGAGGGGTGCTACGGCGGTGGCCTCTGGTGCGCCGCTCCAGCTCCAAGAGCCTGATTCGCTTCCGGCCGGTGTGGATGCCGGTGCGCGTATCGGAGGTCCCGAACTGGCAACGCTAGCGTTCTCGGGAGGGCTTCGTGAGCGCCTTCGCGGTCGCGACGGTCCGATCCCGACGATCGTGGAGCCCGACCGGGGGCTCGACCGGGAGTCCGACCGAGAGCTCGCCCTGCCGCCCGCTTCGCCGGCCTTGGACGACGATCCGCCGGACGCGCTCGAACCGGATACACACGAAGAAGATCGCCAAGGGGAAGGAATCCGCGTGATCGTGGAGAGCCCCACGTTAGCGGACCCAGCATTCCGGCTGGAAACCAGCACTCTGAATCTTTCACGAATGGCCGGCATTACCCCCGAGTTGTTCATGCCAGGGACCTCGGCGTGGCTCTTGATCCTAAATCCGGCAGACGTCGAGGAGTACATGAAGATAGTCGGGTACGAGCAGTACATGCAGGGAACTGCTGCCCAAGGGCTGGTCAACGTGGCGGTGTGGATCGACGACCGGGGCTCTGTCGAGTGGTCCGAAGTCAGCAAATCCAGTGGGCGCGTGGATATGGACGAGGCCGCGCTTGCTCTCTTCAGTGACATCGCATCCTTCCGGCCCGCTCGAGATCAAGGTGTTCGTGTATCGATGTCCGTGATCTTCTCCGTTGAGTTCCCTTGGTAAGCTTTCGGGGGGTTAGCCGCAGGCGATGCAACCGCACTGTCTTCTGCGCAGCAGCCTTTCTTCTCGGAGGGTGCGCATCGGCACCTGCTCCCGCCACACCCGTTGTCTCACCCACGGGATTCGTCTACGAGCTCGGGACACCGCCAGTCGCCAGTCGCTTTTCACAAACCGCAGCCCTTTACCTCTCGAAGGAGCTCGTCGACAGGGCGCTGGAACGTGCCCTGGGGGGCATCGACTCCGAGCCCGAAAATCCGATTCATTATCTGCTGGCGGGTCTCGCTTACGCACAGTTCGCGCAGTACAGCGAAGCGGACGCCATGTTTACCGAGGCGCAGCGGATCTATCCTGCTTATGAGCTCGATATAGCGCCTCAGCGTGAGGCGGCATGGATCGAATTGTTCAACCAGGGCATCGTTGCGTACTCCGAGGGGGATGTAGAGGGCGCCATCGAAGCTTGGAAGCTGGCAGAAATGATGTGGGACCTCCGTCCCGACGCGTCTCTGAATCTCGCCGGTCTTTTCAAGGATCAACGTCGGTGGGATGACGCGATCGGGGCTTACCAGAGAGCCGTCGCGGGTCTCGAGCGGAGGCCCGTCACCCGGGTACTTCCGCAAGAAGAGCTCCGCGCGCGCGAAGAGCAAAGGATCCGCACCGAAGCAAGCCTCACGGAGCTCTTGCTGTTTACGGAGCGTTTCTCCGAGGCTGAGACGCTTCTTCGGCGACATCT
>PCCM01000035.1 GCA_002731735.1 Gemmatimonadota bacterium | reverse complement strand
TGGGCCTGGGTAGACTCGAACTACCGACCTCACGCTTATCAGGCGTGCGCTCTAACCACCTGAGCTACAGGCCCCACAACAACTTACGGATGCGGCACGACTCACCGCCGCTGAGAACGACAGATAAGATAGTGTCGGCGTCGGCCCGCTGGTAGACACGTTCGAGGCACACCGATGGAGGCGCCGAAAGTCAAGCAACAGTGANGCCCTTTTCNCTCCAGCCCGTCGTCCCACCGTTGATACTNCGGACATCGCGGTANCCGAGGGACGTCAAGAACAGCGCCCCGGACAACGATCGGTTCCCGGTCTCACAAACGACCAGGATGGGTGCCTCGCGATCTTCCGGAAGATGGGCAGCGTAGTCGCTCATCTCCTGAAGCGGCATGTTCACCGCCTCGGGAATATGCCCGCCTCTGAACTCGTCGTACTCCCGCACGTCGATGACCAGGGGGCTGCCAGCTTCCATCATTTCGTGTGCAGGCTCGATGTCCACNGTGAGCGCCGGCGTGCCTCTCGTGTTCTCAATCAGGGTNTCCATCATTCTCTCACGAGGACTTTCCNCTCCGGCCCCATCCATCCCGGGAAGGTGCCTGCTCATCGACGAGGCGTACTTGAAGGCGTTGTCGGGAAAGATCACCACGGCGATCACACCGGGCTCGTCCGGCACCAATCGAAGGGCGCCGGCGAGCGCCATGGCTGANCTCGGGCCTGCAATGATGCTGTCCTCGCNGTTGAGACGCTGGCACAAGCCGAANGCCTCTNCGTCATCGATCTCGACCAACTCGTCATACTCGTCGGGTCGGAAGAGGGCGGTCTGCTGGAGTTGCCGGATACTCCGCACTCCGGGGATATCGTGCCCTTCCTGNGGGTGCACACCCAGCACCTTGATCTCAGAGTNTTGCTCCTTGAGGAAACGTCCCGTGCCCGTGATGGTNCCACACGTGCCCAGCCCGGCCACGAAGTGTGTCACTTTGCCTTCCGTCTGTTTCCAGATCTCCGGGCCCGTGGTCTTGTAGTGCGCCCCCGGGTTCGCCTCGTTCGTGTACTGGTCGAGCATGTGGAACTCAGGCCTGTCAGCGAGTTCGTGTGCCTTGGCGATGGCGCCCTCCGGCGCGCCGGGCGCGGGGCACAAGTCGTCGTCNAGCTCGAGGACATCGGCCCCGAAGAACCGCAGCATGATCCGCTTTTCGAGGGGAATGGCCGAAGACANGGGNGTGGTNAGTGAGTACCCCTTCACGTTGGAGATCATGGCCAGNCCCATTCCGGTGTTGCCGGACGTGGGTTCGACCAACTTCTGGCCATCCTCGAGTACACCGCGCTCCTCGGCGTCNCCAATCAGATTGGCCGCNACTCGATCCTTNACGGCGCCGAACGGGTTATACCANTCGAGCTTCCCGTAGACGCGCGCGTGCTGGAACGGGACAACCCGATTGATCCGGACNAGNGGTGTCGGATTGTCCGCATCGGATAGTAGGCCCACCATCGAGTCATAGATTCTCAGTCGATGATCCGGCATCTGTCCTCGCATTGTNGCCATTTCAATCNGGTGGTTCGCTCGATCCCTCACCACCACCACCTCCTGCAACCGGGGCAACTCCATACCCCAAGGAAGCCAAGGGTTTCAGGTTGGGTTCCTCGGGCGTCAGCCCTCGGACACCTCGTGCACTCGATCGACCAGAAATGCGACAGCGTCGGGATCAGTCGCNTTCTCGATCCCGTGGCCAAGGTTGAATATGTGGCCGGGCGCCGGCCCAGCGTCCTCCAGCACTCGATCGATCTGACGACCGAGCTCCCCCCGTGGCGCGAATAGCGCCGCCGGATCCAGGTTGCCCTGCACGGCAGTGTCGGGTCCCAGAATCCTGCGGGCGTCGGAGANCGGAAGCCGCCAGTCGATTCCAATNACGTCNGCGGGGCACTCGGCNACGATCTGGAGCAGTGTCGCACCCTGGTTCGGAAAATAGATGAGNGGNACATCAAGCNGGCGGAGGGCGTCGATCACGCGCCGTACGGCGGGNAACGCGAACTCCCGGTACTGCTCCGGNCCGAGCAGCCCCGCCCACGAATCGAAGATCATCAAGGCCTCGGCACCCGCGGNGGCCTGCGCCTCNAGATAACGGACCATCGTGTCGGCCAGCTTTTCCAGGAGCTTGTGGGATGCCTCGGGCTCTGCGAACAGAAAGGCCTTGGCCTCNGAGAAGGTTTTGGACCCCCCTCCNTGCACCAGATAACAGAAGATNGTGAACGGCGCTCCCGCGAAGCCGATGAGNGGAGCCGAAGCTGGAAGGGCCTCGCTGAGCAAGCGAACCGCCTCCAGCACGAAGGGCACACCCTCCTCCGGNTCCGGGATCCGAAGCGCGTCCACCTGATCGGCACTCCGGATGGGAGTCTCGATGACAGGCCCGGGCGCGAAATCCAGCTTCACGCCCATTCCCTCNACTGGCGTCATGATGTCGCTGAAGAGAATCGCCGCGTCCATTCCAAATCGACGCACGGGCTGAAGTGTNACCTCTACCGCCAGTTCGGGCGTTTTTGTGAGCGTGAGAAAGTCCACCTCCGCCCTGANCTTCCGATACTCAGGCAGATAGCGNCCAGCTTGNCGCATGATCCACACCGGCGTGTGCGCAACCGGTTCACACCGACATGCNGCCAGAAACGGGGGGGCCGCGGGCGAGGCCGACGGCTCCGCCTGAGCGGGCNGAGCCTCGCTGGCCTCACCGCTCGCGCTCAGGACGTCCCTCCGAGCACGCGCGCCGCTTCCTTGGCGTAGTACGTGACGATCAGNTCTGCGCCCGCCCTCTTGATGGCGACGAGGCTCTCTAGCATGACGCGCTCCTCATCCACCCAACCCTTGTCGGCGGCCGCCTTGATCAGCGCATACTCACCGGANACCTGATAGGCAGCGGTGGGCATACCGAACGTCTCTTTTACCCGGAAGATGACATCGAGATAGGGCCCCGCGGGTTTGACCATGACGATGTCCGCTCCCTCCTCGATGTCCAGTTCCACCTCGCGAAGGGCCTCGTCCGCGTTGGCAGGGTCCATTTGGTACCCCTTCCGGTCNCCGAACGACGGAGCCGACTGGGCTACGTCACGGAAAGGGCCGTAAAAAGCCGAGGCATACTTGGCCGCATACGAAACAATGGGCACGTTCGTGAGCCCCGCATCGTCCAGAACGGTTCGGATCGCCCCCACCCGGCCGTCCATCATGTCGCTGGGTGCCACTGCGTCGGCGCCGGCTTCGGCNTACACCAANGCGGCCCGCGCCAAGAGGGGAAGNCTCGAGTCGCCGTCCACCTCTCCCTCTTCGGTGAGCAGCCCGCAGTGNCCGTGATCCGTGTATTCGCACAGGCACACATCTGCCCACACNAGGAGATCCGGAACAGCCNCCCTGATCGCTCGGATCGCCGTGGGTACCAGCCCNTCNGGGTCGTAGCCGGCGGAGCCTTCAGCATCCTTTTCGCCCTCATCCGGNACACCGAACAGGATCACTGCCGAGATGCCCAGAGCGTGGACCTCNCGCGCCTCTTCCACGATGAGATCNACCGACAACTGGAAAACGCCGGGCATGCTGGCGACCGGATTCCGCACNGCCTCTCCGCCGACNACGAAAAGCGGATAGACCAAGTCNTCCGTAGAGAGGGAGGTCTCCCGGACTACCNGACGCCAGGTCNCACCCCTCCGAAGCCGGCGAAGTCGGAGTCTCGGAAAGCTCATTCGGTCAGACGCTCCAACCCTCGGAGGAAANCTCGACGNNATCANCNCCCGCCGACNGCGCCGCCACCANGGNTCCCCTGAGCGACTCCAGCATGTCGGCCACGGTCAACNTCACGCCGCGGTGTGCGATGGGAAAAAGGAAGTCCAGGACAATCTCGAAATGCCACTGACTAGAAAGGCCGGTCGCCGGATCTCGGAGCCGATCAACGTCGTGCACGAATGTCTCCCGTCATGGTCGCAGAAATCACTTNGAAAAACATACCAGTATGCCGTGGCCGGTAACATGGGATTCNCCCGCCGTGAGGGGAAGAACACCTCATTCCGGCCGAGCGATCTGGTGCAATCGCTCCGGTTCCAATTGGAACGTGACGTGCCCGATCCCGTGTGGCGCCATGCGGTCGCGGATCTCATCGAGAACCCGCTGGTGATGCATCGGGTCGTCNAGGACGCCGTGTCCGCTGAGCGCCACAAAACCGCTCGTGAGCGTCCACACATGCAGATCGTGAACGTCGTGCAGGTTGGAGATGGACTTGAGGTCCTGTAGCACACCCTCCATGCCCACGTGGGGCGGCACCATCTCGAGAAGCACGCGGGTCGCCTCCTTCACAAGACGCCANGCACCCAGCAGGATCAGGCCGGCGATGACGATGGAGATGATCGCGTCGATGGGGGTCCAACCCGTCAGGAGGATCAGCGCACCGGCCCCAATCGCGCCTANGGACCCGAGCAGATCGCCCAGAACATGCAGGTAGGCGCCCCGAATATTGAGGTTTTCGTGGGCGTATGTGTGGAGCATTCCGGCACCGACCACGTTGACGATCAAACCGACCCCNGCCACTCCCATCATGAGTGGCCCGTCCACTTCCGGTGGAGCAGCGAGTCGTTCCCAGGCCTCCCAGACGATCCAGCCGCTAATGACGAGGAGCGTCGCCCCGTTGGCCANCGCGGCCAGAATCTCCATGCGGACGTATCCGAACGTACGCTCCGGGCTGGGCGGGCGGCGCATCAGCCGCATCGCGACCAGGGAAAGGGCCANGGCCCCCACGTCGGCAANCATGTGTCCCGAGTCGGCCAGGAGCGCCAGCGAGTTGGACAGAATGCCCCCGACGACCTCCGCCACCATGAACGTTGCGGTGAGGCCCAGGACGATCCAAAGGCGTCTCGACTGGGGACCGCGGTCCAGGGCGCCACCTGCCGGAGGGGGCCCANGGGTGTGGGCGGGGTCGTGCCAGAGCGGCGATCCGTGCAAGTGAGGCATCATTCAGGCGTCCCCCGTAGCTGCTACCCTTTGGCGCGATCGAGGCTTACTGTGCGTAAACTTATCCAGGAAGCGACCCGAGTGCAGCCACCACNCCCNTGACACCTTTTACTCGATCGGTGTACGCCGTGGTTGCGGCTATTCCCTCGGGCCGTGTCACATCGTACGGGGCGGTGGCAGCGATTCTGGGACGCCGACCCGNACTTCGTGCGGGCCCCAGTGCGCCGCGTGCGGTCGGTGGNGCCCTTTCCGCCATCCCCGACGAGCTCGACCTCCCTTGGTGGAGGGTCATCAATAGCTCCGGTCGGATCTCCACGTCATCGATCCATCATACGGCGCAGATACAGCGCGCCCTCCTAGAGGACGACGGCGTNCAATTTACCGAGACCGGACGGATCGACTGGGACCGGTACGAGTGGGATCCGAAAGACGCGGAGCTNGAGCAGATGCTCGGAANCGTGGACGCATGAATCAGCGAGCCACGGCCCTTGGGCTGATCCTCGGACTCGCGCTCGGGCTGCTCACCAGTGCCACCGACATCGATCTGCTCGACCGCTTGGCTGCTGGCGTAGCGCCCCTGGGTACACTTTTCATCAACGCGATCCGAATGGTGGTCATCCCCCTCGTGGTGACGACCATCTTCGTCGGGGTCGCACGCCTCGGAAACCCGAGGACGGTGGGCAAGCTCGGGGGGTCCGCCTTGGGTTTCTTCTGGGGAACGACCGTCCCCGCCATCGTCATCGGCATGGGGTTCATGACCCTTGCGATGACCCTCTGGCCCGTGGCCGTCGAGGTACCGACAACCGTCGAGAGCGCCCAAGAACTCCCCGGCCTCCTCGACCTCATCTTGCGCCTGATCCCAGCCAACCCGTTCGCCGCCGCGGCGGACGGAGCCCTGCTGCCGCTGATCGTATTCACACTCCTCCTAGCCGCCGCGACGGGAGCCGTGGCGGAAGCACGTCGCCAGCGGCTGATCACCTTCGCCGAGGACATCAGCGCCGTATTCGTCCGGCTCATTCACTGGATCTTGTGGACCGCACCCGCCGGTGTGTTCGGACTTGCCGCACCGGTTGTTGCCGGGATGGGGCTGGGGTTGCTGGCAGGCTTGGCCGTGTTCGTGGCGACTGTGGTCGTCGGGCTGTTCGTGTTCATTCTGCTCTTCTACCTGCCGGCCGTACGGCTCCTCGGAAAGAAGGGCATAGCGGAGTTCGTTAAGGGAGTGTCCGGCAGTTTTGTGATCGGATTCTCCACAACCAGCTCGGTGGCGTCACTCCCGGTCATGTTCGAAGACGCCGAGGCACTCGGTGTGTCCCCCGCCGTGTCCTCGCTCGTCCTGTCTCTGGGAGCGGCCATCAATCGGGCGGGCAGTGCCCTCTTTCAGGCGGGAGCGGTTGTGTTCCTCGCAACTCTTTACGACGTCCCACTTCCGTTCACCACCCTGCTGAGTGTCGGATTCGTAGGCTTCGTCGTGGCCATGTCGGTGGCTCCCGTGCCTTCCGCCAGCATCGTGACGCTGACCCCGATACTCGAGGTAGCCGGTGTGCCCGTTGCCGGCCTGGGGGTCCTCCTTGGAATCGACCGGCTTCCGGACATGTTTCGGAGCGCGACCAACATCACCGGACACGTGGCCGCGGCGGTAATAGTGGAGGGGCTCTGCGGAGGGGATGTCGTGGAGGGTGGCGGCACGATGACCGACACCATCGAGGACCGGCGATGACCAGCTCCAAAGAGGAAGAGACCATCCTGGTACGGAGGTTGGCAGCATGGTGGTCGACGGGTCGTGGCTCCCTCAGAGTAGTTCCGACCTCCTGCTCAGCTTCCTGATCGTGGGACTTCCCGCAGCCACGGTCATCGCGTGGTTCCACGGCGAAAAGGTGCCGCAGGATATGCCCCGGATCGAGGCCTGGATTCTCACTGCTCTGGCTCTCGTTTGGGTGGCTTGGAACGTCGCGGTCCTCACCTAGGCACCGACGCCAGCTAGACCTCAGCCTGTCGTAGAAATCGGAGCGCCCCTAGTGACGGCCATCGCGCCGCTGCGTGTGAGAGACTCCACCTCTCCGAGTTCGCCCATCCGCGCCATGAAGCCGTCGATCTTCGGTCCCCCACTGACCAACTCGACCGTGAAGTACCCACCGGAGTCATCCAGAATCCGGCCGCCAAACTCCTCGACCACACCGGCCAACTCTTCCTCTCCACCCTTCCCGAGACGCAGCTTGAACAGAGCCAGCTCCCGCTCGATGTGATCGGTACCCGTCATGTCCACGATGTTCACTACATCCACCAGCTTGCCCAGATGCTTCGAAATCTGATCGATGATGGCGTCCGAGCCCGTCGAGACGACCGTGAGCCGCGAGACGGTCTCCTCATCGGTGGGTGCCACGTTGAGGCTCTCGATGTTGAAGCCTCTGGTCGAGAACAGGTTGGTGACGCGAGAGAGCGCTCCCGCCTCGTTCTGCAACAAGACTGATATGATATGCCGCATCTGAAGACGCCTAGGGCTAATTAGAAGGCTTAATCGAAGCGTGTTTCGTGAGAGGCAACTTTCGCTGTGGGTGGCCCCTCTTGCAATACGTGGGCCGTTATCCACCTTTCGGGGGCGACAACACCAGCCTCCGGATCTCAAGATTCAAAGATGGACGTGGATACCAAAATGAAGCCGGCACACACCCTGGCGGGCACAATCATGAGCGGCGCCGAGATCATCATACAGGTGCTCGCCGACGAGGGGGTGCGGACTATCTTCGGCTACAGCGGGGGAGCGATCCTGCCGACGTACGACGCCGTGTTCCGCTACAACGAAGCGCACGCCTCGGGCGGGGAGGAGCCGATGCCCCTTATCGTCCCGGCCAATGAGCAGGGCGCCGGCTTCATGGCGGCCGGCTACGCCCGCGCCAGTGGGGGTGTCGGAGTCGCCATCGTCACCTCCGGCCCGGGCGCGACCAACTGTGTTACACCCGTGCGAGACTGTATGGCCGACTCCGTGCCGATCGTGCTCATCTGCGGGCAGGTGCCAAGGGCGGCGATCGGTACCGACGCGTTTCAGGAAGCACCAGTCACTGCGGTCATGGGCTCGGTGGCGAAACACGTCTTCCTGATCACGGATCCCGAGAGTCTCGAGTCCACGGTCCGTACCGCCTTCGAGATCGCCCGGACCGGCAGGCCTGGGCCCGTGGTGGTGGACATTCCAAAGGACGTGCAGAACTGGGAAGGGGCTTTTCAGGGCGAGGGATCTCTGCCCGTCCCCGGTTATCGGCACCGGCTTGCCGAGGTCGAGTCCAACACGTTGGGCGACGACCAATGTGCTGAGTTCTTCAGCATGCTGGCGGAGAGCAAGCGCCCTCTGATCTACGCCGGAGGCGGGGTGATCAACGGTAACGCCTCAGACGCCCTACGGGCGTTCTCGAAGACCTTTGGCCTTCCCGGCGTCACGACGCTCATGGGACTGGGTGGCCTCGATACCACAGAACCGCTGTGCCTTCATATGTTGGGAATGCACGGTACCGCGCATGCGAACTACGCGGTCGAAGACTGTGACCTGCTCATCGCCGTGGGAGCGCGCTTCGATGATCGCGTCGCCGGTGATCCGCCCGAATTCGCACCCAAGGCGCGCCACGTTTTCCACTTGGACATCGATCCCGCGGAGATCCACAAGGTCAAGGAAGCCGACTGGCACCACGTCGGCATTCTCAAAGGCGCCTTGGAAGCCCTGACCGAGTACGGGCGTAGGGCCGATTTCAACGCAGATTTTTCAGCTTGGCACGCCGAAGTGGCGGAGCTCAAGACCACCTACGCGCTGAACTACGACCGGGAGAGCGACCTCATCCAGCCCCACTACATCATCGAGACGATGAATCGCATCACACAGGGCAAGGCGATCATCTCGACCGGGGTCGGCCAGCACCAGATGTGGGCCGCACAGTACTCCGACTTTCGGGAGCCGCGCCTTTGGCTCACTTCCGGGAGTATGGGCACGATGGGATTTGGTCTCCCGGCAGCAATAGGCGCGCAATTCGCTCGCCCGGACAAGCTGGTCATCGACGTGGACGGCGACGCGAGCATTCGCATGAATCTCGGCGAGTTCGAGACCGTCACCACCTACGACCTGCCCATCAAGATCATCGTGCTGAACAACTTCGGTGACGGGATGGTCATGCAGTGGCAACGGCTCTTCTTCAAGGGCCGGCTCTCGGCGAGCGACAAGTCACTCAGGAAAAAGAATTTTGTGAAGACCGCTCGAGCCGACGGCTTCGAGTACGCGAAACGTCTCGACCAAAAGGAAGACGTGCCCACCGTTCTGGAGGAATTTCTGAGCTTCGACGGCCCGGCCTTCCTTGAGGTCATCATCGACACCCAAGCCCACGTCTATCCCATGGTGGGGCCCGGCCTCTCGTACCGGGATATGATCACCGGGGAATTCATTCCCAACCGCTACGGGCCGGGAAAGGGCCACGAGCCGGATCCGTCGGAGATGTTTTAGGGCACCTCCTTCTTGGGGCCGCGAATGACGGCTCTGATCGGTTGGATTGTCGGTTAGATCCAGATCGATTCGCTCACACAACGGGCGGCGTGGGGCTCGGCTCGAAGCCGAAGCCCGCGCCGCCCCCATTCGAGTTCTCTCGCCTCCCTGGCAAGCTGGCATGACCTGTGGTACCGTGGGGTTTTCTACTGGTACCATCGGGTTTCCACAGGGGGGCCGCCTTGAGAACCAACACGCCACGACTGGGATTTTCGGCCGCCCTGGTGGTCATGTCAGTGCAAGTGGGCTCTGCTCAGACCACAAACGACCCACTTCTGAGCGCCCTCCAGACGGTGGCCGCACTACCGGGAGCTCCGTCCGTCGTAGCGGCCGCCGGGCTCACGCGAGCCAACGAGCGCCTGCTCACGCTCGAGCACGCGGGGAGTGTCGGAGATCCCGAGAGGCGTCTGGTGATCGTGGGCGGACTCGACCGGACGTCCGAGAGCGCCCAGGCGGTCCTGGAAGCGCTCAGGTGGTTCAAAAGCGACGCCCCTGCTGCGCTCCGGCGCTCCTGGACGATCACCGCGCTGCCGTGCGCCCACCCACAGCGGTGTTCGCCCGGGACCTCCGGCGGCGGTCCTGAGTCGTCAGGAGATCTGGCTTTCCCTCCAGAGGGTGGCTTCTACAATCACGATACGTCTCCCGAATTGAGGTACCTGTGGCGCTGGGTAGCATTTCAAGCACCCGATCTGGTCTTGGAGGTTCGATCGGGGCAAGACCAGTCCTGGGAGATCTCGGGCGCGGCGGGCACGCTTACTCTGGACGGCCCCCGTCCCCCCGAGGCTTCACTCGCCGCCGCCATCTCTACGGGCACACCCTCGGGATTGGGCCCGGTCGCAGGCGTCCGGGTCTCGACAAACGTCGACGGTGCGCCCCGAATGTTGCGAACCCTTCTTGAGGCTGCGGCCTCGCTCCCCAGGTCACCGTTACACGAGGCGCTGCTCGAGAGGAGTAGCCGAACGCCGCTTGAGGTCGCGACGGTCCTGGCAAACCGGTATCCGGCGTCCCCCGGTGTGAGCTACATCCCCGCGGTGGCTTGGTCCAATACGTTGCGCTTGGCCACTCGCCTTGGCGACGACGCGCTGGTCGAGAAAGTGCGAAACCAGATGGCCCGTTTTCTTTCCGGAGAGGCACCGACGGTTTCCCAGCCTTACCGGCTCACCAACTTGGCCGGTCTCTTCGCGTTCGTGGACTTCTCCGAGCCTGGCCGGAGCCAGGAAGCCCTCGATCTCGCCGTCGCCGGAGCCGAGTTCGTGTTTCCCCAATCGCCCGACGGGCGCCTTCAGGCGCCTGACGATATCCTTCGGTCACCGACGGGTTGGACCGACGACATGTTCATGGCGACCAGCCTGTTGTCACGTGTCGGCGGGCGCACAGGGGACGCCCGGTACGGAGCGACCGTCGGGCGCCTCCTGACGTCCTACGCCGAGAGTCTCCAGCGGTCCGACGGCCTGTTCGTCCACTCCGCGAGAGGGCCACACGCCTGGGGCCGCGCGAACGGATTCGCCATACTCGGCCTGACGGAAGCCCTGACGTTTCTTCCGGACGATTGGGCGGACCGGGCGCGTGTCTTAGACATCTACCGTCGGCACGCCGAGGTGCTCCTACGTCATCAGGCGCCGGATGGCATGTGGCAGCAGGTCGTGGACGAGCCCGGCAGCTATCGGGAGCTGACGGTGACCTCCATGACGCTTGTGGCGCTCGCCCGCGGGGTGCGGCTCGGCTGGCTCGATGACAGCTACCGACCGGTGATCGACCGCGCCTGGCGTGGCGTGGCAGCTCATATTGCGGAGGACGGCGCCGTNGTCGACGCCTCCACCTCGACGGGAGCCGGTGAGACGAAACAATACTACCTCGATCGGNCCGCCGTCTTCGGTCCTGACGAACGNGGCGGTGCGATGGCGCTTTGGGCCGCCGTGGAGATNGATGAGNTGGTCCNGCGATAAGCGAATTAGCGGAACGGAGGAGCCGCACTCGAGGTACAGTTCTTTCGTCGTCTAGTCGGCACCATCCACAAGCAAGGACTCATGCGCCACACTGGCAAAACCGTCGCCACCATCTTGCTCGCCTCCCTCCTGGCTGCGTGCGAAGATCCCCCCGCGTGGGGCGATCAGAACGCCATCATCGCCATCACGTCCGCCGACCAATGGGCTGCCGTTGGTGAGATGGTGGAATCCGCGCTCGAGACCACGATCGTCACGGTACGTGCGGAGAAGACCTTCCGCGTCACTCACCAGGCACCCATGGGACAGGGATGGGGCAATCTCCAGCGTTTCCGTAAGCTCCTCTTGNTCGGNGCGGCGGACTCTCCGTGGATGGTCGACGCACTGGCGCTCTCCGGCCGTGAGAGTTTCAACCCTCCGGAGATCTTCCAGGTCGAAGATGTTTGGGCCAAAGGACAGACGGCNACCGTCCTTCTTCTGCCTTCGGAGGGGGCNGATCGCGCGGNAGAAATGATGGAACCGCTCCACGAACTCNTGGATGGCCAGTACCGCACCTACGTGCTCAACAGGATGTTCATGAGCGGGCTCGATTCGCTGCTCGCCGACACCCTTTGGAACGAAGCCGGATTCACGCTCTTNCTCCCNCTCCTGTACGAACGTAGGACAGTGGATTCCGTCCACATCTTCCTGAACGACAACCCCGACCCTTCCGAGTTGATCAGACAGATTACCGTTACCTGGAGAAGTCCGATTCCCGAGGAATTGGACGAAGAAGAGTTGCTGGCGTGGCGGGAGGGGCTCACCGACCGGTACTTCAGGTATCCGCAGGTCGTCGACCTACAGCTGGCCNATAGAAGCCGACTCCAAATGGGCGATCTGGTCTTCGATGAGCTGCGCGCGGTTTGGGCCAACCCACCCGAGGATCAGTTCCCGGCCGGTGGACCCATGATCACATGGTCCGTCCCCTGNCCCGAGCAGGATCGCCACTACCTGGTCGACGCCTGGCTGTATGCCCCTGGAAAAGACAAGTACGAGTACGTCTTACAGCTCGAGACCATTCTCGGCACCTTNCGGTGCCGGGGGGCGGCGTAGACCCCGCCCGCTAGTTGTAGGCCCCGCCGCCGGCTAGGAGTCAGAGAATCTGTCCCATCCAACCATGGACANACTTGGGCACTCGCTCTTCGGTCGGTCCGGGAGCCTGGTGCCTGCCGCTCCCNGANCTCCGTCACATGGCGTCTGAGCCCCATGCCGCTGTAAGCCCTCGCCCGCTGNTGGCCCTCCGACTCCCGTTTGGCGCTCTCCGTGCACGTGAGAGCCTCCCAAAACCCACGNNTATATCATGACGTAACATATTGTCANAAGGAGACTNAGTTGCGAGACTCAGTGCGTTGTTTCTAACTATTTGACGCTGTCATGTCGGATTATTCGACCCTTCATACTCGAGGTCTGAACCCATGGATACCGCAGTCAAGAACGAGCGGGGTGGCCCGGCCAACGTTGAAGCCCGCCCCGACTACAAAGTCGCCGATCTTTCGCTCGCCGAGTGGGGACGTAAGGAGATCCGCCTGGCCGAACAGGAAATGCCCGGCCTCATGGCGGCTCGCGAGGAGTACGGTCCCGACCAGGCCCTGGCCAGGCTCAAGATCATGGGTTCGCTCCATATGACCGTGCAAACGGCGGTGCTGATCGAGACACTGTTGGACCTCGGCGCCGACGTNCGCTGGGTGTCNTGCAACATTTTTTCGACGCAGGATCACGCGGCGGCGGCGGTGGCGGTGGGTCGTGAAGGCACACCGGAGGACCCCANGGGCGTTCCTGTTTTCGCCTGGAAGGGTGAGACGCTGGAGGAGTACTGGTGGTGCACCGACCAGGCGATCGAGTGGCCCGACGGCAGTGGCCCCGACCTGATCGTGGACGACGGAGGTGACGCNACACTCCTCCTCCACCGAGGTGTCGAATACGAAGATGCNGGCAAGGTCCCCGATTTCGATCCTGAGACCGAACCCGAGGAGTGGAGGATCATTCTCGAACTTCTGCGTGGATCCCGAGAGCAGGATCCGCAGAAGTGGCATCGGCTCTCGGCGAACATCATCGGCGTCTCCGAGGAGACGACGACGGGTGTACATCGCCTGTACGAAATGGAGAGGGACGGCACCCTGCTTTTCCCCGCCATCAACGTGAACGACTCCGTGACCAAGTCGAAGTTCGACAACCTCTACGGATGCCGTCATTCGGTCATCGATGGACTGAATCGGGCAACCGATGTGATGATTTCCGGCAAGATGGCCGTCGTTTGCGGCTACGGTGACGTGGGGAAAGGCTGCGCCCAAGCGCTAAAGAGTCAGGGCGCCCGGGTGATCATCACCGAGATCGACCCCATCTGCGCGCTCCAAGCGTGTATGGAGGGCTACACGGTCCGCCGGATCGAGGACGTATTGGGCAAAGCCGACATCTTCGTGACGACCACGGGGAACAAGGACATCATCACGGCCCAGCACATGGCGGGCATGAAGGATAAAGCCATCGTCGGTAACATCGGTCATTTCGACAACGAGATCGATATGGCNGGCCTCGAGAAGATGCCCGGCGTCCGGAGGGAGAACGTAAAGCCGCAGTACGACGAGTGGATCTTCCCGGACGGCCACAGCGTGATGATCCTCGCCGAGGGGCGCCTGCTCAACCTNGGCTGCGCCACGGGTCATCCGAGCTTTGTCATGTCGGCCAGCTTCACCAACCAGGTTATCGCGCAGATCGAGCTCGCCAAGAACCGGGACCAGTACGAAAAAAANGTCTACGTACTGCCGAAGATCCTGGATGAGAAAGTCGCCCGGCTCCACCTCGATAAGTTGGGCGCTCGGCTCACCGAGCTTTCGGACGAGCAGGCGGGCTACATCGGCGTGGACAAGGCCGGACCGTTCAAGCCCGAGACGTACCGCTACTAGCGTGGTGGCGTAGAAGCGTCTCGGCCGTTCGCGTCCTCCTGCGTCCCGCCCCCTGTCATCACCTGCACGATCTCGCGCCGGTCCGCCACCGACGGAAGACCCCACCCCTCCACGTACCCGAAGAGCTCGAGNAGCGTGGAGGATCCGAAACGTCCATCCAGAATCTCGACCATGTCTCCAGTCAGGAGCCCCGGATGGGCTACGCCGCTCGCGCGGCTCAGTTGTAGGATCTCCTTTCGAAGCGTGATCAAGTAGTTGGCCAAACGGGCGCCCTTCGAGGTAGGGTCCAAGCCCCGTACCAGCCAACGATTCTGGGTCGCCACTCCGGTTGGGCAGTGCCCCGTGTGGCACCTTTGAGCCTGAATACATCCGACCGCCAGCATCGCCTCGCGGGCCACATTGATCGTGTCGCATCCAAGCGCGAAGGCGACCATCGCGTTCGCCGGCAGACCCAGTTTGCCAGACCCCATGAAGACCACATTCTCATGGATCCCGGACTCTGCGAGGATTCGATACACACGGCTGAACCCGACTTTGAAGGGCAACGCCACATGATCCGAGAACGCGAGGGGCGCGGCTCCGGTCCCGCCCTCTCCCCCGTCGATCGAAATGAAGTCGACTCCGCGATCCTCCTTGGACATGAGGTTCCCCAACTGCTCCCAGAACTGATGCTCTCCGACCGCGGACTTGATGCCGATGGGTAGTCCCGTCGCATCGGCCAACATCTCGACGAAATCCAGCATCTCGTCGATCCCTGCAAAGGCGGAGTGTGACGCCGGACTGTACACGTCCTCCCCCACGGGAACGCCGCGAATCCGGGCGATTTCCTTGGTGACCTTGGCCCCCGGAAGCAAGCCCCCAAGGCCCGGCTTCGCCCCCTGGCTGAGCTTGATTTCCACGGCGCGCACGGGGTTCGCTTCGACCTGTTCCAAGAACAGATTCAGGTCGAAACCGCCGGNCTCGGTACGGCAGCCGAAGTAGCCCGTCCCAAGCTGCCAGATCAGGTCACCACCATGCNGATGATGCGGGGTGATGCCGCCTTCGCCTGTGTTTTGAAGGCATCCAGCAATCCCGGCCCCCTGGTTCATTGCACTCACAGCGGCACCCGACAACGACCCAAAACTCATCGCCGAGATGTTCACGGCCGAATCGGGGCGGAAGGCCCGCGCCCGGCCTCGAGCGCCACCTAGCGTCTTCGCGCANGGAAGGGGATACGCCTCATGGGCTCCTGCCTCCCCGTACGCCTGGGGGGCAGCACTTCGGCCCGGACCCATGACCCGATGTTTGATGATGACGTAGTTGGACGTCGTTTCGAGTTCGTTGTCCGTGCCGAAGCCGAAGTANTTGTTCNCCTTCTTACTCGACGCGTAGACCCACCTCCTTTGGTCCCGCGTGAAGGGCCGCTCCTCATCGTTGTCCGTAACGATGTACTGCCTCAACTCGGGGCCGATCGACTCNAGGAGGTAGCGGAAGTGGCCAATGATGGGAAAATTTCGAATGATGGCGCGNCGCTTCTGGAAGACGTCGTAGAGCAACACGGCCACCAGCGCGAGTCCTGAAACCCAAAGCCACATGGCCAATCCTTGTTGTTGATGGTCAGTGCGCGGAGCAGCGACTTGGAACCGGTGACNCACACCTNCGTCATACCCCGTAGGGGAACACTACTTCATACCCGACTCGGGAAGCCCCAACAAGGTCCNCTGGACAAGAGTGTTGGGATCCCGGAGAGGCTCGGTGCATAATAGNCCGCCGGGAATAAATACACCCGGGTGATCGAGTAAATTTGTCGGCTGTAGCGTGGGTGTGTAGAATGGGGGCAAGTTAGGCCTTTTCGGACCCGACCGAAGGGCCGGTTTCTCATCTCCACAGGCGTTTCAGACCCTGCACTCGTGAGCTTCGTTCACCTCCACACACACTCCGAGTACTCGCTCCTCGACGGAGCCAACCGCCTCACCGACCTCGTCCACCGGGCCAAGGAATTCGAGATGCCCGGCCTCGCCCTCACCGACCACGGTTGCCTTTTTGGCGCNTGGGCCTTCCACAAACTCGCCAAGAAGGAGGGGATCAAGCCGATCATCGGTATGGAAGCTTACGTGGCTCCCGGTGATCGGCGCGACCGCTCCAAGGCCGGTCAAGGAGAGCGAGCCTACTACCATCTCGTGCTCTTGGCCCGGGATATGGAGGGTTATAAGAACCTGGTCAAGCTGTCCTCCATCGGGTACACAGAAGGCTTCTACCACAAGCCGCGGGTGGATCGGGAGGCTCTGGCNGCCCACGCCGGAGGGCTGGTGGTCAGCTCGGCGTGTCTGGCCGGGGAAATCGCACGCCACCTCACTGCAGACAACTGGGACGGTGCCCGCGAAGCCGCCACCTGGTACGCGAACCTCTTCGAGGACCGGTACTACCTGGAGGTCCAGGCGCACGACTCCGAAGGACAGGCGGAGCTCAATGGGAAAATCTTCGAGCTCTCCGAGGAGATGGGCCTTCCGGTGATCGCCACCAACGACGCTCACTTTCTTCAAGCGGAGGATCACGAAGCGCACGACGTGCTGCTCTGTATCGGGCTCGGCAAAGACCGAAGTGACGTGAGCCGAATGCGATACGACGAAGGCCTCTACTTCAAGAACGCGGTGGAGATCGCCGAACGATTCCCGGATCGGCCCGACGTCCTGGAGAACACCCTGAAAATTGCCGACGAAGTAAACGTCGGCTTCGAGAAGACGTACCACCTCCCCGCGTTCCCTCTCCCCGAGGACCGCACCGACGAGAACGAATACCTCGTTTTTCTGGCCACGGAGGGTGCGAAACGAAGGTACGGAGATCCTCTTCCCGAAGCCGTCCAAGAACGCCTCGACTACGAGTTGGGAGTGATCACCGAAACCGGATACGCCGGCTATTTCCTGATCACCTGGGACTTCATCGACTGGGCCCGTCGTAATGGTATTCCCGTGGGACCGGGCCGGGGATCAGCCGCGGGCTCGATCATCGCTTATTCGCTCTGGATCACCAATCTCGATCCTCTCGAATTCGACCTCCTCTTCGAGCGTTTTCTGAATCCGGAGCGGATCTCGATGCCCGACATCGACATCGACTTCTGCTATGAACGGCGGGGCGAAGTCATCGAGTACGTGAAGGAGAAGTACGGGAAGAGCGCAGTCGGCCAGATCATCACGTTCGGAACCATGAAGTCCCGCGCGGTGATCCGTGACGTGGGTCGAACCCTCGGCATAGAGCCGTCCGAGACCGACCGGATCGCGAAGATGATCCCCAACACGCCGGGGCAGGCCTTCACCGTCGAGGAGGCGATCACGAAGCTCAAAGAGGTGAAGGAGCTCTACGAGGAGGGGGGTCGTTACAAGCAGCTCTTCGACTACTCCATGACACTCGAGGGTCTTTCCCGGCACTCGTCGGTACACGCAGCGGGTGTCGTGATCGCGCCCGGCCCGCTCGAGGACTATGTGCCGGTCTGCATCCAGACGGGCAAGAACAGCGGGAACGGAGACGCCTCCGAGGCGATGCACGTCACGCAGTACGATATGAACTGCCTCGAAGACGTAGGCATGCTCAAGATGGACTTCCTGGGCCTCAAGACGCTCACTGTCATCCACGATGCCGTGGAGGCGGTCAAGGCCAGGGTCGGAGAGCTCCGGCACCCCGAAGCCGGTACGGTCTTCGAGTCCATGGACGACGTCTCGCTGGACGATCCCGCGGTTTACGAGATGCTCGCAAGAGGTGGGACGTCGGGCATATTCCAGTTCGAGTCGAAATTGGCGATCGAAAAGCTCAGAGCCATGCGCTGTGACCGCTTCGACGACTTGGTGGCCACCAACGCCCTGATCCGCCCCGGCCCGCTCGACTCAGGCATGGCGGACGCCTACATCCGTCGGAAGACAGGACGGGAGGAGGTCCGCTACGACCATCCCGACCTCCAGCCGGTCCTCGAGTCCACGTACGGCATCATCGTGTACCAGGAACAGGTGATGCGGATCGCGAACGTCCTGGGCGGCTACAACCTGGCCGAGGCCGATGTGCTCCGGAAGGCGATGGGCAAGAAGATCGCCTCGCTCATCCGAGAGGAACTCACCCAGTTTGTTGCGAAGGCAATCGCACGAGGCGTGGAGAAGAAGACGGCGGAGACCCTCGCGGAACAGATCGAGACTTTCGGACGGTATGGCTTCAACCTCTCGCACTCGGCCGCATACTCGATCATTGCGTATCACACCGCCTGGCTGAAGGCGCACTACCCCGCCGAGTTCATGGCCGCCATGCTCTCGGCAGTCGTGTCCAACACCGACGACGTGGTCAAGTACATCGCCGAGTGCCGGGAACTACCACGCTATCTGCCGAAACTGAACGAGGGCATCCGAGTCCTCCCGCCTGACGTGAACGAATCGGGCTGGAAATTCACGGCGGTCGGTGAGGCCCATATCCGCTTCGGTCTGGGCGCCATTCGCGGCGTGGGGTCTAGTGCGGTCAATTCGATCCTTAGCGCGCGTGAAGCCGACGGACCTTTCACTGCGATGTTCGAGTTCCTGGAGCGTGTCGATCTTCGCGCCTTGAACAAGCGCGCCGTCGAAGCACTCATCACGGCGGGAGCCTTGGACTCGTTCGGATACCGGTCACAGCTTCTCGCCGGACTCGATACCGCGTACTCTGAAATCAGCGCCCGAAAGGCCGAAGAGGAAGCTGGCCAGGCCTCCCTTTTCGGCACCGGAGACGCGGCCATCGAGGTCAAGGATCCGGGCCTTCCGAACGTTCCAGGGTGGTCGGAGCAAGAGCGATTGAAGAGAGAGAAGGAGGCCCTCGGTTTCTTCATTTCAGGCCACCCTCTCGATCGTTTCGCAGACGTCGTGCGTGCGTTCGACAGCGTGAACACAGCCAACTTGAAGGAACATCTCGGACGGCCGCTCGAGCTGGCCTGCGTCGTGACCAAGGTGCAACGGCAGATCTCGCGCCGTGACAACTCCGAGTGGGGCAAGATCACCGTCGAGGACTTTCACGGGACGGCCTCGGTCCTGGCCTTCAAGGACAACTGGCAGAAGTACAAAGAGACCCTTCAACAGGATGCCGTAGTACTCCTCTCCGGAAAGGTGAGCGGACGGGAGCGGGACGAAGAGGACCCACCCATTTTCCTCGACGATGCCCTCCTTCTTGAAGGTGTACCCAACAGCGGTCAGTTGGCCCTTCAGATCGAGTTTCAGGTTGGCGCCGAGCTGGACGACGACGTGTTCGCCAGGGCCAAGGAGGTTTTGGTCGCCCACCCCGGAACGGCCCCTGTCGAGCTCCGCCTGGGCACTGACAACGGCGCGGGGTCACCAGTCTTTCGGTCGCGTACGCTCAAAGCAGACCCCACGCACGAGACCATAGAAGCGCTGCAGGAGATGTTCGGGAAGGCCCGGGTACGCTTGGTGCGCGTGTCGGTGCGGGTCGCGGATGAGAGGAGCGGGTCCGACCCGCTGGCGTACTAGGCCCGCCGCCGGATCTCCAATTTCATGATCACGATCACCCCGGTCCGTCGCGCCTTGATCCCGGTCGACTCCGCTGCAGCCGCGCTTGTCAGCGCCCCGAACTACGACGAGTTCCAGGGCGATCAGGAGATCTGGGATCTCCTTCAAGAAAATCCGATGAGTGTGCTGCGTGTGACCATGGCTCATTGCCAAGCGGACTCGCCCGAAACGATGGGCGTTCGAGACTCGCAAGGTGCTCTGGCCAAGGCGGGTACCCACATGGAGGAGCTCGAGGCGAGCGAATTCACCGAGGAAGTTCGTGACATCCTCTGGGTCTACGAGATCGGAGACCCCACCCGCCCCGATGTGCGCCAAATCGGTCTGGGCGGCATGGCCAGGACCGACGAGATCCGGACCGACGCCACTCCCGGGGGAACCATCATTCGGAACGAGGGAGCCCGTGAGCCGAAGGTACGAGGCCGGGCCGACCTGATTCGGGCCACCGATGCGATCATCGGCATGGTGAACAACGGAGTCGACGACGCATCGGGCGAGTTCCAAAGGCAGCTGGAGGCACACGCCGATGCCGCTCCCCCGGATCTCGACGTGCCCGACCAGCATGGGAACCGTCACCGTGTATGGATCCTCCGTGACGAGGAGACCATCCAACGCTTTCAGGCGCTCCTCGCGAAGGAACCGCATGCCTATGTGGCCGACGGGAATCACCGGAGTGCGGCCGCATCAATGCTCGGATACGAGCATTTCCTGAGCGTCTTCTTTCCGGCTCCCACGATGGGGATCCGGCCATACAACCGGCTCGTCCGAACTTCGGCGCTCGCGCCGGATCAATTGGCCTCAGCAATTCAGGAGAGGTTTGCGTTCGACACACCCACCGACGCGCTCGCCGACGCGGACCCCTACCAGCCCACCGAGACACATGACATCGGGCTCTACATCCCCGACGTAGGTTGGCGGCGCCTGCGACCTCTACCTGGCACGTTCGATCCGGACGACGCGGCCGAAGCCATCGACTACGGAATCGTGCAGAAGAATCTCTTCGAGCATGTCTTCGGGATCGCCGACGCCGGCGACGACCGGCTCACCTTTGTCGGCAGCAACAAAGATGCGGCCTGGCTGCAAGAGGAGGTGGACGAAGGGCGCGCGTCCTATGCGGTAACACTGCCCGCCGTCACCATGGACGAGTTCATCGAAGTGTGCCGCCAGAACCGGCACATGCCGCCCAAGTCGACCTGGTTCGAGCCAAAGGTCCGGAGCGGGCTGGTGATGGCTCTACTGGGGCCCGTCCACTCCTGAGGGCCCGGTCCCTTCTGTGGGCTCATCCGCTTCTGGGAGCGTGTCCGCAAGTATGCTGGGGCTTCCGTCTATCCCGTACTTGAGGGCCGCGTAGGGCCGCTTCCCCTCCGACTCCTCACGGGCCCGGCTTCGAGCACGGACTTTGGCCATGTGGACCGTGGACGAAACAGCCACCAACACCGCCGTGAGGATCCCAATCCGTGAAGCCGACTCCAAGGATCCGGACGTGGGCAAAGCCGCAGCCATCAGCGCCATCCCAGAGATACCCTCCAGCACCGCCAGCACGACGTCCGAGAACGCCGTCACGCGAGCGCGGGCCTTCAACACCGCTGAAAGAACCGCAAACCCCCCGAAAATAAACAGGAGAATGAGCGGGAGAAATTGGTTCTCGGACATTCCGAACCTCCATGCCTGAGTTTCCGGTCTTTCGGTGGTGGGGCGTCTGGGCCATGTGGCACACGTGGGGGTTACTTCACCACCGCCAATCAGGCCATGCCGAACGAGCGATCACACGTCCAGACTTGCCACAAAGCGGTCGAGGGGCCCAATTACTCCCGCCATGACCAATCCTTCTGATTATTCCTCTCCGCGCGCTGACCCTCCGGCCGGCTCCAATGAGGGGTACTGGCGGAAGAATCTCACGTATCTGGGAATTCTGCTGTCGATATGGTTCGCCGTCTCCTACGGGGCGGGGATCCTCTTCGTCGAGCAGTTGAACAATTTCTACCTGCCGGGAACCGGCTTCCCACTCGGGTTCTGGTTCGCACAGCAGGGCTCCATCTATGTCTTTGTGGCCTTGATCTTCGTGTACGTGTTCCTCATGAACCGCCTCGACCGCGAATTCGGATTCGACGAGGACGCTGAGTGAGGGGCCAACGATGAGCGTCCAAGCCTGGACCTTCTTACTGGTGGGGCTTTCCTTTGCCCTCTACATCGGCATCGCCGTGTGGTCCCGGGCGCACTCCACCAGCGAGTTCTACGTCGCGGGCACCGGGGTCTCACCCCTGGCGAACGGCATGGCGACCGCTGCGGACTGGATGTCCGCGGCGTCGTTCATCTCCATGGCAGGGATCATCTCCTTCGCTGGTTATGACGGATCGGTGTACCTCATGGGGTGGACCGGTGGGTACGTACTCCTGGCACTTCTCCTCGCGCCCTACCTCCGGAGGTTCGGTGCGTACACGGTCCCCGACTTCGTGGGGGACCGGTACTACTCTCAGACTGCGCGTATCGTGGCCGTGGTTTGCGCCATATTCGTGTCGTTCACGTATGTCGCCGGCCAGATGCGCGGCGTGGGGATCGTTTTCAGCCGCTTCCTCGGGGTGGACATCCAGAACGGGGTGTTCATCGGCATGGGGATCGTGTTCTTCTACGCCGTGTTGGGTGGCATGAAAGGCATCACCTATACGCAGGTCGCCCAGTACTGTGTGCTGATCTTCGCGTATCTGGTGCCCGCGATCTTCCTCTCGCTCCTGATCACCGGCAACGTGATCCCTCAGCTCGGCTTTGGCGGAGTGGACCAGACGAGTGGGACCGTCCTGCTCGACCAGCTGAACGGTCTACATCGAGACCTGGGCTTCGCCGCCTACACCTCTGGCACAAAATCCACGATCGACGTCTTCTTCATTACGGCCGCCCTCATGGTGGGTACCGCCGGTCTCCCGCACGTGATCATCCGATTCTACACGGTGCCCAGAGTAAGGGACGCCCGCATCAGCGTTGGCTTTGCGCTGGTGTTTATCGCCTTGCTTTACACGGCTGCGCCCGCTGTTGCTGTCTTCGCGCGAACCAACCTGCTCAACACGGTGTCGGAGCAACCGTACTCGGAGATGCCCGAGTGGTTCTCGACCTGGGAGTCGACGGGGCTGATCTCGTTCGATGACCGGAACAGCGACGGCGTCATCCAATACGTCGGCCCGGAGGCGCAGGACGTATCAGGAGCTCCGATCGAGAACGAGCTCACCATCGATCGGGACATCATAGTCCTGGCCAACCCAGAAATTTCAGGCCTCCCCAACTGGGTCATCGGTCTGGTGGCGGCTGGAGGTTTGGCTGCCGCCCTGTCCACAGCGGCGGGACTGCTCCTCGTCGTTTCGGCCGCGGTGAGCCACGACCTCCTGAAACGCAGCTTCATGCCGAACATCACGGAACGCGGGGAACTCATTGCAGCCCGCGTCAGTGCCGGGCTCGCCGTGGGGGTGGCGGGCTACCTCGGAATCAATCCGCCTGGATTTGTAGCGGAGGTCGTCGCGTTCGCGTTCGGACTTGCCGCGGCCTCTTTCTTCCCGGCCATCATCATGGGGATCTTCTCCAANCGCATGAACCGCGAAGGAGCCGTCCTCGGGATGATCACCGGGATTACGTTCACGGCCGCATACATCGTCTACTTCAAGTTCATCGACCCGAGTGCGAACACCGCTGAGTATTGGTGGTTCGGCGTNTCCCCCGAGGGNATCGGCACCGTCGGCATGATTCTGAACTTCGCGGTCGCCACAAGCGTCTCCTACTTCACGCCACCGCCGCCGNCCCACATCCCNGACCTNGTGGAACGCGTCCGAGTGCCCAAAGGCGCCGGAGAGGCCCACGAGATCAGCGCCTGAGGTCCTGGAAAGCTTGGGTGGTTGAGNCAGGGAACGCGCGGGAGGCATTGGTGGTCTAACAATCCTNGCTCGGCAAGCATCTGTTCTAGTGTGGGAAAGCGCCTGCTATAGTGNGGAGANAGNGAAGGCTGTTGAAGAAGCCTTCTAGACGGGAGATNNATCGAATGACTGCACGTGCCAAGCTCAGAGCCGCTGGTAGAGGCGGCTTCACGCTCATCGAAGTCATGGTGGTCATCGCGGTGATCGCCATGCTGGCCGCGTTGGTGGGCCCCAACGTGTTCCGCAACGTGGGCACCGCGAGGGACGCGGCCGCCCGGTCGCAAATCGAGTTGCTGGGAGCGGCGCTGGATTCCTACCGCCTNGACAACGGGCGTTATCCCACCNGCGCCCAGGGCCTCGATGCCNTACGCACCGCCCCGACCATACACCCNCTCCCCAACAATTGGCGTGGTCCGTACCTCCGCAAAGAGGTCCCCCTCGATCCNTGGGGGAATCTGTACGTCTTCCTCAGCCCGGGCGAGGTGAATCCTACAGGCTACGACNTCCTCTCACTGGGCGCCGACGGAGTATTGGGNGGCGAGGGGGAGGATGGGGACGTGGTGAGCTGGGAGTAGTGGAGTGCCTCTCTACGCCTATCAGGCGATCGATGCGGGAGGGCNTAGAAGCCGAGGACGCCTGAGCGCCGCGACAGCCGCTGCCCTCATCAGCGACCTGGAGGGCCAGGGTCTTCTGGCGCTTCACGTCGACGAGGCTACCGAACAGGTCACAAGTGGCGGGTTAGGATTTGGCCGCCGGACCGCCGTCCTCGAGTTCACACGCGCCGTGGCGGCCCTCCTCCCGGCCGGAATGCCACTTGCGAAGGCGCTTGCCGCGGGAGCNACCACGGCGCCCGCATCGGTCCNGCCCACTCTCGACGCNGTGCGTGCGAAAGTCGAGCGNGGGGACGAGCTCGCCGCGGCNCTGGCCGAGCACCCCAAGNTCTTCACGTCCCTTTACGTGGGCGTCGTCCGCGCCGGCGAGAAAAGCGGNGCTCTGGATCATGCGTTCGAGCGCCTCGCCGACCACNTGGAGCGCGAGAGNGAACTACGCTCGAAGCTGGTCTCGATGTCGATCTACCCGGTGCTTCTTGCCCTGGTAGGTGCCGCAGCGGTCTCAGTGCTCGTGCTCTTCGTGCTGCCCCGATTCGCCGAACTTCTGCTGTCATCTGGAGCGACGTTGCCCGCGACAGCGGCGGCTATCGTCGACATGACCACGTGGCTCCAGACNAANTGGAGGTTCCTGGTGGTCATCCCCCCGGCGTTCCTGCTCGCNTTCGCNTGGCTACGGACCGCCGAGGCCGGNCGCCGATTCAGCGCGAAGGCNCTGATCTACATCCCCGTGGTCGGCAATTGGAGGAGGCAGACTCTGGCCGCCGCGTTCGCCCGCATGGTAGGTGAGCTCCTNACCGGAGGCGCCCCGCTGCTGATGGCCCTCCAGGACGCCCACGACTGCATGACCGACCCGGTCGCAAAGGCCGAGACGGAGCGCATCCGCGTGCGTGTGCGTGAAGGCAGCGCCCTACACGCCGCCATCTCCGAGCGNCGCGTCTTCCCTGCCGTGCTTCCCCAGCTGGTGGCCTTGGGTGAGGACGCCGGCCGACTCGCACAGTTCCTGATCAAGTCGGCAGAGCTGTTGGAGCGGAAGACCGAGCGGACGCTGGAGCGNNTGGTCGCCATCGCNGAGCCCGCGATGATCGTCGGCTTCGGGGGTATTGTGGCGCTTGTGGCGCTCGCGCTGCTGCAGGCCATCTATGGCGTCAACGCGGCCTCCTTCTGATGGCACGCACGTATCTCGTTCGAACAATCCGTCCCGGCNTCACACGTCGCGGCTTCGCGCACTGCGGCTTCACGCTCATCGAGGTCGTGATGGCCCTTTTCATCGTCTCTCTAGCGGTCGCGGTCGCGGTGCCGGCCTACCGCAGCCTCGGTGAGGTGGACGACCTTACGCAGGCGACTCGCAGGGTGGAGACGCTCTTCCGGTTNGCCCGGGACTCAGCAATCCGGAGTGGACTTCCGGTCACGGTGGTCATCGACTCCATAGACGGGCTCGTCTGGATCGACACGGTGGAGCCCCTCGGCCTGAGCTCTCCAGAAGTTCGCGACGCACTGGCGTATCCGGACTACGCGCCGGAGCCAGGCATGCTGAGTGCCCTGGTCGGGGNCCAGAACGATGATGAACTCCTGGAGCCCGGCTCGCCCATCGGACTTCCAGGGACGGTGCACATGGAGCTCCCCCGCGCTCGGGCACGTTTCACCTTCGAGCCCACCGGCGCCGCGCTGGCCGANACCCTGCTCCTCTCGGGGCCGCTCGCCACGCGTGTGGTCAGCGTGGATCCGTGGACCGGCGACGTGACCGTCCGATGAGAACGTCGAACCGTGCGGGCTTCGTCCTGCTGGAGGCGATCGTCGCACTCGCGATCATCAGCCTGATCTCCCTCGGGCTCCTTCAGGCTCGGGGCCAGCAGATCCGGGTCGCAACGCAGGCTCGCGAGTTGCTCACGGCGCAGGCGCTGGCCGAGGACCGCCTCGCAACACTCCGGCTTCTCAACTACGAGAACCTCGAGCAGCCGGCTGACTCCGTTCTGGCCGGTGCGTTCCCGGCGCCCTTNGAGGACTTCTCCTGGATGACCACCGTCGAGGTGCTCGAAGATGAATACGACCTNTTNGGTGTGGACATCGTCGTGACCGGGCCAGCAGAGCGCTTCCTGCTCGGCACGCTCGTGCACCGACCCCGCGCGATTCTGGGAGCCGCAGGCGGCGGCGATGCAGGCTTCGGTGGTCGAGGCGGTGGCGACCGCACCGGTGGTCGAGGCGGAGCCCGCGGAGGCGACCGCGCCGGTGGTAGGGACGCGGTCCGTGGTGGCGGACGCGGGGGGGGTGGTGGACGCGGGGGC
>PCCM01000034.1 GCA_002731735.1 Gemmatimonadota bacterium | reverse complement strand
ATCCCGGTCGCTTTTTGGCGTGGCCGGAGGTTGCCCGTTGATCTATCCCTGTCCCATCACGGTCGATTCGTGGCCTGGGCCTGGGCAGCGTAAAGGCTGTTCCTTCCTAGTGAAGCTCTGGCGACTAAGCCTGCTGCTTGAAGCGCTTCCCCAAGGCGTCCAAACCGGCGGGTTCCCCGATGATCGTGAGCCTGTCCCCGCGTTTGAGCTCCGTAGCTCCCCTCGGGATCACGACGTCGGGCCCGCGACGAACCAGGGCGATCAAGGTGCCCTCCGGCAGAAGGATATCCTTGAGCGACCGACCGATGAGGGTCGCTGAGGGTGTGCCGGCCTCGAGAGTCAGGGTCAGCAGTCGGTCGTCCCGAAGGATGGCCTCCTTGAGCTTCTGATGATTCGGGGCCGAGAGCCAGGCCTCCATGAAGTCTTCTTTGTCGACCCGGCCGGCGATCTGGGCCAGAATTCGTAGGTGCTGGCCAGGGTTGTCCAAGGGGCTCACGAGAAAGAAAACCGCTTGCACGGGCTCAGATTGATTGTACTGTCTCTCTGCCGGGCCCACATCCATCTCCACTCCGCCTGGGCACCGGACGAGCACCAGGTGGGCCGACTCGATTTCAGGCTGGCGTAGGTGGGGAAGAGCGACCCCGTGGGAGACGGGTGTCATGCCCACGACCGTACCCTCCAGGAAGCCATCCCCAAGCTCCTTCGCCGAAAGGTTGCAGGCTTCCGCAAGACGGGTAGACGCCTCCAAGACGATGTTCCGGAATCCGGTTCCGCCGGGCGAGTCGATGATCGAAGCCCTGGTCACGACTTCTTCGAAGGGATCGGCGTCGCGCAGACCCTTCTCCTTCATGATTTGGCGCAGCTCGCGGTCGAGTCCTGTGTCCCGTTGCCGCCCCAAGCGCTCGAAGACGTGGAAAATCGCACCCTCTCGGTCCACGCGTTCCCGTGCGTAGTAGTTGTACCACATGGCCCCGAAGATGATGAGCCCACCGGTAAAGAGGCTCGGAAGGACTCCCATCTCGACGATGAGCCAGAACGGCGCCAGCACGCCCAAAATGTGGAGCCACGGATAGAAGGGAGACCGAAAGCGGGGGTCGTACGACTCGATTCTGCTCTCCCTCATCACGATAACGGCCAGGCAACTCAGGCCGAACATCGTCAATTGGAACGCACCCGCCAGCTTTGCGACCCCGCTCGCGTCGAACACCAGAACGAACACCAGGATGAGGCCTACCGTGGCGTAGATCGCGTAGATCGGTGCGCCCGTGCCCTGGATTTTGGAGAACAACTGAGGAAGAACGTGGTCCCGGCTCATCGCCAATGGGTAGCGGGAGGCAGCGAGGATGCCGGCGTTCGCGACAGACATGAACGCGAGCACGGCGGCTGCGATCATCAGGTTCCTACCCCAGGGACCCACCAAGGCGTTCGCTACGGTGGCCACCGGCGTCAGAACTGCGCCGCCCTCGGCGCCGCCCGTGGCAAGGGCATCCGCCGAGACGACACCCACCATGACCCCTGTGCCCACCGTGTAGACGAGCATGGCGGTGCCAAAGGCCAGGAACATCCCGAGAGGGATGTTCCGCTCGGGGTTCCGGACCTCCTCGGCGACGCTGGCCACCTGGGTGAGACCCATGTAGCTGACCACGACCAGACCCGCCGTCGACACCAGGGATCCGGGGTCCGGCCCGAACATGCCGCTGAGGTTCGCGGGCTCGATACCCGTCAGCCCCACGCCCGTAAACCAGACGAGCAGCGCCAGGAGCCCCACGACCATCACGGACTGGAAGGTCGTGGACTTCTTCGCTCCCAGGATGTTGACGATGCCGAAGGTGATCGCGAACCCAGCGGAGATCAGACCGGTATTCACTTGGGGGAAAAGCAGGACCAGATAGGCTCCGATTCCGATCAAGGCGAACGCCGCCTTCAGGCTGAGCGCGATCCATGTGCCGAACCCTCCGACCGTCCCCATCAACGGTCCCATACTGCGGTCGAGGAAATAGTACACGCCGCCAGCGCGGGGCATGGCGGTGGCCAACTCCGCCATGCTGACCAGGCCCGGAGTGATCAGAAGCCCCGCCAACAGGTACGCCAGAGGGAGGCTCGAGCCGACTCCGACCGCCGCCAGACCCGGGAGCAGGAAGAAACCGGCGCTCAGCGTAACGCCGGTGGCGATCGAGTAGACACCGAACAGGCCCAGCTCTTTTTTTAGTTTTTGCTTCTTCATTGGGCTGGTCCGCTACAGCTGCACCTGCATCCCGAGTTCCACCACGCGGTTCGGGGGAATCCCGAAATATGCCGTGGGCTGAAGAGAGTTCCGAGACATGCGGCCGAAGAGCTGCTGCCGCCATCTAGCCATTCCGCCCTTCTGCTGTGCAACAAGGGTCTCGTGGGAGAGGAAGAAGGTGGTCTGCATCATGTCGAAGGCAAGTCCGCTCTCCTCGCAGCCCTCCAGAATCGAGGGGACGTGGGGAGATTCCGCGAAGCCATAGGAGGCGACGATTTTATACAGATCGTCGGCAACCTTCACAACACTGAGGCGATCGTCATCCGTCAGATACGGCACGTCCAGTGTCACGACGCTGAGCAATACGACCCGCCGGTGGAGGACCCGGTTGTGCTTGAGGTTGTGCAGGAGAGCAGGCGGCGTGCCGTTGGGGTCCTTGTGCATGAACACTGCCGTTCCGGCGACCCGGGTCGGATGGCTCTCACGGATGTCGGCGACCAGCAGTTCAATAGGGAGTGAGCCGACCTCCAAGCGTGCGGTCACGAGCTCGCGACCTTTCTTCCAAGTGGTCATCATGGTGAAGATCAGGGCTGCAACTACGATCGGGAACCAGCCCCCTTGCGGAATCTTGGGCAGGTTCGCTCCCCAGAACGCGAGGTCGACGATGAGGAGAACCCCCAGGAACATCACGATCGACCTCGGGCTCCACCCCCAGCGCTTGGTCGCCACCACCGCGAAGAGGACCGTCGTGACGGCCATATCCGTTGTGACCGCCACCCCGTACGCCGCTGCGAGGTTGCTCGACGTGCGAAAGCCGATCACCAGCCCGAGACAGGCCAGCATCAAGGCCCAATTGATACCGGGAAGGTAGACCTGTCCCATCTTTCGACTCGAAGTGTACTCCACCTTCATGCGAGGAAGGTACCCTAGCTGAATCGCTTGTTGCGACAGCGAGAACGCCCCTGAGATGACGGCCTGCGAGGCGATGATCGTGGCGAGCGTCGCCATACCCACGAGCGGGTAAAGTGCCCACCCCGGGGCCATCAGAAAGAAGGGGTGCTCCAGCGTGGCGGGGTCCTCCAGAATGACGGCGCCTTGCCCGAAGTAGTTCAGTACGAGGGCGGGGAGGACCAGAACGAACCAGGTGAGACGGATCGGCCTGACACCGAAGTGTCCCATGTCCGCGTAAAGGGCCTCACCGCCCGTCACGACCAGGAATACCGATCCAAGTACAAGGAAGCCCGCCAGGCCGTTACGAACGAAGAATGCGGCGCCCTGGAGAGGATTGACCGCCGCCATCACGCTCGGGTGCTGGGCGATTCCAAGAACGCCGAGCACGGCCAAGGTGATAAACCAGACGAGCGTGACGGGGCCGAAGAGCATACCAATACCCGCCGTGCCCCTACGCTGTACGGAAAAGAGCGCGATCAGAATGGCGATGGTAATCGGGATCACGTAGGGCTGAAAGCGGGGCGTCGCGACTTCGAGGCCCTCAATGGCACTCAAGACAGAGATCGCCGGGGTGATCATGCTGTCGCCGTACAGGAGCGCCGCCCCGAAGAGCCCGGCCATCACGAGTGTAATGCGCCTCTGCGCGGCGGCTTGGGAGGGCGGAGTAACCAGCGCGGTCAGCGCGATGATCCCCCCCTCACCGTGGTTGTCGGCCCGCATCACAAAGGTCAGGTACTTGATCGATATGACGATGATCAGGGACCACAGGATCAGTGACAGAACGCCAAGGACGTTGGCTTGGGTAGGGTCGATTCCGTTTGCGGAATGGAAGGACTCCCGGAGCGCGTAGATGGGACTCGTACCGATGTCGCCGAACACGATGCCCAGGGCCGTAAGGGACAGGGCCGCCAAATAGCGGCCCTGCGCCTCTTCCTGGCTTCCTTGAGAACTCATCAGGGTCCCAGGTTACCGACTAGCGCCGCGAGTGGGAAGAGACGGGGTCCGTCCGGTCTCTCCTTCGGCAGCCTTCAGCATACGACTGAGATTCGCTACATTCCCCGGCATGCTGGTGTCCGTCGCCGGGATGAACGTCGGTGGGGCGCTCCTCGTAGTGTGGCTCCAGGTGCTGGAAATCGTCGCCGGGGTCACCCGAATGGACCTGAGTCCGTCCGTGGCTCGGTAAAGCCCAGTCGCCATAACCGAAGAGATTTCACCAGTGGCAAAGAGAAAGAAAACCTTCCGCAACATGCCCTACATGGGCGTTGCTCAAGCGATGGTCAACGCCGCCGAGTTTGGTTACAGGAATGGACGGCCCGATTGGTGCAATCTGGGCCAAGGACAGCCCGACGTCGGACGGATCGAGGGTGCCCCAAACCGCCTCACCTGGATCACGCTGGAGCCACATGACCAATCCTACGGACCGCCTGGAGGCATCGATGAGCTCCGGGAGGCGGTGGCGGACCACTATAATCGCCTCTATCGCAAGGGCCAGGATTCGAGGTACAAGAAAGAAAATGTCTCGATCGCGTCGGGTGGACGCCTCATGCTTTCAAGGATTTTCACAACGTTCGATTCGATTTCGGTGGGATACAAATTCCCGGACTCTCCCTCATACCACGACGTGTTCAGCCACCATCTCGACCGGGTCAAGCCCGTACCTGTACAGGCCGGTCCGGATGAGTCCTTCCACCTCGACCCGGCCAGCCTTGGCAAAGCCATCGCGGACAGGAAGCTTAAGGCCTTTCTCATCGGCAACCCGTGTAATCCGACGGGTGATCTCATCCGTGACGGTGAGCTGAAAGCCTATATGACGGCCGCTCGCAAGAACAAGTGTACGCTCATCCTCGACGAGTCCTACTCGCACTACATCTACGGCGAGGACGGTGCCCCCGGGAGTGGGCCGGTGTCGGTGGCCTCTTGCGTCCGGAACGTTGAGAAAGACCCGGTGCTCATCGTCGACGGCCTCAGCAAGAACTTCCGGTATCCGGGGTGGCAGCTGAGTTGGGTGGTGGGGCCGACTGCTGTGATTAAGAACCTTGAACGGGTTGCCACCGGGTTCGACGGTGGACCGAGCTTACCGGCACAGCGGTTGGCGATCAAAGCATTGGATCCCGAGCGGGCAGACGAGGAGACTACTGCGGTCCGGCGTTTGTTCGCCAGAAAGCGGATCGCAATGGTGGAGGGGCTCGAGGCCCTTGGAATTCGTTGTGGGGAAGGGCGCTTGGGTACGTTCTATGTGTGGGCAGACGTCAGTGGCCTTCACAAGTCATTGAACAATGCCGACTCGTTCTTCAAGGCCGGGCTCGGGCGAAAGGTCGTGACGATTCCAGGACCGTTCTTCGACGTGAACCCAGGTGGGACACACCCACCGATGAAACAACTCAAGAGGTGGGTCCGTTTCTCGTTTGGTCCGTCCGAGGACAAGATTACCACGGGCCTAGAGCGCCTCGGAGAGATAATCGCGGTCAGTTTGGAAGGGTGATCGGCCAGGGGGGCGGAAGGGTCCGGCAACGGTCGGGCGTTCACACCGGGCGGTAATGTCTCTCAGACGCAGTGCCGATTGGCGGGATCGAGCCGCGGCGGATCTGATGTCCGGTGTCCTGCACCGCGCGGCGATCCGTGGAAATGTGCTCGTCATGCTTGAGAATCTACCGGCGGTCACCACTGCTGTGATCGAGGCCGGAGGTCGGGCTCACTCGTGGCACCGGTTGGCGCGAGAAGGTAGGAGCGCCTCCGCGTGGACTCCGGAGGGTCCGTTCCAGGCGGCCACGCTGCGGCTCCCCAAGGCCAAGGACGAATTGGANATGGCGGTTCATGCCGCGGCCTCCGTTCTCGAGGTNGGTGCGCCGCTCTGGGTGTACGGAGCCAACGACGAGGGTGCCGGATCGGCCNGCCGGATTATCGAGCCGCTCATGGGTCCGGCCAGGACCGTGGGGTCCGGTGGCCGCAGTCGCGTGCTCGAGGCCGTTCGGCCGGTGGATGCCCCAAGTCCGCGAGGGACTCTCGCGGAGTGGCGACGGTCGACGTCTTTGGAGTTCCCGGCCGGTCCTCGTGAATGGATATCCTATCCCGGCATTTTTTCCCACGGCCGGCTAGATGCGGGAACCCGCGCGCTCCTCGAGGTAATGGGTCGGCTTCCGGCGGCGGGGCGGCGAGTCCTTGATTTCGCGTGCGGCTCGGGTGTGATCGGAGCCTTCTTATCGGCGTTGGAGCCGACGGCCCGTTTGGACTTTCTCGATGTCGACGCGCTGGCCCTCGTAGCTGTTTCTGAAAACGTTCCAGGGGCTCGCCTGATTCTCTCGGACGGCTTCGATGCGCTGGAACAGGAGCGTTATGCCCTCATCGTTAGCAACCCTCCGTACCATGAAGGAAAGGAACAGACCGGCTATGTGATCGAACGTCTCGTCCGTGGGGCGCCGGACCATCTTGAAAGCGACGGGTCACTCGTGCTTGTCACACAACGGCGCTTGCGCTTGGCTACCCTGCTGGAGTCGACTTTCGGCACGGTGGACGTCCTGCTCGACGCCGGCCCCCACCGAGTTTGGTTCGGCGGGAAGTAGCCCAAGTGGCGACGCAAAATAGCGAGCGCCGCCGCGAGACCGTCGCGGACGGGGCGTCGCGGACGGAGCGTGGATTCTATGGGCCAGATGGAGTAACAGGCGCCGCTAAGATCTCGACTGTCCAAATATTGCCGGGGGAGGGGCGCACGGGCCCGATCTGGTCGCCCCGGAAGCCGCGCGGGGCCTCGAAATTTCACACACGCTCCCGACGCAAAGGGTGTATTATTTAACCATACGGATACGGGTGGATAAAGGCTCGCTTCTTGCGACAGAATACGTTGGAATTATGCAGATCGAACATGAGTCGGACACGTCTTGATTGAACGGGCCAGAAGGGTGACCATTCAATCGCACAGAAAACGGAAGAGTGACCATTCGCCTCTGGGAGAAACGCAGATCCATGCGGGAGAGAACGTTGTTTTCATTCCTCGTCATCACCGAGTGATGGATGTCCTGTCCAACAAGCTGAGTCGGCTTCTGACTAAATATCCCTGCGCCTTGCGCAAGCGGACCGGTACCCTGATCATGGTCGCGCAAATTCCGTGAATCAGCCGCTAGGGCGGTTTTGAAATATGCAACCCACCGACACCTCTCACCCCGACTACTACCACAAGGTCGTAGACTGCCAGTGGGGCTGTCCGGCTCACACACCCGTCCCGGAGTATATCCGGCTGATCGGGCAGGGGCGGTTCACCGAGTCGTACATGCTGAACCGGGAATCGAATGTTTTTCCTGGTGTTCTGGGAAGAACATGCGATCGGCCATGTGAACCTGTATGTCGGCGTGTCCGTATCGAAGATGAGCCCGTCGCGATATGCAGGCTCAAGCGCGTGGCCTCCGATCTGCGGGGTGATGTTACAGACCTACTTCCCAAGGTCCCCGAGGAGAAGAACGGCAAGCGCGTCGCGCTGATTGGAGCCGGTCCTGCTTCGCTGACCGTGGCCAACGACCTGATGCCCTTGGGATACGAGTGTGTGCTGTTCGAGAAGATGGATCGGCCCGGGGGCCTGATGCGGACCAATATTCCGTCTTTTCGTCTCCCCGGCAGCGTCCTGGACGAAGAGATCGACATGATCCTCGATATGGGCGTGGAGGTGCACTATAGCCACCCCATCGACAGCCTCAAGAAACTTCTGGACGAAGAGGGATTCGACGCCGTTTTGATCGGGACGGGTGCGCCCAAGGGTAAAGAACTCCGCATCCCAGGGCGGGACGAGGGTGACGCCAACATCCACATCGGGATTGATTGGTTGGAGTCCGTACACTTCGGGCACACCGAATCCGTTGGGGAGCGAGTGCTGATCATCGGTGTCGGCAATACCGCGATGGACTGTTGTAGGACGTCGAAGCGGATCGGAGGGAAAGACGTCCGGGTCATCGCCCGAAAGGGTCGGCCTCACTTCAAGGCTTCGGCGTGGGAACTCGACGATGCCGAAGAAGAACTCGTCGAGATCGTCGAAAACCATTCGCCTAGCAGATTCGTGATCGAGGACGGCCGGATGGTGGGTATGGAGTTCGACATCGTCGAGTGGGCACCCGACGAGAACGGCCGCCTCGTCAGCACGAAGCTCGACTCGACGGTGATTCCTTGCGACGACGTGATTTTGGCGATCGGGCAGGACAACGCCTTCCCATGGATCGAGCGTGACATCGGCATCGAGTTCAACGAGTGGGATGTGCCGGTCGTCGATCGCACCACCTTCCAGACCACGCGAGAAGGGGTGTTCGTGGGGGGAGATGCTGCTTGGGGGCCCGAGAACATCATCTGGGCCGTGGAGCATGGCCATCAAGCGGCCATCTCCATTCACGCGCTCTGTGAAGGAGAGGCGCTCACCGACCGGCCGCCGTACGGAATGAACCTCGTCTCCCAGAAGATGGGGCTTCACTCCTGGAGCTACGGAAGCAGCTACGATGATTCCGAGCGCTCTAAGATGTCCCACGTCGAGTTGGTAGAGCGTTTCAAGGCCCTAGAGGTCGAGGTGGAGTTGGGCTTCGATCCGGAGCAGACGGCCGTCGAGGTAGCCCGCTGCCTCAACTGTGACATACAGACCGAGTTCACGTCGAGTCTTTGTATCGAGTGCGACGCCTGTATCGATGTATGCCCGGTCTATTGCCTGACGATGACCGAGAACGAGCCGGAGGAGGAGCTGAGGCTTTACCTCACGGCCCCCGCTGAAAACCCCGATCAGGATCTCTACGTATCGGAGAATCTTCCGCAAACCGCTCGCGTGATGGTCAAAGACGAGGACCTGTGCGTGCACTGTGGTCTTTGCGCGGAGCGCTGCCCCACGGCCGCGTGGGACATGCAGAAGTTTGACTTACTCATCCCTTATGCCGGAAAACCGACTTGGATCGAGACTCCCGAGACCGCACTGACGACTTCGTAGTAGTCAACGACTTCGTCATAAAAGTCGCCACGGTTAACGGTACCGGCTCCGCCAGTGCGAACGGCATGCTCATGCAGGCCATCTTCCGCATGGGCGTGCCGGTCTCTGGCAAGAACGTGTTCCCCTCCAACATCCAGGGGCTACCGACCTGGTATGAAATCCGGGCGAACAAGCACGGGCATGTGGCCCGTAGCCCGAACGTCGACGTGATTCTGGCGATGAACCCCAAGACGTACGAGCAGGATATCGCCGAGATCCGTCCCGGGGGCGCGGTCCTCTACGACTCGAGTTGGCCCCTCGACGAGGAGCTCCTTCGCGCCGACGTGCTCTTCTTGGGTATTCCTCTCTCGCACATGTGTGTGGAGAACTTCAAGGGTGCCCGAGAGCGCATCCTGATGAAGAATATCGCCTACGTGGGCGCCGTGTGCGCGCTTCTGTCCATCGATCTCGGGGTGATCGAAGGGATCCTCGAGGAGAAGTTCAGCACAAAGCAGCATCTGATGGACTCGAACAACGTGGCCATCCGTCTGGGCTACGACTATGCGATGGAGCATTTCGACGGCTTGCTCCCGGTCCGACTCGAGGCTATGGACGCCAATCGAAACTCCGTGTTGATGACGGGGAACATGGCCGCGGCTCTGGGCTGTGTGTACGCTGGTGCGACTGTGGGAGCGTGGTACCCGATCACACCGGCGACATCCCTCATGGACTCATTCCGGGGCTTATGTGCGAGGCTTCGTAAGGATCCGGAGACAGGCAAGAACCTGTACTGCGTCATCCAGTCGGAGGACGAACTCGCGGCGATCGGTATGGTGCTGGGCGCCGGCTGGATGGGTGCTCGTGCGTTTACGCCCACGAGCGGGGCCGGGCTCTCCTTGATGAACGAGTTCCTCGGCATGGCTTATTACGCCGAGATCCCGGCCGTTATCTTCGACGTACAACGTGCGGGGCCTTCTACAGGCATGCCCACCCGCACCCAACAGGGGGACTTCTTCACGGTGGCGTTCGCCTCTCATGGCGACACCAAGCATGTCCTGCTGTTTCCGGGTGACCCGGGGGAGTGTTTTTACTTCGCCGTCGAGGCGTTCGATCTGGCCGAGCGGTTCCAGACACCGGTGTTCGTAGTCTCCGATCTCGANATCGGNATGAACGACTGGGTGTGCGAGAAGCTCGAATGGGATGATGACTANGTGCCGGACCGTGGNAAGGTTCTATCCGCGGAGGATCTTCAGGAGATGGATACGTTCTATCGGTACCTCGACGCCGATGGCGATGGTATCCCGGCTCGGACTCTGCCAGGCGTCGATCCCAAGGGAGCATATTTCACCAGGGGTTCCGGGCACGACCGATTCGGTCGCTACACCGAAGANGGAGACCTNTACCAGGACGTNGTGGACCGGATCGCGAGGAAGATCGAGGGGGCTGCGGAGGCTCTGCCNGCNCCGGANGTCCGTCTCGTCGATAAAGCGACGGTNGGGCTCGTTACGGTGGGTGGTTGCCGGGCGGCCGTCTTGGAGGCGCTCGNGTTGCTGGCAGAGGAAGGGATTGCGCTCGATTTCTTACGTGTAACGGGNTTCCCCTTCTCCGACGCCGTCGAAGAGTTCCTCCTCTCGCACGACATGAACATCGTTATCGAACAGAACCGGGACGGTCAGTTCAAGAGGTTGCTCCTGCTGGAGACCGCCGTTCCGAAGAGTAAGCTCGACTCTGTGCTGGACTACCAGGGGNCGCCCCTCAGCGCGGACGTAGTGGTCCGGGGTGTTCGGGATCGNTTGGGGNTCGNCCCCGTGGCAGTNGGGTAAAAGGGTTCAATGACACAGACAGCCAAGCCGTCGGTCCGACATCCGCGTATCAAGCAGAACAAGCTGGGACTTACTCNGCGGGATTACGAGGGGACCCAGTCCACCCTTTGTGCNGGGTGCGGTCACGATTCGATTACCGCGGCGATCGTGCAGGCGTTTTTCGAGCTCGACGTGCCTCCTCACCGGGTCGCGAANCTGAGTGGGATCGGATGTTCGTCCAAGACCCCGACCTACTTCCTCAGTGAGGCCCANGGCTTCAACTCCCTGCANGGCCGCATGCCGTCCATCGCCACGGGTGCGAACGCGGCGAACGGCGATCTGGCCTACATCGGGGTCTCCGGAGATGGCGATTCACTCTCCATCGGGCTGGGGGGTTTTTGCCATGCGGTCCGCCGCAACGTGAATATGCTCTACATGTTGGAGAACAATGGTGTGTACGGACTGACCAAGGGTCAGTTTTCGGCGTCGGCNGACGTGGGCAGCACGGCCAAACGCGGCGAGGAAAACCAGATGCGCCCCNTCGATCCGGCGTCGATGGCGCTGACGTNGGGNGCCTCATTCGTCGCGCGAAGCTTCTCCGGAGACAAGAANCAGNTGGTGCCTNTCATCAAGGCCGCGNTGAGTCACCAAGGCTTTGCTCTCCTGGATGTGNTCTCTCCATGCGTGACGTTCAACGACCACGAGGGCTCTACCAAGAGTTACGCCCACACNCGTGAGCACGGACATCAGATNGTCGAGACGGANTTCGTNCCGCTNCTCCACGAGATCCAGGCTCAGCAGGATGAAGGAGCGGCAACGGCCGTGACAATGCACGACGGAAGCGTCGTGCGGTTTCGCTCGGTGGACGAGGACTACGATCCGACCGATAGGGATNCAGCGTATGCCCATCTCCAGGCGCTCCAGGCGCGGGGAGAGGTGGCGACGGGCCTCCTTTTCATCGAGCCAACGAGTATGGACTTACACGCCTTCGAGAATACGGTGGATCAACCCCTCGTCGATGTACCGTTCGAGAAGTTATGCCCGGGCAGTGGAGTGCTGGCGGANCTTCAGTCCGGCTGGCGTTGAGGGTNTAGCCATGGGGGTGCTGGAGGCGATCTGGCTCAAGCGTGCCCACGGAGGGCCGATGGATCCGGTCGATGAGGCGGTCGCGGTGGAGGGCCGGGGGCTCGAGGGTGGTGCGGACTTCGATGGCCACCGCCAGGTGACGCTGATCGAACGTGAGGTCTTCGACCGTGTGAAAGCCGAAGTCGACGACTCCGTGGAACCGGTGATGCGCCGTGCCAACCTCCTGCTGTCCGGGATACGGTTGGAGGGTACCCGTGACCGGACGCTCGCCGTGGGGGACCTACGGATTCANATACATGGNGAAACCCGCCCCTGCGGGCGGATGGATGAGGCGTGTGAGGGCCTGATGAACGCCCTTGATCCCCACTGGAGCGGCGGGGCACACGGGAGCGTGGTGAACGACGCGACCATCTCTGTCGGTGATGAGGTTCGCTGGGAGGAATCCNGGTAAACCTCTAGTCNCCGCTCACATCAACGTANATTTCCCCACCTTTCTCCCGAAATTCGGCCGACTTCGCTTCCAAGCCGCTNCGAACGACGTCTTCGCTCGCATCCCCCGCAGCAACATAGTCGCGGATGTCCTGGGTGATCTTCATNGAACAGAATTTGGGTCCGCACATGGAGCAGAAATGGGCGACCTTCGCTCCCTCCGCTGGCAGCGTCTCATCGTGGTACTCCAGTGCCGTCACAGGATCGAGTGCCAAATTGAACTGATCCTCCCAGCGGAAGTCGAACCGGGCCTTCGATAGAGCGTCGTCCCATTCCCGGGCGCGGGGATGCCCCTTCGCCAGGTCGGCCGCGTGGGCCGCGATCCGGTAGGCGATCACGCCGGCCTTCACGTCGTCTCGGTTCGGCAGGCCCAGGTGTTCCTTTGGCGTCACGTAACAGAGTAGCGCCGTGCCGTACCATCCGATCTGTGCGGCGCCGATGGCGCTCGTGATATGGTCATAACCCGGAGCGATGTCCGTGGTCAGCGGCCCTAGTGTGTAGAAGGGGGCTTCGGAACACCACTCCAGTTGCTTGTCCATATTTTCCTTGATCATGTGCATTGGCACATGCCCCGGACCTTCGCACATGACCTGGACGTCGTGTTCCCACGCCATCCGGGTGAGTTCCCCCTGCGTGTACAGTTCAGCGAACTGGGCTTCGTCGTTTGCGTCCGCAAGTGACCCGGGCCGCAGCCCGTCTCCGAGTGAGAAGGAGACGTCGTACTCGGCCATGATCTCGCAGATGTCCCGGAAGCGGGTGTAGAGGAAGCTTTCCTGGTGGTGGGCCAAACACCACTTGGCCATGATCGAGCCACCCCGTGATACGATACCCGTCATACGATTCGCCGTCATCGGGACGTAGCGGAGCAGCACTCCGGCGTGCACCGTGAAATAGTCGACTCCTTGCTCACACTGCTCGACAAGCGTGTCACGGTAGACTTCCCACGTGAGATCCTCGGGGACCCCGTTCACCTTCTCGAGCGCCTGATAGATGGGCACCGTTCCGATCGGTACGGGAGAGTTCCGGATAATCCACTGGCGGGTCTCGTGTATGTTCTTTCCGGTGGAGAGGTCCATCACGGTGTCGGCGCCCCAAAGTGCGGCCCATCTCAGTTTTTCGACCTCCTCCTCGATCGAGGACCCCACGGCTGAGTTACCAATGTTCGCGTTGATCTTCACGCGGAACGCCCGTCCGATGATCATCGGCTCGGACTCAGGATGGTTGATGTTGGTAGGGATGATTGCCCGCCCCTGGGCGACCTCATCACGCACGAACTCGGCGTCCATCCCCTCACGAATAGCGACGAAATCCATCTCCTCGGTGACTTCGCCCCGGCGGGCGTAGTGCATTTGTGTGACGGTTCCGTTGTTGGAGCGGAGGGGGCGGTTCCGGAGCGCCTCAGGAATTTCGACCGCCGTTCCGGGGTCGAGAGGCCGATACGTCGTGCTGCCCTCGATTATGCCGCCCCGCCCCTCGATCCACGGCGCCCGTAGCTTTGGTAACCCGGCGTGAGGATCGACCCCCAGCGGTCCGCTGGTGTCGTTCACACGTAAGGGGGGCTCCCCACCAGCGAGCGAGATTTCTCTCATCGGCACGCGGACTCCGTGGCGGCCCTCCACGAAGACTTTCCTCGATTTCGGGAACGCGCGGCCGTAATCACCCTCCGAAGGATCGTTCAGGTCGCGATTGCCGTTACGCTCGGCTCCGTTGTGGTGGGGCACGATGTTCTCCTTGACGGGAAATCTTTGAGGATCCCTATACGAAAGCCGCCGCGGTGTGGGGCCGGGCGGCTTTTCCGTTGGTGTCGACTTCATGCCGCGCTCCCTACGCCGGTGTCAGCCGGGTCAGGTTCCAAGGGACTCTCTCAACCCTGTCTTCCGGGGTACCCCTAGCGGTCACGAGAAACATAAGTGGGCAGGTCTGCACCGTAAACTCGGCAGCCCCACCGCGGCCCCCACCGCTTGCTCCTACTGCGCCCTACTGTGTGGCGAAAATGAATGTGTAGGTTTCTCCGAGTGTGAATTCGGCGTTCTCGGGGGTCATATCCACGAGCGCCAGGCCGAGAGATCTGTCGGACGTCGTTACGGAAATACCGATCAATCTCCGCACGGTGGAGTCGCCCGGCATCCTCTGCGGGAGGACCCAGTTCTCCCAGTCCAATTGGTAGCGACCACGCTCGAACGTGAAGTCTGGCGGAAGGCTTGGCCGGAGCTCCGGGGGTACAATCCCTGCCTCTACGTTTTCGGGCCAAGGCTGGTTCTGGACGATCAGGCGGTTTGCCGCATCCTCAACTACATCGTAAAGATACCCCTTGAAATTTCCGAACGCACTCAGTTTTGTTCGGACGTCGACTCGGCTTTTCCCAACGGGAGCTACCGCACCAGTCTCTTATACTTGATCCTATGAGGCTGGTCCGCCTCCGCTCCCATCCTTCTCCGGCGGTCGTCTTCATACTCTTGGTAGTTCCCTTCGAACCAAACAGCCTGGCTCTCTCCTTCGAAGGCCAAGATATGGGTCGCGATCCTATCCAGGAACCAGCGGTCGTGTGAAATGACCATGACTGAGCCCGCAAACGAGAGCAGGGCCTCTTCAAGCGCACGGAGCGTATCGACGTCGAGATCGTTCGTCGGCTCATCCAGCAGTATGAGATTCCCCCCCTCCTTCAGGAGTTTGGCTAGGTGGAGCCGATTCCGCTCTCCACCAGAGAGGACGCCTACCTTCTTCTGTTGCTCTGCTCCCCGAAAGTTGAACCAGGACAGGTAGGCTCTCGGGTTCACCTCGACCCGTCCGAACTCGAGAATCTCCAGACCCTCCGCCACCTCCTCGAAGACCGATTTGTCCGGATCCAAGGCGGATCGCGACTGATCGACATAAGCCAACTTGACGGTTTGCCCGAGTCGAACAGCGCCCGCGTCGGGCTCTTCTTCTCCGGTGATCATCCGGAAGAGTGTCGTCTTTCCCGCACCATTGGGGCCGATGATACCCACGATGGCTCCCGGGGGAAGGACGAACGAGAGGTCATGAATGAGCAGGAGATCCCCGAACCCCTTCTTGACCGCCTCGCACACGACGACGTCGTTTCCCATCCGAGGCCCCTTCGGGATGAGGATCTCCGCAGTGCGGATTTGCTCCCGCTCATCCTGCGCTAGAAGCTCCTCGTACGCGCCGATTCGAGCCTTGCCTTTGGCGTGCCGTGCCCGAGGGGCCATGCGGATCCACTCCAACTCGCGAGCGAGCGAACTCTGGCGCGCGGACACCTGTTTCTCCTCGACACGTAGCCGCTCGCTCTTTTGCTCCAGCCAGGAAGAGTAGTTGCCCTTCCACGGGACCCCTTCTCCACGGTCCAGCTCAAGAATCCACTCGGCCACGTTGTCGAGGAAGTATCGATCATGGGTGATCGCGACGATGGTCCCGGAAAACTCACTCAAGTATCGCTCGAGCCAGGCGACCGACTCGGCGTCGAGGTGGTTGGTCGGCTCGTCGAGCAGAAGCATGTCGGGTTCTTCGAGGAGAAGTCTACATAGGGCAACTCTCCTCAACTCTCCGCCGGACAGCGTGTTCACATCCGTGTCGGGAGGTGGGAGGCGAAGGGCGTCCATCGCGATCTCGACCCGGCGGTCCAAGTCCCACGCGTTGGACGCGTCGATCTGGTCCTGAAGTCGGGCCTGCTTCTCGATGAGTGCCTCCATCTCCTCATCCGTCATCGGTTCGGCGAATCGCGTGCTGATCTCCTCGAAATTCTTGAGGAGATTGCGTGTCTCTTGAACGGCCTCCTCGACGTTGCCGCGAACGTCGAGCTCCGGGTTGAGCTCGGGCTCCTGCGGCAGGTAGCCGATTCTGGTCCCCTTGGCTGACCAGGCCTCACCGAGGAAGTCTTCGTCTAGCCCGGCCATGATTTTGAGCAGGGTGCTCTTGCCCGATCCGTTCGCCCCGACCACGCCGATCTTGGCCCCGTGAAAGAAGGACAGCCAAATGTCCTTGAGGATTTCTCGCTTGGGCGGGACGATTTTTCGGAGGCCCTTCATCACGTAGATGAACTGTTGATCGGTCATACGAGGGCTGTTGAGGGAGGACAGTGGGTCGCGCGAGCTGCGTCAGGAGCGCTAGAGAGAGGGATACGGCAAGGAACGTCTGGCTCGACAATCTAACGACCAAACCGGCCGCCGGCCGCAATCCACCCCATGAAAACGCTTTGAGNAGCGGGGTTGGCCCNGAGACGAGNACAGAAGGCTGTTGAGGGGGTACTACNCGGGNNAGCGTNGGGTCCAGAGTGCGAGTGCGCCGAAGTAGATTACGAGCACCCCCACNAGGGTCCCTGCCAGCCCTCGGANGCGCCACAAGAACAGACNCCCACTTGTGTCGGAGGGCAAGAACGCGTTGGCCATGGCGCGGTAGATGCCCGGGAACAGCACCANGACCAGTGCGCTGANCCCGAGTAACCCCCAGCCGAATACTGTCAGGAAGGTGGCCAATCCACTGTCCTCTGAGGCGCCTGCCCAAGCCATCGCTGCCCCGAGGGTCACAAGGAACGAGCCAAAGGTTCGGAGCCGACCGTTGCTCGCAACGGTCTCCTTGAACCAACGCAGGGTCGGCGCGGGGGCGACCAGCAATGTTCCCCGGTAGCACACCACGAGGACCCCCAACGCAATGGTCACGATTCCAACCGCGTTCATATGCACACCTCCCAGCCTTCTATTCGATTACAACTAAGCGGCCACGAACAGCCCCGTGGCGTACATGACGATCAGCCCCGCCACCACCCCGGCTGCATTGAGCGGGCTCTTGAAGCCTTCTCGCCCACCAGATCCCATACTCCGGCCGAGAACCGCGATGACCTGGACGATAGCTCCGGCGCCGATCGCCAGGAATAGAACGCTGGCTGTCGGCGAATAAGAGAATCCTCCGATCCAAGCACCGAAGATCGTGGGAACGCCAGCGATGAGACCGAGAGCCGCCAGCTTCCCGTACGACGGCCTCGAACGGGCCAGGGGCGCCACGATGCCGAGGCCTTCGGTCGTGTTGTGAAGCAAAAACCCGAAGACCAAACTCGTCCCCAGCGCCACCTCGCCGACCGCATAGGATGAGCCGATGGCGAGGCCTTCTCCCAGGTTGTGGAGCCCGATCCCGATGGCGATCAGGGTGGAGATACCCAGAGGAGTGATCGCGGAATCACCCCTGCCTATACGGCCCACGGTGTGAATGACGAGAGGCGCGCTGACCACCCCCAGGACGATGAGTCCGACCCCCTGAAAGGCCGAGGCCACCCGGCCCGTCAACGCAAAAGCTCCCTCCAGAGCATCCACCCCGAGGAAGAGCAACAGCCCCACGGTGAAGCTCAGGAAGAAGTCGATCCAACGCTGGCTCACGCCAGCGATAAACGGAAGCCACAGCAGTCCCAGGAACACAGGGACGACGCCCACATAAACGCCCAGAAGGGCGAAGGTGACAACGTAGGACCGGTTGATTTCCGGAGACTGGGTGGCGACGGCCACTTCCTGAGTGAAGGTAACTCCCGTTGAGCTGACGACCGTGACGATCAGCGGGTCCCCATCGACCCACGGGTAGGGGATTTCTATCACAATGTCGTCGAGACGACCGACCTCGCGGTCTGGTACGACCGTGTGCTCCCAGTAAGCGTCGTCCAGCATCACCTGAGCGACCGTGACCGGTTCGGGACCCCCGTTGACCATATGGACGCGGATCAAGCCCGGCTGGGGAAAGGCGATACGCCCGAAAGTGAGTTCTTCGATGGGTGGAAATGAGGCCCGGAACACGCCGACGGGCCCGAACCGAAGAAACACCGCCAGTAAGCCTGCCAGCAGCAGCAGCGGGAGCAGTCCCTTGGCCGCCAAGACCATACGCCTCGTAGGAGCCGAATGGGCAGTCCCATCCGACGGAACGGTGCCGTCCGGCTGACCGTCACGCGTATGCGTAGGCTCTGTTGCGGATGTCAAGCCAGGGCCCGCGGTTTGACGTCGAAGATTCCCATCCACCCGAGTTCGGCAAACTCGCTCTGGTGTGCATGGAACATGTACCTACCGGGGTAATCGTAGGTGAATTCGAGGACCGCGCGTTCACCCTGGCACAACATTACGGTGTCGGTCAATTCGTAGCGTTCGAGATCCGTTCCGGTGCGGTAGAGGCGAAAGAAATTTCCGTGCATGTGGAACGAGTTCAAAAGGTCGAACTCCGTCATGTTGCCGAGGTAGACGCGTACCAGCTCCCCCTGCTCGATCTCGATGGGATGCTTCTGGTAGTGGAAGGCCACCGTGTTTACCGCATAGACTTCGTTGTCCCCGTCGAAGTTCGTGTCGAACCCGTTCATCAGCATCATCATTTCGTTGGCTTCGGGTCTTCCCTCCGGCGGATCTACGATAAACGCACCGTACAAACCTTTGTGCACATGCCGCTTCAAGGGGATGGCATGGCAGTGATAGAGGTGGAACCCCATAGGCGCCGCGTCGAACTCGTAGACAAAGCTCTCTCCCGGCTCGACTACTTCGAAAACGCCGTCCATGTCTGCAGCGTGGATACCGTGGAAGTGGATCGTGTGTGGGTGACTTCCCCCGTTGGTGAAATTCACCTTCAGCCGATCACCTTCGGTGCAACGGATGCTCGGTCCGGGAACCGTCCCGTTGTAGGTCCATGCAGCGAAGTGTACGCCCGGCGCAACCTCGATCTCGCTATCCACGGCAGTGATTTCGTACTCCCTCTGAATCTGTCCGTTGGGGAGCGTCGATACGTTGCCGTAGTCGAAATTTTTCAGGAAGGCGGTCGGATCGAATCCCGCCGGATCCACATCGCCCTCGGCTCCGGCGAGCCTGGGGTTGTGCGCCCCCCCAGCCCCGCTGACCGTCGATTCGTCGTTTCCTAGCTTCGATCCAGCGAGTGCCCCCGTCCCGGCCGCCAGGCCGACGGCTCCGGCCACTCCCGATCTCAGAAGGTCACGGCGCGAGATTCCAGCATGGGCCTGGCCCAGCTTCTCGTCTTGCCTGTCTCCCATGCGAAAATTCCCTTGTTGACGATACCCAATATAAAAGTTAGTCTTGCCTAACTTTACGTAAAACGAGCTGTTTGTCAAGTGTGTCATATTGAAAGTCGGGTTGAAAGTCGGGCGAATCGATGTAGACTCGACCGGATGATTGGTATCGTTGGAGGTGGAATCTCGGGCTTGGTCCTCGCCTATGAGCTTCGCCGTTTAGGCGTTGACGTCACCGTCTGGGAAGCGGCGAGCGTTCCGGGTGGTGTCATGCGGTCCGAACTCCACGGGGACCTCGTGTTGGAGTTGGGCCCTCAGCGGGCACGGCTGACCGGTCCCTTCCGGGACCTCGTCGAGAGCGTGGGCCTGAGCGAGGAGTTGGTCACGGCCTCGAAGGATCTTCCTCTGTACGTGTATCACCGAGGCCAACTGCGGCGGGCTCCCCTCTCGTTCTCGCAGGCCGTGACCACGGATCTTCTTTCGTTGTGGGCCAAGGCGCGCGTGCTGGCCGAGCCGTTCACTGCCGGTCCGAGAGCAGGCGAACTCGTGGGCCCTTTCTTGCGGAGGAAGTTCGGTGGGGCCGCGTATCGAGCTTTGCTGGGGCCCCTCTATGGCGGCCTTTACGCTTCTGATCCGGATCGCATGCCGGTGAAGCACGCACTGCAGCGGACCCTGGCGGAGCTTGGCGTTCGGAGGAGTATTCTGTGGCGGATGTTTCGCAGTGCCGGGCGAGCCGCCGAATCCCCGCCTTGCTCCTTCCGGCAGGGGTTGGGGGCGCTACCGCTGGCGATCGCCGGGAAGCTAGGGGGAAGTGTCCGGCTGGAAACTCCGGTTCGGATGCTGCGGAAGAGGCGGGTCGGGTGGGAGGTCACCGCAGACGGCGCGGGAAGTGTTCCTGTTGACGCGGTCGTTTTGACGTGCCCGTCCGATACGGCCGCGGGCCTCCTCGGCGGTTCGTACCCGGAAGAGGCCGGCCGGCTGTCAGCGCTTCGGTACAACCGTCTCGCCCTCGTCTACCTGAAGTCTGAAACGAAACTCAGTGGCCTCGGCTTCCAGGTAGCCTTCGGGGAGTCTCTCGAGACGAGAGGTGTGACCTGGAACGACAGCCTGTTTGGGCGCCCTGGCCTCCATACCGCCTACCTGGGCGGGATGAAAAACTCCGAGTTGCCCGACTGGGACGATGCCCGGATCGCGGAAATCGCCTGTAGAGAGTTCGAAGTCGTCACCGGACACTCGGCGGAGGCGCTTCACGTTTCTAGAACAAGGATTCCCGCGTGGGACGAGACGTGGGATGGCCTCGAGGGCGTCGAATGGCCGCCGGACCTACACTTCTGCTCGAACTACACGGCTCGGCCGGGGATCCTGGGCAGGATTACCGAGGGCAAGCGTTTGGCGGCCACCCTCGCGACAGCGTACGCGACGGGCTCCAGGCCGGTGTGACACCGATGTGTGACGCCTGACGCCGGTGTCGATCGCCGGTGTCTAACGGCGATGTGGTGCCGCCGATGTGTGATCGATCAGTCGGCGGCGTTGAGGCAGAACGTAGCTGGCGTGGCCCGACAGAGGCAGCGGCGTAGGCCCAGCTCACCCATGACGGGCTCGGGCCGGAGTACGTCCTCTACGAGATCCGCCAGAAGCGCCGCGAAGGCGGCATCATCGTGGGGAATGGGTATGCGGTGGAACTCGAGGCCAGCTTCTTCCGCAATTTCACGGAGTTCGCCATCCAACTCCCCCAGAGTCTCGGACTGCTCATGCATGAAACTGACCGCATCGACGATGACCCGAGCCGCATCGACCTCCCGAATTACAGATTCGATGTCGGGAGCCGTCCATGGAATGTCACGGTTGGTATGGTTCTGGTAGCCGAGCGCGTAGTCGCTGATGCCGAGTTCCCGAGCGACCATGCGGCACACCTCCTCGACGTACGTCACATAACGTGGACCCTTGTCCACGTATTTCAGCGGAGTACCGTGGGCCGAAAATACGAGTGTGGTGTCTGACGCGTGGAGGTCGACTCCCTCCCGTTTCACGTAGTCGAGAATGGTGTCTGCGCGGAGTCGCTGATACGCCGGGTGCCGATGCCAGCCAGTGATTTCGCGGAGCGGTACCTCCCACGAGAGTTCGCTCATGGCGCCCCGAACGTCCTCCAGAGCTGCAATAGTGGTCGATCTTCCGCACAGAGGGTAGACGGGAAGGGCCACCAACTGCTCGACGCCCGCCGCTTGTGCCTCAGCCACGACCGTAGCGACTGACGGTTCCGTAAACTGCATGCCCGAATAACACTGCAGGTCCAAGCCCCGCCGGCGAAGAATACCCTCGACCATGCGGACCTGTTTTCTGGCCTGCCGGGCCAGTGGGGACCCGCCGATTTGTTTGTACTCTTCGATCAGACCAGGCGCTCGTGCTTCAGCGAGCTTCCGGGCTCGACCACTACCCTTGTCGGACTCGAGGGACGAGTTCCGGGCGAAAATACGCTCCAGGAAGGGGATTACCTCGTCGAGCGTGGGATTTTCGGGTTCGCCAAAATTGAGTATCAAAACACCGATCTTCATGGATCAACTACCCCTCTTCTACCCCGCTGGGATCTCGTTCTAATGTCGAACATTAGCGGGGAGGACGAATCGGTCCCGGGTAGCATGTGACCCATCGGCCAACGAAACCGGGCTCACACCCACCACCCTGGCAGGAAAAGTAGGTGCTTGCCCAGCTCCGGTCGTTTGGAAGAGGAGCCTCGCTCAGTTACTAGGGCTCCTCGACAAAGCCCGGTAGTATTCGTCGACCAAGTCCTCGAAGCCCCTTGGGACGTCATCGGAGCCGGAGATGAAGACCCGCTCTTGGCTCTCTCCCTCCAGCTCTCGCCGTAGGCCGAACTCGAGTTGCTTCAATCCCTCGACGATCTGCGACTGGAGCTGGGCTAACTCGGCCAGGTCGAGGTAGACATCCTCACGGTCCAATTGCCTCAGGGCCGCGATCACGTCACCGAGTTGCTGATCGTTCAAGTCCACATCCTCAAGCAGGCGCTGCAATTCGAGCGCCTCCTGGACACGTTGCCGGGCCTCGCTGCGGAACTGTCGGATGTCGCCCGTCGAGAGACGGCCGTATCTCGAACCGTTGTATACACCGCCCCGGTTTCCGCCATCAGGGCCGCCGTCAGGGCCACCGAAGCCTCCTTGTTGGCCTCCCTGCTGACCCTGTTGGCCCTGCTGACCCTGTTGACCCTGTTGGCCCTGCTGACCCTGTTGACCCTGTTGACCCTGTTGACCCTGTTGGCCCTGTTGGCCCTGTTG
>PCCM01000033.1 GCA_002731735.1 Gemmatimonadota bacterium | reverse complement strand
GTCGTCAGCTCCGTTGTAGATCGAATCTCCGGTCGCATCGGGAATCCCGACACCGACATGGTCGAAATGGGCCGTATACACGATGTACTGCTCCCGCAGCACGGGATCACTCCCCCGTATCATTCCTGCCACGTTGGGCGGCGTGTGCTCGGACACCTCATAGGGGGCGGAGAGGTTCATCGTGACGCCGTCGACGGGTATTACGTTCGCCGGTGGCGACGCCCTGAGTGCGGCAAGATCCAGGTCGGCCCCAGCCAAGAGCTCGGCTCCCCTCTCGGACGACAGGGCAACGACGGGGAGCGGGATTATCAGCCCGGCTCCCTGAAGTGCGCTGGCCATGTCCAGGATCGAGTCTGCTGTTTGCGTCTCATCGAGGAGGAGAACCACGCCGCCGGCCCGCCCTTGGACAGCGGCTTGGAACGCGCCGAGCAGGTCCTCACCGGTTCCTATCATGGGGTTACCCGTGGCGGTGAAGAGTGCCACCTTCCCCTGGCCCACTCCAGCCAATCCGGCCGAGGGCCGAGCGGCTACGCCTGCGAAAACGACTTCGGCGTTCGTCGCCGAAAGATCCGCCGGTACCACGTAGTAGTCCCGCGCGTATTCCAACGCCCGCGTCGATCCGGCCGACCGGTAGTTCACCTGCCGGGACGCTGCGATCATGGCCGAACGGGTGTAAGGGAAGCGTTGAATGAACGTCCCGTTTTCTCCAGCGGGTTCGAGCCCGGCCTCTTCCATGAATCCCACCAAGTACGCGGCCGCGGTTTCGAGCCCCGCACTCGGCGTGTCCCTTCCCGCTAAATCGTCGCTCGCCAGAAACGTGATGTGCCGCCGGATATCGTCGGGGCGGATCGTGGCCGCCGCTCGGACCGTGGCGCTCTCATACTCACTCCCGCTCGATACGGGGGAGGGAGGGGCTCCGGGAGCTCCGGAACCACTCGAACAGGCGCTGATACCGGCGGTCGATAAGATCAGGACTTTGAATCTCAAAAAAATCTCCAATAAAAAGGATGATGGAGTTACAGCGGTTGGTTTAATCGGCGGTCCACGTGCCCGACTTTCCACCGTCTTTACGGAGCAGACGGATCCCCTCGATCACCATTCCGCGGTCGAGGGATTTTGCCATGTCGTATACCGTGAGAAGCCCTACGGAAACAGCTGTGAGGGCCTCCATCTCGACTCCCGTCTGGCCGGTGATACGTGCCTCTGCCTGAAGGACGATCCCGGGGAGGGCCTCATCGAAGTCTAGGTCCACGGTAATGGAGGCACCGGGGAGCATGTGGCAAAGGGGGATCAGGTCGGCCGTGCGCTTTCCGGCCATGATTCCGGCAAGTCGAGCTACCTGGAGCACATCTCCCTTGTGCACCTCCCCCCCTCGAATGGCATCAAGCGTGTCCGAAGACATGCGGATACGGCCCTCGGCCACCGCGGTGCGCGCCGAGGTGGCCTTATCCGACACGTTTACCATGCGCGGATTTCCCTCGCCGTCCATGTGGGTAAGGCCTTGCCCGCCCGAGTCGTGGTCTTTAGGGGTTGCCAACGAGTTCCTCCCGGATGCGGGTCAAGAGTCCAGCCACGATGAGCTGGGGGTTCACGTTGCCGGCCACCAGTTCCTTGGCCTCTTCCAAATGCCGAAATGCCTTCGCGACCGCCACCGGATGAATATCCCGGGCCTCTCGAATCCGTTCCAGAAGATCTTCCCGATCACTGTTGATGAGGCCCTCGGAAGCCCTCGCGGCCGTTACGGAGAGGTCTCGCAGGGCGTCCTCGAGAAGTTCAAGAAGGGGCATCAGACCACGGCTGCGTGTGGTGCCGAACTCCAGCGATTTTCGATACACAGCCCCTGGGTCCGTATCCGAGGCTGCGTGGAGAAGCTCGAAAGCCTGCGTTCGTAGGGTTTCGAGGGGACCCGGGTCACCTTCTATCGGTAGGAAGCCCAGAGCTCGGCCGATCGACCCCCGGCCGAGGTGGGAGGCCCTGCGCGCGTCTTCCGGAGAGACCCCGCCGGCCTCGACCAGAAACTGTTCGACAGCGTCCGGTGCGAGGGGAGGTAGGTGGAGCGGCATCGTTCGCGAACGAATAGTAGGGAGGAGTCGGCCCGGTTCACTCGAGGTGAGGATGATAAGAGTACTCGTGGGGGGCTCCTCGAGAAGCTTCAGGAGTGCATTGGCCGCCTCCTGACTGGACTCCTGGGGAACGAGTGTCTCGGCGTCCCCGATTACAAAGACCTGCCGGAGTCCCACGGCCGGCCGGCGGTTGGCGTGGGAGCGCAGAGCCTGGGCGACGGCCAGGTAGAGCCCAGTCGGTTCCGCCGGCGCAGACGCAGGCCGAAGCGGACGTGCCTTGCGCTCTGCGATCGTATCGTACCGAGCTTTTTCCAAGGCCTCCGAAAGCTTGGCGGGCCGAACCCCTTTCGGTTTCGCTAGCGGGAAATACCAGTGGAGGTCGGGATGCTCGAGATTCACGGCCATGCGGCACCCCTTGCATTCGCCGCAAGGGCCCTCGGGCCCGGATTCGGGACAAAGCAGGAGTTGACCGAGCCAGAGAGCGAGTCGTTGCTTCCCCACGCCTCGCGGGCCGTGGATGAGCAGGCTCGGCGGAAGAGATCCCGTTGCCAAGGCGCGAGAAAGGGACGCCTGAAGGTCCGTGTGACCGAAAACGGGGTGCAGGCTCACCGCTCCTGCGCCCGAAGCCACCTGAGTGGGTCCTCCGCTCGAGGGAGTCCACTGGCACTGGAGCGGACCTGGAACTCCAGGTGGGGCCCCTCCGGGGTATCAGCGCCCCCCACGGTACCCATTACTTGGCCGGCCACTACCTCTCGACCCTGGGCGACGTCGATCTCTTCGAGGTAGAAGTACAGAGTATAGAAACCACCTCCGTGGCTCAGGATCACGCTCAGGCCGTACCCTTCCATGGGGCCTGCCAGTTCGACTGTACCTGCCTCCACGGCTCGTACTGGAGTTCCGATGGCCGCCCGGATCCCGATTCCTCGCCACGGCAGTGAAATGCCGTTCGGTCTCACTTCTGTTCCGAACTGATAGATCAAATCGCCTTCCACTGGCCAATTCAGCGCCCCTGCCTCCGCAGTTGTGAACGTGCTCGGCGCTACTCCTCTGGCGGCCGTTCGCTCGATCTCCACGCGTCTCGTTTCGAGGTCCGTGATAATGAGGTTGATACGGCTCTCGTCGAGCTCGAGTTGCTCTAATCGGTCGGTGGCCGTTTCCTCCTGGGCATGATATACGTCGAGCGCCCGGCGATGTGTTGCTTCCACCGAGCGTAGAGCGGCCACTTCGCTGAGTCTGGACTGCCGCAGGCGATCCAAGCTGACCATACTGCTCTGAAGAGATGCGTTCTCTTGGACCAGATCCATTTCGAGCTCTCTCACGCGCCGCACCAGCGTGCGATCGTACGAAGCGATGAGGCGCAGGTACCGGTAGCGCGTCAGGATGCCGGAAAACGAGCCGGCCCCCAGCATCACGCGCACCGAGTGGAGAGTCCCCCGCTTGTAGATATCCCGGAGACGGCGGTTGAGGACGGCCGTTGCGGTCAAGAGTCGCTCGCGGGTGACCAGGAGAGAACGGGACGTGCTCTGGTATTCGCCTCCCACGGCATCCACCTGCAAGTCGATCTCGGCTACTACGGACCGAGACGCGCTGACCAGCCGTTCGACATTCGCGAGTTCGCTCGATGCGTCTCGCACTCGGCCTTCCAGGGAGCTCAAGTCGCGTTGCAGACGGCTTCGTTCCTGGCGCACCGCCTCGAGTCGCTGTTGGCTATCGACGATCTCCCTCTGAATTTCGGTGGCCTGCTGCCCGGCCACCGGCGTCTGCGCGAGCGCCAGGACCGCGAGGGCCATTCCCAGCCCGACCCGCGTGTAAAGGCTCCTCACCGCTAAATCTCGCGGAGGTGCTTACGTACCGCGTATCCGCTCGCGAACACGCCGAACACGATTCCGGCCGAGACCCCGATCCCGGCCCATTCCCAGGGGATCCACGAAATGGTGAAGAGGTAGTTGAATACCGACCAGAATGTGGTATAGGTGAGGGCGAGGGCGAGGGCGCCCCCGATGGCCCCGGTGATGCCGCCCTCGAGCAGGAAAGGGCGGTGGATGAAGCCGTCGCGGGCTCCCACCAACTGCATGATCTTGATCTCCTCTTGTCGTGCGAAGATCGCGATTCGCACCGTAGTCCCGATGATCAACGCGGCAACAACCGCGAAGGCCGTGCCCAACACAGTGGTCGTTACCACACCCATCCGCCGCAGGGTGAACAACTTGACGACCCATTCCTGGCCGTACTGCACCTCTTCCACGGCGGGGTAGAGGCCGGCTTGTTCTGCGATTCGATCGGCCGTCTCGGCAGTGCGATTTCCGGGACGAAGCTGGATCTCGAGGGACGCGGGAAGTGGGTTGACTTCGAGGTCCGAAAGGATCTCACTGAACTCGGGCAGTTCCGAATAGGCCCTCTCGAGCGCTTCGCTCTTGGTCACGACGTCCACCGCGAGGACTGCTGGGAGTGACGAGAGAGCCCCTGCCATATCGGCGATCTCCGCCGTGGTCGCATCGTCTCGAAGGTAGGCGACGACCTCGACCCGCTCCTCCAGTGTCTCCATGTAGACTCGGACGTTATACGCGGCGAGGCCAAAAAGCCCCACGACGAAAAGGGCGAGTCCTACCATGGCGGCAGAGAGCCCGGTAAGCAGCGGGGCTCTCTTGGACGCGATGAGGGTTTCGCGAATGGTATAGAACACTCAGTTCCCTGTTTCTTGGGCTGGCTCCGGTTCGCGACCAAGTTTCGGTTCTAGATCCAGGTCCGGTCCGCGATCGAGTTCCGGTTCTCGAGCCGGTTCCCGCTCGGGATCAACGTCCGGCTCGCCCCGTAGAACCGGGCTCATGCCGGAGGCCAGTCGGGGACTCCGCTGCTCACCGCTCGCCGCCGGCTTCTCGTCGGCGGAGTCGTACACCAGGCGCCCTTGGTCGAGCTCGAGTACTCGGGCGTTCGGATGCCGGTTCATGAGCTCCAGATCGTGCGTTGCCATCAGAACGGCCATCCCGACTGCATTGATCTCCCAGAACAGGTCCATGATACCGCGAGTGGCCCGGTCGTCGAGATTGCCTGTGGGCTCGTCCGCCAAGAGAAGGAGCGGCTCGCTCGCGAGGGCTCGGGCGATGGCGACGCGTTGCTGCTCGCCCCCCGAGAGCTCATGAACCCACGCTCCCGCTTTTGGTGCGAGGCCCACTTGACCGAGAAGCCGTTGGGCTCGCGGGAAAATCTGCTTCTTCGGGGAACCGATGACCTCGAGGGCGAAGGAGACGTTCTCGAGAGCGGTGCGGCCGGGAAGGAGACGAAAATCCTGAAATACGTAACCCACCTTTCGGCGGAGCTTCCATACGTCTCGGCGAGAGGTTCTCGTGGACGAAAACCCGCTCACACGTACCTCTCCATCGCTCGGCCTCTCGGCTAGGTGTGCAAGTCGTAGAGCGGTGGACTTTCCCGATCCGGAGTGCCCGGTAAGAAACGCGAACTGTCCCTTGACCAAATGGAACGATATGTCGTCGAGGGCCGGTCCGGAGCGGGAGTACTCCTTGGTCACGTGGATGAACTTGATCACGTGGGATCGTAACCTCGCGAGTTAATATTCATCAACAACTTCCGATCATAGAGCGGGCAGAAAACACTATGTACGGGCCGCCAAAGTGCCAAAACGTTTCGACGCCAACCCAGACGCCATTCGGAGCGCAGCCTGCATCGACGACGAATCCGCTCTACTTGTATCCACAATATCGAATGCGGTCCCGTGATCCGGAGACGTCCGAACGAAAGGTAGTCCCAGTGTCACGTTGACCCCTGCTCCGAAAGCGATGGTCTTGAAGGGGGCCATCCCTACGTCGTGATACGGGGCGATAACCGCGTCATACTCCCCATTCAGCGTCCGGTTGAACACGGTGTCTGCAGGGATCGGGCCCTCTACCTGGATATCTGCTTTACACAGTGCATCTATTGCAGGCCGGAATACAAGATTTTCTTCGTCCCCGAACAATCCATCGTCGGAGGCGTGCGGATTCAGGGCGCAGAGCGCGAGGCGCGGACGAGCGAGATTCCAGTCGGTTTCGAGCGATGAGTTCAAGAGCATCGCCTGAGAAACGAGCAGGTCCGTGCTCAACAGATCGGGCACGTCGCGTAGTGGCACATGCGTCGTAGCGAGGAGCACCCGGAGGGGTGCCCCCAGAGCCGTTTCCTCGGCGACCATGAGCATCCCAACGTCGGAGACATCAGTGAGGCGCTGGAGCATTTCGGTATGGCCTGGCTCCATGAAACCAGCGGAACGGAGAGCCGGTTTGTGGATCGGACCGGTGACGATTCCCGCTACCGTGCCGACAAGGGCCAAGCGGACCGCTCTCTCCACAGCGAGGGCTGACAGCAATCCAGCCGAACGCTCGGAGCCGTCGAAGTGACCTACACCGTTGTACGTGCCGAGTCCCGGATTGAACTCGTCCGGACCCAGCAAGATGAACTCGGTGTCACTGCCCTGGTTTTCGAGATGCCGAACCGCGTCCGCAACCACCTCAGGGCCGATTCCGCGTGGATCGCCGAGCGTGACCGCCAAACGTTGCCTGGACATGAGGCGTCTTCGCGCGTCAGCCCTCGCCGAGGCGAATGTCGATGTACGCCTGACTACGCAGCCCCTCGATCACGGTTGCGGTGAGACGCTCATTCTTCATGCGCTCCACGATCATGTCATTAAATTCGGAGAACTCGCCGGGGCCTCCAGGCCTTATCTCCAACAGCCCAGCGAGGAGCCGGGCATTTGCGGCCCGGGGGTCGGCCACAGTGACTGGCCCGATCACGTCACCCACCTGGGCGTTCTGCAACGCCCCGGCAAGCCCAGGAGATGTCTGGGCGATCACATCGAGAGGCAACAGGACCGTATCGGGCTCCAAGCCGAGGTCCTCCATAGTGGTCTCACCGGCTCTTAGCCTGTCGGCGAACGACTCTGCTCGAGCGTCGTTCGCTTCGACGTCGCTTGTCGTGATCTCCGGCGAGAACAGGATATGCCGTACTCGACGCTCCCCTCCCCGTATCCGCTCGACCAGAATGAGATGGTATCCGAATTGTGTCTCGACGGGACGGCTTGGCACTCCGTCAGGGATCCCGAAGGCAACTTCCTCGAACTCCTCCACAAAGCTCCCGTCTTTACGGATCCACCCGAGTTCTCCGCCCGCATCGCCGGGCTCGTCCGTGAAGCGCACCGCGAGCTCCGCAAAATCTCCCCCTTCGAGGATAAGACCCAGGACGCTGTCAGCCCTCGCGAGGGCCACCGCTTTGACGGCGTCGGTTGCCTCAGGTTCGAGTTGGATGGTCTCGATGACAAAGGTCTCCGGCCTATCTGGAAACAGATCCTGGTTCTCATCGAAATAGGCGCGTGCCTCCTCGTCCGTGACGACGACATTTGCCGAACTCCTTCCTATTTTTGCGAAATACCGTTCTTGAAGCACCTGTTGCCGGATGAGGTTCTTCTGCTGTTCGCGGTACAAGGCCAATGTCATGTTCTGCTCAGCCAGGGCCTGTTGAAGTCGGCCCAACGTACCAAATTGCCGGACTTGACCGTCGATCTGCACCTGGACACGGTCCTCCAATTCCTCCTCGGAGACCGCGAGGAGGGAGTCTTTTGCCGCCTCCTGAACAATCAACTGCAGGTTGATGAGTTGATCCAGGATCTCCAGCTTCGCCTCCAAGAGCTCGGCCGCTCCGGTCGGACGAGTCCATCCCCTCGCCTCCATGGAAAGGAGGGATTCATCGATTTGGGTCTGGGAGATCATGGAATCTCCGACGACCGCGACTACCCGCTCGACTATGTTGATGCCCTGTTGGAGTTGNTGTCCCTCNCCTGGCGAGGGGATCAGNAACAGGGTAGCAACTAGGAGCACGAACCGTTCGNATGAGAAACTCATGGGTTTGTCTAAACCAGGNNGGAAAACGTGTTCCTGAGGCGACCGGCGACCGGCGTCAATTCTGGGTGGAGTCGAGGACCGGCGGCGTCGCTGGTGCAGGCACGGTGGGTACCACGACCGGTTGGGGCGCCGCCATCCCGGTGGATCCCATCAGATCATCGACTCGCTCGACCGTGGCTCCTATCGCACTCTGGAAAATGTCCCAGTCGAGTTCCCGACGGAGCGACCAGCTGACCCCGCTCATGGGAACTACGTTGAGCGTTCCTGCCGTGAGTTCACGTAGGATTTGAATAAGCGTCCGGGCTATCGCGTCGTCGGCCGTTTCACCCGCTAAGCGAGGGATGCCGCGAATACCGAGCTCATCGGTCGCCGCTACCAATCCTTGCCGCGTAAGGAGGTCCAGAGAATCGACGTGCTGCTCCGCCAGACTGATTCCGGCCTCGGCCGCACGAGTCAGTAGAACCTCCTCCTGCCCGAGGGTGTGCAGGAGCTCGAGCAGGGCCTCGTCCGGAGCTGCGGCTAACTGAGCCGGGAGGTCCACCTGCCGCGTATTCAGCAAGAGCAGTGCGTCCGATGCCGAGTACGACCCGCCACGATACGACACGAGCGTACGGCTCGCCGCCCTGGCGCCGAGTGCCGCCCTTGGGTTCATAGCGAGTTGGCGCATGGCCTCGACGGCCCCAGTTTCAACCTCGATTTCATGCTCCTCATCGACTCTGGCGAAGAAGATCGAGTCGGTTTCCAGCAGTCTCCCCAAAATGATCGAGTCCCGGTAGCTGTCGCGCGCCGCCTCGAACGACGGCGCCTTACGGTCCGTGACCTTGATGACGTGGAGGCCAAGCGGAGACAACACGGGGTCGCTGACTTCACCCACGGCCATTGAGAAAGCGGCCTCTTCGAACGAAGGCACCATCACTCCCACGCTGAAAAATCCGATGTCGCCCCCCTGGATCGCGCTGCCGCTGTCCTCGCTGTATTGGCCGGCGAGGGCCTCGAAAGATTCGCCCTTCGTGGCTCGTACCTTGAGTTGTGCCGCAAACTCCAGCAAGCTGTCCACCTGGGCTTGAGTCGCCGGATCCGGAAGGGCGAGCAGGATGTGCTGTACCCGAACCGAGTCGTCCGGAGGGTCAGCCTCCCACATTCCTCTCAAGTCCTCCTCAGAGATTGCCGTGTCGGGTCGGAGGACCGAGTTCATATATAGGTTGATGATCTCTTGATTGAACTGTGGCTGGAGGAGGGCATCGAGATTGATCGTAGTAAACTGGGGGTCCTCGCTGGCGCTCACCGCGACGAGTGTATAGTCGACCCAGAGGTTCGCGAGCGCGTCCACGACGTCGGCTTGATTTGGCATCGCGTTTTCCCGGGCGAGCATTTCCACCACATGATCCACGGTCAATTCGTGACCCGCCGCTCGCGCGAGGACCGATTCCGTTTCGCAGGCCCACAGAGCGGTCAGGACCCCGAAGACGATCACCTTTGCGGGCCTACCCAGGGGCCGACTAGTCCGTCCAGGTGGATGTGTCATCGTCACTCATCTCCGTAAATCACGGGNGCCANTTNGCACACCCTGTCATGAGGCGGCTGGCATCCTTCGAGTGTGCAACCGTTTCACGCCGCCTCATCGCGCGCCTCGGTCAACGTGTTGAGGGCGANGATCAGCGTGGAAACTAGCGAATCCGGACCCGCTTGATGAAGGACCAGCGAGAGTGGNGTCATGCGCCGCACCTCCACGCTGACGGAGCGGTCTTGGAGAGGACGCTCCAGAACCGAGAGTCGTGGCACCACGGCGGCCCTGAAGTTCAGTCTCGCCTCGCGCTCTCTCACGAGTATGCGCTCGACGCCGAGTCGCCTTCCGAGTATTCGTAGCGTGGCACCATCCAGCAAGTGCTCCACGTGAACAGGAGGGGCNCCGAAGCGGTCCGCCAACTCNTCTCGAAGGGAGGCNACCTCGGCAATCTGGGCGAGCTTCGAAAGCCTTTGGTAGAGATNTAANTTTTGGCCCGAGTCGGAGATGTACGANTCGGGGAGATAGGCAGAGCCCGAGATCGAGACGTCCGGGTAGGGGAATTTCTGGCTGTCCTCCTCCCCCTTGAGCGATTTGACGGTCTGTTCGAGCAATCGCATGTAGGCGTCTATGCCGATGGAATGTGCGAACCCGGACTGCTCTCCGCCGAGCAAGTTTCCGGCTCCCCTCAACTCCATNTCCNGGAGAGCCACGGAGTATCCGCTTCCCAGTTGCGTGTGGTGTTCCAAGACACTTAGGCGGCGCTCGGCGTCGTCACCGAGTTCGTTGGGCGCGATCAGATANCAGAAGGCCCTGCGATCGGANCGCCCCACGCGNCCTCGGATCTGGTAGAGTTGAGAGAGCCCGAAACGGTCGGCCCGGTTCACGATGAGCGTGTTTGCGTTCGGGACATCGAGGCCGTTTTCGATGATCGAGGAGCAGACCAGGACATCGATCTCCCCGTCGACAAAGNTCCGCATGACTCGATCCAACTGCCGCGGCCTCATCTGTCCGTGGGCGATCTCGATTCGGGCCTCGGGAACCAGNGCTCTGATCCGCTCGGCGGCTCCGTGGATCGTCGAAACCAGATTGTGTAGGAAGAACGCCTGCCCTCCTCGGTCCAATTCCCTGAGTANGGCCTCCGCAAGGATTTGATCCGACCACGGGATCACGTGTGTGATGACCGGCATCCGATCCCGNGGNGCAGTTCGGATCAGGGACAGGTCCCGCAAGCCCATGAAAGACATGTGCAGCGTGCGTGGGATGGGCGTGGCCGTCAGCGTCAACACGTCCACGGANGCCCTCAGCTGCTTGAGCCGTTCCTTGTGGCGTACACCGAAGCGCTGCTCCTCGTCGACGATCAGGAGGCCAAGATGAGGGANNTCGACATCGGGCGAGAGTAGTCGATGTGTCCCCACCACGATGTCGACNGCGCCGNCNGCAAGGCCGTTCAGNATCTTTTTCTGATCGGTTGGTGTGCGGAAGCGGCTGAGCGCCCCGANCCGCACCGGATAGTCGGCGAGNCGTTCCGAGAANGTGTGTCGATGCTGCTCCACGAGCACCGTGGTGGGCGCGAGGACNGCCACCTGCTTCCCGTCTTGGACCGCCTTGAAGGCCGCCCGGATCGCGATTTCGGTCTTTCCATACCCGACGTCGCCGCAGATCAACCGGTCCATCGGTTTGGTGGACTCCATGTCGCGTTTCACCACTTCGGTCGCGGCACGCTGGTCGGGCGTGTCNTCATAGAGGAACGACGACTCCATCTCTTTTTGCCAGANNGTGTCGCTGGAGAAGGCGAACCCCTCCTCCNCCTCGCGTTTGGCGTAGAGTCGCAGGAGCTCGAACGTCATCAGCTCNATGGCTTCGTTCGCTTTTCTTTTCAGGGTCTTCCAGCGTTTCCCCCCGATCCGGTGTACGGCGGGAGGAGNCGCACCCTCGGATTCACCCACCCAGCGTTCGACGAGGTCGAGNCGGTAGACCGGCACGCGGAGGACTTCTCCGCCGGCGTACTCGATCGACATNGACTCGAACTCNTCGCCCCCGATCTCGACNTGCTGTAANCCCNTGAAAACGCCCACCCCGTGATCCATATGCACGACGTAGTCCCCAAGACTCAGTTGGGACAGGCTTTCGAGCGCCACCGCCCCGCGAAACCGGCGCCTGTTCTGGATTCGCCGTGAGCGGCGGAAAATCTCGTGGTCGGTGAGCACTTGGAGGGGCGGGTCTGCGGACTCCAGTATGAATCCGGCGGCAAGAGAGCCGACGACCACGTGNGCCCCGGGCGGAATCTTCTTGGCGCCGACGAGGATCTCCTCGAGGCGCTCACATTGCCCCCGGTTGTCGCAGAGCACGAGACTGCGACCGCCCGTAGCCGAAGTGGCACGGAGTGCGGCGCTCAGCCGTTTCATGTCTCGCTCAATCGCGGGCGGGGCAGTGCAGGCAAGCGAGTTCTGCGACCCGGGAGAAGTTCCGTGGGCAGCTCTGGAGGTTGCCTCGGGCGTAGCGGCCAAATCGATGCGGGCCAGCCCGGCCAGTTTTTCCTCCGCCTCGTTCGCCGGGAGGAAAAGTGTGTCGGGAGGATCGGGAGACTGCCCCTCGGCCGTCAGTTCCTCGTGGAGTCGGCAGACGTAGGTCCACGTCCGGTCGAGCTCGGGACGCCACTCAGCCTCCTGGTGGACGGATAGGAGAAGGGCATCGGCCGGGAGCAGTTCCAGAAGGGACCGGGAAACCAGGGTCGCCGCCTCCGAATCCCGCTGAAAGTCCACGGGCAGGATGTGCGCTTCGGTGGTGGTGCCTCTCGTGCGTTGATCGAGGATGTCGAAAAAGCGTAGCGACGTGATTTCGTTCCCGAAGAACTCGACCCGGAGCGGCTCCGGAGTGCCGAACGAGAAGACGTCGAGCAGACCTCCACGAACGGCGAACTGTCCGACTTCCTCGACGATCGGCACGCGCTCGAATCCTCGTTCGGTGAGATCCCCGATAAGCGTTTGGAACCCCGTCTCTTCCCCCACACGAAGCGTAAGGCGGAGTCCGGCGAGTGCGTCCGGGATCGGAGCACGTTCTTGCAACGCTCGCAGGGTGGTCACGAGCAGTCGAGTTCGGCCCCCCAGGAGTGCCTCCACGGCCTCGACGCGAAGTGCCCCGATTTCAAGGTGGGGCTCACTCGACTCGTACGGCCGTGCCTCGCGCTGGGGGAACAAGAAGGATGTGCCTTCGCCAAGAAAAAGCTCGAGGTCCACCTCGATCTCGATCGCTCGCCTCGGGGAAGGTGCGACCACGACCAGGAGGCGGTTCGGGCTGTGTTCGTGCAGGGCTGCTACCGTCGCTGATGCGGCCGAGCCTATCGCCCTGGACAGTGTGCGGTGTTCACCTCGGCCCGGCAGCGCGCGGCAGAGTTGGTGAAAGCCCGGGCATGTGCCCAGGGCTTGGACGATCGGGTGCAGGCTACTGGACACGTCAGCCTTCAGTCCACGGTTTTCTGCAGCACGGGAGGCACCTCGGAGGTCGATCGGTCAGGCGACGGTCCGGAGGCCGCGACCAGGCTCTCGGCGACGAGAACCAGAGCGACCGCCACCAGGAGCCAACGCCAGATTTCCGGTCCTTGTCCGGCGGAGAACACGGCCCTGGTCCAGCGGGCACTGTCGCCGACCAGCGTGGCGGGCCCCGGCAGGAGGCTTCTGAGATCGCTGTTCTCGATAGGGAGGAGGAGGGATTCCTCCCGTGGCGCGTTCACGGCGATCATCTGGATTATGGAGTCGCCCGCCAGAAATGCGTACAGTCCCGCCTTGGCCGTTGCCAAGAAGGGCTGCGCGGCGTCCACTGGATGAAGCGTACCGGCCGGGTCTCGAACGCTCGACGTGCCCGGCGGAGGGTTGATTGGCGTGCCGGCCATCACGGATTCGTGCGTCCCCTGGGTATCCCCCCAGCGCGACACCATCCACTCCAAGAGGGGCAACAACGCCGCGGTCAACGGGAGATTGGTGGACTGTTCGTCCAAGGCCGAGGCAACGAGCAGATAGCCGCCTCTTGATGTGGTCCCTTCCGCCAGCCAAGGTTCGCCGGACGAGAGGGTGGCCAACACGCCTCGACTCAGTTCCTCCGTGCCCGGTATCAGCGTGTAGTGGGATCGGATACGTACATCGTCCAGATTGACGGGCCCGCTCCAGCGGGTAATGCTGGCTTCCCCGATGCCTGATGCGGGCCCATACTGCCATGGTATTCCCGCCGCGCCAAGCGCACGGTTGAGACCGGGGAGCAAGGCCGGGTCATTGGGTGGCAGCACCACCATCGCACGCCCTTCTCTCGTTGCTTCGGTCACTCCGGCACCCGCCACACTGATCAGGATCTCCGCGTCACGGATGGCTGCCGGGCCTATGCGGCCCGCGTCCATCAGAACCGGTATCGCCTCTGATAGGAAGAAGGGAATGGAGCCAGACGTTGCGAGGGTTGGGGCTGAGCGAACCTGAAAGGCGAAAAACCTCCGGTCATCCGCGCGAAGATCGTCCGGATCCGTCTCGACATAACCATCCACATAGCCGGCCGCAAAGGGTCCGACTGGCAGGAGGGCCGAGATACCCACTCCGCTAGATACGGCCCCGCGAATACGATTGGCGGCCACCAGGCGAAGGGGGACGTCCGCGCTGTCCGCATCGCCGGCCAAGAGGATGGACAGCCTCGTTCGCTGATTCACCAAGGGAGGAAGGCCGCCACCGATGATCAAGCTGTCCAGGTAGGCGTTCTCCCTGTCGCCGGACCGGCCATCAAACACGACGACAGGTATGAGCCCGCCATCGGCGGGTATTTGCCCGGCTTCGAAGGGTACGGCCTCGCCTCCGGCGGGTGAGCCGCTTCGCTCGAACGCGGAAGCCTGAAGGTCGGAGATCAGATGGATCTCGGCCGCGGGAAGCCTGCTCCCCGCGGCAAGGAGCATGGCTCGCTCCAGCGCGCTCCGAAGATCTCCGCGGGCGTCTGTGACGTCGGTCGCCGATACAGCAGCGCGCAGGTCGGCTCGGGAACCGGTGATCGCTGGCCCTCCAGGCTCTCCGGCGCGGATCAGCCAGATCCGGTCTTCATCACTTGCACGTTCGATGCTTCGGAGCGCCACGGCGTTCAGAAGATCCAGGACGCGAGCGCCACCTCTGATCAATCCGGAGCTCATCGAATTGTCGAGGATCAGAATTGTGGCCGTCGGGTCGTGAACCCCGCCACCCCCACGAACGAAGGGGCGAGCGCCCGCACCCACTAGGAGTAGGACGGCTGTGATGCGGAGAAGGAGCAGGAGGAGCTGGCGAAAGCGGATGGTCCGCGCGTGCTCCTTTTCCGTACGGAGGAGATATTGGAGCGCCGGGAACACCATCCTCTTGGCGTCATGCCTATGGAAGAGATGGAGGATCAGCGGGACCGCCACCGCGAGTCCCGCCAAGAGAAAGATCGGCGAAAGGAACCCCATCAGCCGAGATGCTCCCGCTTTCGGAGGTAGAAGCGCAGGGCCCTCGACAGTGGCGTCTCGGTCCCGACCACGACGTAGTCGATCCCATGGGGGCGCAGGCCGCGGTCCCATTCGTCGAGCGCATCTTTCACAGCCTCCCGGTACGCCGCACGCACATCGGCGATGTTTACGTTCAGTTCCTCCTCGGTCTCGGGGTCGTAAAGGCGTGTGTCTCCCGCGGCCGGAAGTTCTCGCTCACCCGGGTCGATCAGGTGGAAAACGAGGACTTCGTGTCCCTGATGCTTCAGGAAGCGAAGGGCCGTCCGTGTGGTTTCAGGGTCCACCAGGAGATCGGACAGCAACACGACGAGCCCTCGGCGACGTAGCCGAACGGCGATGTCGCGGAGAGCCGTGTGGGCGGATGTGCGACCCTGAGCTTCGAGCGGCGCCAGCCTGCGGAGGAGTTCGTGCCAGGAGCGTGCCCCCCCCTTCGGGGCCACTCGAGCCACGACTTCGTCGTGGAAGGCGGCCATACCTACCGAGTCGCCCTGACGTAATAGAATAAGTGAGATAGAGGCGGCCAAGTGCTTGGCGTACCATAGCTTAGTAGGAAGAATACCCAGGCTAGACGTCCACCCCATGGATGTGCTGACATCAACCAGCACATACGCTCTCAGGTTGGTCTCCTCCTCGAACTGCTTCACGTAGTACCGATCAGATCGACCGAACATGCGCCAATCGATATGGCGCAAATCGTCGCCCGGTTGATAGGCACGAAGCTCTGCGAACTCGGCCGAAAACCCGCGATGTGGCGAGCGGTGGAGTCCCATGATGAACCCCTCCACCACTTGCCGGGCGATCAACTCGACGCCGCCCAGCTGTGACAACGTGTGGGGGTCCAACAGATCCGGTCGTGAGGGCACGTAATACCTGGGAGGGTGATCGGAAAGGGGGGCGAACGGCCGTTGTTTGCGGACGCCCTGCGTCGTTCCTTGGACTGAAGACACTACTGCGTCACCGGAGAAAGGCAATGGGGTCCGGGTCCGCGTCCGAGTAGCTAAGAGGCCACATTTCTCCGGCCAGCACCGGGACACGTGCAGGCCTCCTTCTTCCGCGGATTCCGCCGGACTATCTTGGTAGCTGTTCTCGCCAAGACCACCCTCGACACGGATTCGCCTCCTACGTGAACCTCGAGCACATACGCAATTTCTGTATCGTCGCGCATATCGATCACGGCAAATCCACCNTNGCTGATCGACTGCTCGAGGCGACNGGCACCCTCGACGAGCGGGACATGCGTGAGCAGGTTCTGGACTCTAATGAGTTGGAGCGGGAACGTGGCATCACGATCAAGCTCCACGCTGTCCGGATGATGTACAACGGAGAGGACGGCGAAGCGTATGTTCTGAACCTGATCGACACCCCAGGGCACGTCGACTTCACGTATGAGGTCTCCCGTTCATTGGCGGCATGTGAGGGTGCGATTCTCGTCGTAGACGCCACGCAGGGAGTGCAAGCCCAGACGCTCTCGAACCTCTTCCTCGCGCTGGAGGCCGACCTCGAGGTCATTCCCGTGATCAACAAGATCGATCTTCCGGGGGCGGAGCCTGACCGTAGGCGGGAGGAACTCGCAGACCTCCTCGGGACCGATCCGCATGCGATCCTCCTCGTGAGCGCCAAGGAAGGCATCGGGGTCGAGTCCGTTTTACAGACCGTGGTCCGCGACGTACCGCCTCCGAGCGGGGATCCGAAGGCACCGCTCAGGGCTCTCATCTTTGACTCGTCGTACGATCGGTATCAAGGAGCGGTCCCCAACATACGTGTGATGGACGGTGTGCTGAAGCCCGGTATGTTGATCACGTTCGGCGCCGTCGATCAGAGCCATGAGGTCACGGAGGTGGGCGTGATGCGTCTAGGGAGAATCCCGCAGCCCGAACTCGGACCTGGTGAGGTCGGCTACGTGATCGCCGCGATCAAGGACGTCTCACACACGCGCGTGGGCGATACGATTCTGGATGCGGACAACAAGGCGACCGAGCTACTGAGGGGCTACAAGGATGTACACTCCATGGTGTTCGCCGGGCTGTATCCGACGGACGGCGACGACTACGAAGGTCTCCGAGACGCGCTCGACCGCCTCAAACTCAACGACGCGAGCCTCAACTTTGTGGCAGAGACGTCGGTTGCTCTGGGCTTCGGCTTCCGTTGCGGATTTCTGGGCCTCCTGCACATGGAGATCGTCCAGGACCGGCTGGACCGCGAGTTCGGCGTGGAGCTCATTACGACCGTTCCCAACGTGGAGTACCACGTAACCTTGACCGACGGAACCGAGGCCATTCTGGAGAACCCGACGATGCTCCCGGAGCGCGGCCGCATCGTGGATATCGCGGAGCCGATTGTGAAGGCCCGTATCGTGTGTCCCGCGGAGTACATCGGCACGGTACAGAAACTTTGCCATGACCGGCGGGGTGTTTTCGGGGGAATGCAATATCTCGATCCGCAACGCGTCGAGATCCAGTTTGAGTTACCTCTTGCCGAGATCGTGCTCGACTTCTACGACAGATTGAAGGGCGGCACACGCGGGTACGCGGCCCTGGACTACGAGTTTATAGAGTTTCGGCCCGGGGATCTGGTCAAGTTGGATATCCTTGTGAACGGTGACCCTGTAGACGCTTTTTCCGTCATCATCCACGAAGACAAGGCGATGGAGTATGGTCGCAACTTGGTTCGCCGCCTCAAGAAACTCATCCCACGTCAGCAGTTCGAGGTTGCGCTCCAGGCCGCGATCGGAACACAGATCGTGGCACGCAGCAACGTCAAGGCGCTCCGCAAGAATGTGACCGCGAAGTGCTATGGGGGCGACATCTCGCGAAAACGGAAGCTGCTCGAGAAGCAGAAAGCCGGGAAGAAGAGAATGAAGCAGATCGGGTCGGTGGAAATTCCCCAAGAGGCGTTCCTAGCAGTACTACAACTCGGCGACGACTGATGAGGGTTATCGACCTCCCGGCATCATTGGATTTCCAGACGAGCGACGCGCTTTTTGCCGAGATCTCGGAGGCGGGAGGCGAGAAGGTGCTCTTCGATGGACGACACCTGCGCTGGGTCGATCCCAACGGTATGGTCGGCCTCCTCGCGGCCGGCTCCGTCGCACGGGACCGGAGTGGTGAGGCGCCGGTGCTCGAGCTCGGGACGGCGGGTGACGTAAAGAGCTACCTGGGCCGCATGGGTTTCTTCCAGGCGGCCGAGGGTATCTTCCAGGCTGGGACAGCCTTCCCGCGGCGTTCTTCGGGGCCGTCCGACGTCCTGCTGGAAATCACCCCCATCACCACGAACAGCGACGTCCATGATGTGGTGGATCGGGTCCAGAAGCGGGCNGGCGCAATCCTGNCCAATACCCTGGGTTATCCGCCGACCTCGGTCGTGCAATTCAGCGTCATTCTCAGCGAGGTCTGCCAGAACATTCTCGAGCACGCGGATGCGCCGGGTTGGGTCGCCGCCCAGTCCTACAACTGGTCGAAGCGCTTGGGCCGGCACGTGGTCATCATCTCGGTTGCCGATCTGGGAAGGGGATTCCGAGGGTCTCTTTCCGACCAGCACTCCGCACGGTTTGNNGATCGNTGGGGGGATGCGACCGCGCTCGAGGCGGCGTTCATTCATGGCCTTACNCGCTTCCCGGACTCGGGGCGGGGGCAGGGCATCCAGCAGATTCGGAAGCAGGTTCGCCGTTGGGATGGCCTGATCTCCATACGTAGCGGGACCGCGCGCATCGCTGACGTGCCACAGNGNTTCGTTGCGCCGCCGTTGGAGGAGGGACTCTCGGATTTTCCGGGTTGTCAGATCAACATCGTTTTGCCGGAACAGGTCGACCATGAGGNCTGAGCCACTGGTCGAGCCCATCTCGATCGACGTGAGCCACGTCTTACGTANATCCNCCGAATCCCTTTATTCCCACCTGGTGACACGGCCGACNGGCCGCNCGGTTCGCCNCGCCATCGANGAGCAAGTCNCCGTCAGTTNACGAACGGCTCTCTCATTGATCGACCTTTCGGACGTGACCGTCATGGATTTCTCATGCGCCGACGAGNTCGTGGCGAAGCTCCTGATGCGTTTTCTGGAAGAAGACCGGCCTGTGGACGTCCTCTTCATCTTCAGGGGTGTGCTTCATAGCCTTCATGNACCGATCCAGNCCGTATTGGAGNACCANGANCTGCTTGCGGTTGCGCAAGGCANCGATGGCTGCTGTTCACTGATGGGANCGCGGACTGAAGAAGAGGAGTACGCCTGGACGGTGCTNGAGGGGCGCGGCCGCATCGGGGCGGCNGAGGTGTCTGAAGTGTTTCCGGGATCTCACCACCGAGAGGCTCTCGACGGCCTCGTCCTTCGGCGNGTCGTGTTTGCGCCCCCTNGAGACGGCGTGTATCACGCGCTCAGTACCTTGATGGGGGACNCAGAAGGCTGTTGATTTGAATGGAGCTGCGGGTCTCGTAGATCTGGGATACCGCCCNGATTGCNGCGGCCGTCGTCACCCCGAAAATCAGCGTCGGAGCANAGGAAATCGAAAACAAGCGTTTCGAGCGTCGACGCTTGTCGCNCCCCGACCGCGAGTTCTGGGTACATGTTCTAGAACATATTCCATATATTGTCGTTCCGTTGACTCGTGCANGAAAATTCCCCAAGATTTTTCACGCACTCGAAGCGCTGCATCACCCAAGCATGCTCATGCCAAATACCGTCGAGACGCAGATCGAAGAGATTCTGGAGTCGATACGTCCNGCGCTCAAAGCGGATGGCGGGGATGTCGAGTTCGTACGCTTCAACGAGGNGGGCGGCGTGGTTGAGCTTCGCCTCCTTGGTGCTTGTGAAGAATGCCCCATCTCCATGATGACGCTGAAGGAGGGGATCGAACAACGCCTCAAAAGTGGTATTCCAAGCATCACAGAGGTTCAAGCGCTTTAGGGCCCCTGGCTGACGGCGCCACTTCTCGGGCGCCCATTTCTTGCTTCTTCAACAACATTACNGAGAGTCGAAATGAGTGGNGCAGATCTNCGNCGGNGTGNGCTCGACGCCTTGGGGGGCGTTCGCCACCCTGAGACTGGGCGTGATGTGGTGGAGAGCGGCCATATTCAGGGGCTGGAAGTCAGCGAGACCGGGGACGTGCACTTTTCCTTCGGCATTCAAGCGGACGATCCCGGGGGACTCGTGCGGGAGGCTCGGGGCGCCGTAGAGGCACTCGACGGCATAGGTGCCGTGAAGATAAACGTCACGCTCCCTCAGTCCGCGGCAGGGACAGGCCCGGCGTCTTCGGGACNGCCTGCTTCCTCCGTCCCCGCGCGAGGCGCCGGGCGAGGTCCTGGCGTGGTGCCCGCCCCGACTCCGAAGGCCGGCATCCTNGGCGAGAATACGCGCGTCCTGGCGGTGAGTTCGGGGAAGGGCGGTGTGGGGAAATCCATGGTGGCGACGAACTTGGCCGCCGCTTTCGCCGCTGGCGGGCAGAGGGTGGGCCTTCTGGACGCTGACATCTACGGACCGAATATCCCGCTGATGTTCGGCGCCGAGGGCCGGCCTGGGGTGTCGGGCACCAAAGGGCAGGAGATGATCGAGCCCATGGAGGCGCACGGTGTTCGCTTGATGAGCATCGGATTCCTTCTTGAGAAGGAGCAGCCCGCGATCATGCGTGGTCCGCTCATCTCTGGGATCCTCAGACAGTTTCTGGAGCAGGTCACCTGGGGGGATCTCGATGTGATGGTCGTCGACATGCCCCCCGGCACAGGTGATGCGCAGCTGTCACTGGTGCAGATCGTCGACATCGATGGAGTCGTGATGGTGACCACGCCGCAGGAGGTGGCCACTGGAGACGTACGCCGAGGCATCAAGATGTTCGAGCGGGTNAACACGTCGGTTCTGGGGATCGTGGAGAACATGTCGGCGTTTTCGTGCCCACACTGTGATGAAGAGATCGAGGTCTTCGGAAGTGGAGGCGGNGANCGCCTCGCAGAGGAAATGGAAATCCCCTTTCTGGGGCGTGTGCCGTTGGATCCCGCCGTCCGGTCGGCCGGGGATGAAGGCGCACCGACGGTCCTGTCCGTGCCGGACTCAGCCGCCGGGAAGGCGCTTCAGGAAATCGCGGATCGTGTGACGGAGATGGTGGNCTCGGCAGGGTCCAGCTAGGCCGCCAACCGGAGGCCGCTAAGAAGTGCGGCCAGGCCTTCCTATTCCCCTTCTAGGTAACGGCGGTCCGCCGCCGAGAGATTCACACCCTTACGTCTTTCGATCAGCTTCAGGACCACCCACCCCAACAGAAGATAGGGTGCCACCTTGAACATCAGGAAGCTCGCAAGGCCGATGGTGATGGAGAACACTATTCCGACGACCCAGAGTACGACCCCGGCCACGATCATGGACGCGAGACCGACGGCTAACAAGGTCAGGAGCGTACCGATCATCCCTATTGCCTCCTATCGTGTGGTGTACCGAAAGTTCGACCCCACACTCAATTGATCCAAGCGACGCGGACGCCCCCGAAAGCGGCGTCGACATCAATGGCAATCTGATACTCGACGTCGTCGTAGTCCAGTGATTCGTAGGTGTCGCCCCGTTTGACGAGCCCTTCGGAATCGGGTGAGGTGAAGAACGTATCCTCCATCACTAGCCGCGTCTGCTCTTTTTCCTGGGCCATGCGTGCGGAGAGCCGTCAATCGACACAGTGTCGAGTTTGCGACGCCTCAAGTAGTCGATGGTGTGGTTGTTGGCGATCTTGAAGACCGAGCTACTGAACTTGTAGCGCGGGTCGTAGGACGAGAGGGCGTTGAAAGCATGGATGAACGCCTCTTGTGCCAAGTCCTCGGCTAGAGCCCGGTCGCGGACCATGCGGTAGATCAAAGAGAAGATGGGTCGCTCATAACGCTTGAGCAGCTCAGCGAAAGCGCTCTCGTTCCCGGCCGCTGCCAGCGCCGCCAGGTCCTTGTCGGTCTGCGTATCGAAATCCAAGTGGAGTGGCTCCGCCCGCGCTATACTTCTTCAACAGCATTCCAACTGTGTCACACTTTGAGGTCGCAAGAATAGCCAAGAGGTCGAGTGAATGGCGACAATTCCGGAAGCCAAACCCTCCCGTGGAGCGGAAAGAGAGGACCAAGTCCGCACCCTGTTTTCGGAGATCGCGCCGCGCTATGACCTCTTGAATCATGTGCTCAGCCTGAACATCGACCGGGGTTGGCGGCGGCGTGCGATCCGGATGCTCCAGTGGCAGGAGCGAGACACAGGGAGGTACCTGGACGCGTGTGCTGGAACTTTCGATCTGAGTTTGGAGCTGGCGAAGCAGGTCGGTTTTCGAGGGTCCGTGGTCGCGACCGATTTCGCGTTACCGATGCTCGTCCAAGGCCGAAGCAAGCTCGGCCCTTCCGTGACTCCCATCTGCGGGGACACGTTGCGGCTGCCTTTCTCCACCGCCTGCTTCGACGGTGCGACCGTCGGATTCGGCATGCGCAACCTCGCCGACTTACGTGCCGGGTTCTCCGCCTTCGCGCGCGTCCTACGCCCCGGCGCCCGGCTCGTGATTCTGGAGTTCACGGAACCACCGAACCGCGTGCTTCGAGCCCTCTACCACTTTTACTTCCATCACATTCTCCCCGTCGTGGGGCGCATCGTTTCCGGGCACCCCTGGGCCTACGCCTACCTACCCGAGTCGGTGAAGGAATTTCCAGAGCCCGAGGAGCTGGCTGTCCTCCTGGCCGAAGCCGGCTTCGGGAATGTGGAGTGGCGGTTGGTGACCGGCGGGATCGCTGCCATCCACGTCGCGGTTCGGGCGTGACGGGGGACCTTCAGGGACGAGGTGCGGCCCGGTCCTCCTCCAGCATTCGGACGGGTCCCAGACTCTCCAAGCCGGGATCGAAGCGGGCGGGGTCACCCACGATCAAGATGACCATGTCGTCCAGGCCGTTCGGGGGCAGGGTCTCACGGAGAACTTCGTGAACGTCGGCTGTGGTCACCCGCTGAACCCCGGCCAGAAATCGCTCCAACCAATCGACGGGAAGATTCTGCGTGTGATTGAGCATCTGGCGGAACACGATCTGGGACGGAGTCTCAAAATTGAAAACGAAACCGTTCGCGATCCGGTCCACCGCAACACGAACCTCCGCGTCGTCGAGTGGTACCGTCGCGACCTCCCCGAGGGCATCGGCAATGAGGCGGATCACCTCGACGGTCGATTCGCTCTTTGTTTGAGTGGTCGCGCCGATGATGCCCCTCGAGCGCTGGGGCATTGTCCAAACCGAACCTACCGCATAGGCGAGGCCCTCTTCGTTTCGGACCCGACGGGCGAGTCGGCTGGTGAGTCCCGAACCCCCCAGGATTGAATTACCAATCACGGCGGCGTAGTAGTCCTCGTTGTCCGCCAAACGCACGTCACTGGGTTTTCCCATGATGATCGTGCTCTGCTCGAGTGCTCGCGGAACGACATACACTCCCGGCTCGGCCGAGAATGTCGGCGGGGCAGGGGCCTCGAGATCCGCGTCGCAAGGAGGCCATCCATCGAGCATGCGCTCCAATTTCGGACGCATGTCATTCCAGGTGACGTCCCCTGTTACACCCAGTGTGAGGTTGCCCCAACAGAAGATCCTCCGATGCACCGAGAGCAGCACGTCGGGGGCCAGATCCTCCGGATCGAGATCCTCAGGTCTCAGCTCCCATCCCACTGGGTGATCACCGAACATAAGGCTATTGAACCTGGAGGTGGCCAGCTGCCCGGGGATCTCAGATTGCCTGCTTGCTCTGTCGAGCTGCTGGCCACGCCATACCTCGACACGAGTCGGGTCGAAGGCGGGGTCCCTCAACAGAGATCCCCAGATCTCGAGGACCTCGTCCAGATAACGAGTCAGAGCATTAAATGAACTGAACGAGGATGGCCCTCCCCCCCCGAAAGTGGTTTCGGCAGCGTAGAACTCGAGGATTTGGTCGACCGAATCCGGGGAAAGATCGACGGTGCCCCCCGAACGAAGGAGCATCGGAACCGCTGTCGTGGCCCCGTGCTCCTCTCTCGAAAAGTACGAAGGCCCGCCACGGAACCGGGCGAACACAGACACCAGAGGCAGTGAGTGGTTCTCGAAGAAAAAGACTTCCACTCCAGGCTCGACGCGATATCGTTCAGCCTCCGAGTGCCGAAACTCCAACTCTGCGAACTCCAGGGACTCGACTGCCGCCGCCGTCGTCTCTTGGGCCGACAGACCCACCGGGAGGCCGACCCAAGCCAGAACCATGGCCTGAGCCAACCACGCCACCGATGGACGGAACGGATTCATCGACCCGCCACCGAATCGGGGCGAACCAGAGTGGCTACCGTCCGATGCTCAGGCGTGAAGAAGCGCTCGGTGACCCTACGCACGTCTTCGGCCTCGACCCTCGCCAAGCGATCGGTAAAACCGAACGTCGTGCGCCAATCGCCGAAGTTGGAGGCGGACGCGGAGAGCTGGAAGGCCAGGCCGAAGTTCGATGCCAGCCGCCGGATCTCGCCTGCCTCGAGCTGATTTCGAATTCGTTGTAGCTCGCGTTCCGAAGGGGGCGTTCGCCGAAGAGAGTCGAGTTCGGCGTACACGGCGGCCTCGATATCGGCGGTAGTGTTCGGGGAACGTGGCGTGGCGTCGATCGCGAAAATCGCGGGGAACCGGACGCCGGGGCCCATGGACGAGGTGACGCCCGTCGCGACCTGGTCCTCGATCACGAGGCGCCGATGTAGCCTCGACGTGAGTCCTCCAGTGAGCAGCCGGGAGAGAACCGTAAGGGCAGCTGCGTCCGGGTCGGATGTTTCCACAACTGGCCATCCCATACGCACTTGAGGACTAACCTCTAAAACTATTTCTACTCTCCGCTCTTCCCTCTG
>PCCM01000032.1 GCA_002731735.1 Gemmatimonadota bacterium | reverse complement strand
TCCGCCCCATGGAGCGTCTCTTTTCTCGGGCTGTTTGCTCGCCACTTGTTCCACCCGCCAACCCCTGACCCAAGTAACGCTAAGTGTTCGGCGTCGGCCATCTAGCGTTCCCCTCAGAGTCCCCGAGACAGCAACGACGAGACGACGACCTTAAAGCTTCGTCCAGAGGAGCAGGACGCCGCAATCCGGAAAGTACTGGGGGGGCACGAACATTCCCTGGTAGACCTCCATCCCCTCCAGCCAGTCGGGGGAGATCGTGTCGAAATCCCAGTCGTCCATCGGAAAATCGTCCAGGTAGATTCGTAGTTCGCAATCCCGCCGTCCTGTGAGGTACGGCGTGCCGTCCAGCCGCTGGCGTATCGTCACGCTGGTCCGGAAAAGGCCCCGGAAAAGGCTGGATACGACTATGGGGCTGAGCTCCACGATCTCGCTCCGTGTGAGCTGGTCACCCAAATGGCCCCTCTCGTAGAATCCGTTCCGTTCCAGGCGGCGGGAGCGGACCACCACCGCGATCGGCTCGAGCTCGATCGGTTGCGCTGACATCGAGGCGACGATTTCGACGGTTCCACCCGGTTGCACAATCACCGTGGTCGTGCGGGCGGCGTAGCCCAGCCGCTGGAACTGCACCTCCACCAAGCCAGGCTCCATGTCGTTGAAACTAAACCGCCCTTGCGGGTCACTGAGCGTACTGATGGGTGGAGAGGTCAGTGCGGTGACGTCCACATCGGACACACCGTATTCTCTGCCTCCCTCCAACACCCGACCGATGACCCGCCCCCGAGCTTGCACATCGTTGAGGGTGATCCGTTCAAGGGGGACCGTGACTTCTGAAACGCCAGGAGCCAACAGGTAACCCTCCATGACCTGATAGCCGGCCCGCTCTACCACTATGGGATGCCGTCCAGTTGGGAGTTCCGCGAACTCCGCACGACCCGACCCGTCGGTGACCACCCGAATTCCGAGTCTGGGCAACTGCACGATCGCCTCGCCCAGTGGGTCGCTGGTCTCAGTATCCACGATCAAGGTGGCAATGCGGAATACGCTGGCCGAAGCAACTCCTGGGGCAGGCCCATTCGCGATCTCGAGGCGGCTGCAGGTCCACGTCACGCCGGCCTCACAGCTTCGCTGGTAGAGGCCGACGGCAGTGGCCACGTCCAGCGCGACGCCATCGCCACGCTCATAGCTGATCCCGAGGTTGGCGCAGGCCTCCATCATTCCGCCGTCGCAAGCTTGCTCGTAGAGGCTCACCGCGGCGGTGAGGTCCTGAGCGACACCCGCCCCGGTCCTATACATACCCGCGAGGTGGTTGCAGCCAAGCATCAGTTCGCCGTCACAGGCACTTTGAAAGAGGGTGACGGCCCGAGTTAGATCCTGAGTGACGCCCAGCCCGGCCTCGTACTGCAGTCCGAGATCGTCGCAACTCTGCATGTCGCCGGCGTCGCAGGCTTGGCTCAACAGAGCGGGATCCTGACCTGCCAACGGACCGGGCACCAGGTTGCCGAACAAAACTACGAGCAGGTACTTACCCTTCATCTTCCAAGGCTGCGCTCCGCTGTGATCGAGCATGGCACCCTCCAGGGTCACACGTGACTCAACATCTTATGAGCGGGGCACTGGGCGCAAGCCGTCAGGTACGCCCCCGAGCAGGGGCCTTGGAACGCGGGCTCGAGGTAGGTGTGTTCACAGGTCCCTTGGGATAGGACTATAGTTAGGGAAGAAAGTACAGATCCGCTGGCGTAGCTCAACTGGTAGAGCAGCTGCCTTGTAAGCAGCAGGTTAACGGTTCGAGTCCGTTCGCCAGCTTTAGTGTAAAGCTTTTCTTCGTCAATCCCCGAGAACTATCGTCTTCGAGCAAACCTCTATTCAAGTCCCGGAGTACACCCGAGACCGCGAAACGGTTTCTTGGAAAACGAGGCGCACCCCGGAAGCCGTCACAAACTCCGCTTCTCATTCGTTCTCCTGTGGACGGGGTTGGCGCGGCCCTTGCCTTACGAACGGCAACGGGGTCAAATCCCTCGAATGGGACGCCGCCCCGTATGAACGGAGCGGGGAGCTTATTCCGAGGATCGGAGCCGCGTGAACTTCGAATTGACATTTGGGGAGCAGTACCCAGGCCTGTTTAGGTACTGCCACTCTCTGACCGGGGATCCGGATCTGGCCGACGACCTGGCCCAAGAGACCTTCGTGCGGCTGTACGATCGCCGGGTGGGGGGGACGGACGAAGGCTTGCGGGCGTGGCTTTTTCGTACGGCCACGCACCTGGTCCGGGATGAGCACCGCGCGGGTGAGAGCCATCGGCGGCTTCTCGAGGCTCATCCAGTCCGACCGGAGGGGTCGGAGCCGCCCGACGAGGCGGTACAACGACGTGAGCGGGTGGTACCCGTGCGAGAAGCGCTAGGCCACCTAACCGAGCGGGAGCGTGAGATCCTGCTCATGCGACACGGGGGCTTCAGCTATCGTGAGATCGCTGACGCAGTCGGCGTCGCGCCGAGTTCAGTGGGCACGTTGTTAGCGCGTGCCGAAAGGAATTTCGTGAATGTATATATTGCTCCTGGGGAGAACTATGACACATCTCGATGACGGACGGCTTCGTGCCCTGCTGGACGAGGAGTTGAGCGACGCGGACTACGGTGCCGTACGAATTCATTTGGCGGAGTGCGAAACCTGCCGCACCCGGATGACCAAGCTCGAGGAAAGAGGCGCGCTGGTGACCCAGGCCCTCGGGCGACTCATTACGGCAGCACCGACGGAAGGAGCACGCACCGCCGTCCTCGAACGCCTTGGATCTTTGCCCAATGGGAAGCGAGTCGGTCCGGACCTACCCGTCGCCGCGGTGAAGCGTCCACGGGTGAAGAGCAGAATGAGGGTGCTGGGGATGCCACTGGCTCGTGCCGCGATCTTGGTGCTCCTCCTCGGAGCCGGCCTCGCGACCGCGCTACCGGCTTCACCTGTGCGGGGCTGGATCGCCGCAGGCTGGGCTCTGGCCGCTGATCTCTTCGACACACAGGACAACGCTGTGACACCGCTAGGTCCCCCCGAAGAGGCTGCCGTCCCGATTTCGGACGGGAGCGTTGGAGCCCAAGATGGCACACTACCGGGAGTTCGACGTGATGCCGCCGGTGAGGGGGTCACAATCGAGCTTCGCGAGATTAGCCCCGGCAGTTTGATCGTGGTCCGTTTGGAGCCGGGTGGAGAGGCTGGTGCCTTCGCCGGCCTACCAGCCACCTTCGGCATCGCTGAAGGCCGCCTTGAGGTAACCGGTGCGTCGAACTTCGTCTTCGTGAATCTCCCTCTAGAAGCTGCCGCCGCATCGGTTGAAGTGAACGGCGGTACATACTTGAGCTGGGTAGGCGGGAGTCTCGAAGTGCTAGGTCCGGTTGTTGCAAGAACGCCGGAGGAAATCCAACTTAGGGTTCCGTAGGCAACACCCAAGACCGGATAAAGGAGTTCCGGTAGACCGATGATTTCCTCCCCCATGCTCGCGGCCACGCTTCTGGCGCTGCAGGTGCCGGCCGGCGGCGTGAGGCCCGACGGAGCAGTCCTCGACCNGGAGTTNCCCACGGACCGGGCGACCGGCGGCGTAGTCGAGGGGTTCGTGCGCACCCGCGAAGGGGCCGACGTGCGGCCACTCCCTTTCGCGATCATTGAAGCCACCATGCCAGGGAGGCAGTTCACGATCCTTGCGGACAGTTTNGGGCGATACCGTCTTGAGGCGNTGCCCCNGGGGACAGTGCGCCTGCTGGTCCGTTCTGTGGCTCATAAATCGGCCGTCGTAAGCATCGCGGTGCCGGACGGTGAAACCGTCTCCGTGTACATCGATCTCGAATGGAGCCCCATCGAGCTCAGTCCGGTCCTGGTGGTGGTCGACCCGATCATCCGACTGAGAACCCCAGGGCAAGCGGACACGCCCATTCCANACGTTGAGGTGATCGCTCTAGGAGTGAGTGCAGGAATGGCTGAGGCCGGGCTCGGCGAGGCGGCCGCTGCCTTGCCCGGTAACGATCCGGTGGATCCCTCGGACGTATTGTTCATGCGGGGTTCGACGACCGACCTAAAGCTCGTGCTGCTCGACGGGGCACCGGTCTATACGCCATTCCACCTCGGTGGCCTACTCGGCAGTTTCGACGCCGGAAGCCTCGGAGCGGCAACCTTGCACACCGGAGGCGCTCCCGCGCGCTACGACGGGGGCCTGTCCTACATTCTGGACCTGCGGACTCAGCCACCCGAGCGTGATCGGCTTCACATGCGCGGAGGGATCGACCTCATCAGCGCGAATATCGCAGCCGAAGGACCTCTCGGCGAACGTGTGGGCTTCGCCGCCTCCAGCCGCAGCTTGCACGACTACGGAGCCCCGATCCTGGGTGGCGGGCACACACCATACGGATACCGAGATGCTCTTGCACGAATCGATGCCCGATTGAGTGAAGGGCACCTCCTGAGCGCCACGGCATTCTGGAACCGGGAATCAGTACTCCTTAATCCGGACCAAACAGTGGCCAACCCGGCCGGCGGCGGCGCGCCGTTCGTAATCCCCGAAGACGCATCATGGGGGAATCATGCGCTTGTCCTTGCCTACCGTGGGGGCATAGCCGATGTAGCGCTGGACGCAACGATCTCGGCAAGCGGATATCAGGCCGAACTCCCACTTGGGCCGCCGCCGCAGGGCCCGGTTACTGCGTCGAACGACGGAATACTCGCTGGAGCGGAGACCGGCCGGCTGCGTCTGGCCATCCACGGTTCCGCTCCACTGGGCGACTCCCGGCTCCGATTTGGCACCGTGTTGGACCAGACGGACATCCTCTACTCGGCCCGTCAGTTTGCGGATATCGGCAGCGGCCCTGAGGTGCAAAAGGAAGCGAANGGGCTCGCCGGNGGCGTTTACGTGGACGGNGTGAGGAACCTGNCTCCCGGCCTCGACCTGCGAGTGGGCCTACGCGCCGATGTGTTCTCGACAGAACAANACCCCCGGCTAGCACCACGGGTCGCCCTTCTATGGAGCCTGAGTGATGAGGCGCTNCTGACCGTAGCGGCCGGCCGGTACCACCAGTTCTCTCGAGCGCCCGGCGAGCAGGTCGACCTTGCGGTTTCGCAGGGAACGCTCGCCTCGGTGGAAACGCTCCTCTCAGTCGCCACGGCGGACCACGTCACCCTTTCNTTGGACCAGCNACTCAACAGTCGCGTGCGCCTCGGCATCGAGGGCTTCTGGAAGGAGTTCACCGACCTGGGAGGGCCCGGATCTGAAGTCATGCACAACTCGGGCGTCGATCTACAAGTGCTTCACCAAAGCACTCCCTTGACTGCATGGGTCGGATACAACCTGTCCTGGTTCTGGGCCGGCGGAAACCGCATCGGTGGGACTTCGAATTTTTCCGGCCGGCAACTTCTCAGCGCCGGCTTGAGCGGGTCCCGCAACGGACGGTGGGGCGGCTCCGTAACGTTGGGATACAGCGCGGGCCTGCCTTACACGACCATCCCGTTCGGAGGTACCAGCGCAGAGGGGGCCGCCTTTGACGAACCGGCCGCACTTCCTGAGGGGCTCGCTCAGGAGGACCCCACGTTCTCCGGGCGCACCGCCGATGACGGCTTCCTACGCCTCGACGTCGAACTTTTCACTCAGGTCGACGCGAGTATTGCCGGACAAGACTTCGACGTTCGACCCTACCTGCGCCTGATCAACGCGCTCGATCAGCGCGACGCTTTGTTCTACTACTTCCAGCCGTGGCGCGACGCAAACCTTCGCCCGCTCGCGGAGCGTAGTCTCCTTCCCGTCTTCGGTGTGGAGTGGCGCTTCTAGCTAGAAGTTCAACAGCCTTCTCTACCGACTCGGCAGCTTGAAGACGTACAGCGCGTTCCCGGTCGACGGGTGCTGAATCTCCGGCGACAACGCACGTGGGATAACACGAGGACTTCCGCCGCCCAACCCGCTGCTGACGGCAATGTACTGCTCTCCATCCACCTCATACGAGACCGGAAAGCCTTGAACCGATGTCCCGAGCCTGGTTTGCCACAGAACTTCGCCGCTCCGAACGTCGTGCGCGCGGAAGTAGCGATCGAGATCGCCCACGAACACCACGCCGCCCGCGGTGGTGAGCGTCGCCGTGAGGTAAGCCGCCCGCTGCTCGACACTCCACAACTCTTCCATCGTATCGATTTCATAGGCGGCCAATTTACCCAAGCGCCCTCCGGTTTCGGGCATTTCACTATAGCGCCGCGCCGCGCCCACACCGCCCGAACCGGGCTCGAGCGCCACCGGGCGTCCCTGGATCTCCAAACAAGTCTGTGACAGCGGAATGATGAGCGCGTTTACTTCCGGGCTATAGGACATCGACTGCCAATTGTGGCCGCCCGCGGTGCTCGGGCACACAGAAACCCAATCGCCGACCTCGGCCGAAGCGATGTCTTCCCGGTAGCGCACATCGCCTGTCTGCGGGTCGATGAAGTCGAAGACGTTCTGGTAGATCGACTCCAGATGTGATATGAACTCGCCGGTCTCCCGGTCCAGCTTCCAGAGGATCCCGTGTTTCCCCATTGAAAACACCAGACGCTGCCCGTTGCGATCGATCAGGATCCGCTCGAAGACCTCGTCCAGGTCGAGCGATTCCCCGGGAACGTGCTGGCGGTACCAGACGATGGAGCCATCGTCAGGATCGATCGCTAGGGTGGAATTAGAGTAGAGCGCTGCATCCTCGACGGTGAGGCCACGGCTCGCGGCCACCCACGGTTTGGCTTGGGCCGTCCCCCAGTAGACGAGTCCGAGTTCGGGATCGTAGCTGCCGGTGTTCCACACGTCGACGCCGCCGCGTAGCTCGAACGGCAAGTCACCCCAGGTGTCGCCTCCGGGCTCCCCGGGACGGGCGATCGTGTAGAGGCGCCACAGCTCCTCGCCAGTGGCCGCGTCGTGTGCCGTAATGAAGCAGCTTTCCTCGTGAAAGCGATCGCACCCGTTGATGCCGTTGATCACCTTACCCTCGACGACCATGACCCCAGCCACGTTGGTGTAACCCAGGTGGTAGTCGGCGATCTGAGTCTCCCACACGGTCTCACCCGTGCGGGCATTGAGGGCCACCAGGTACGCGTCCTTGGTCGCGACGTAGATGTTCTCCCCGTAGATCGCCAGGTTGCGGAGTTGACTGAAACCAACGCGGAAGTCGTCAGCAAATTCGCGTCTATATTCCCAGAGCAGGGTACCGTCGGTCGCGTCCAGGGCGTGAATCGTGTTCATGGGACTGGCGAGGTACATGATGCCGTCATGCACCAGGGGCGTCGGCTGGTTGGTCCCGTCGGCCATCGCCCACACCCACTCAAGTCCCAAATCGTCCACGTTGCTTCGGTCGATCTGGTCGAGTGGGCTATAACCCTGCGAATCGTAGGTCCGCCGGTAGATGAGCCAATCGCCCGGGTCGGGGTTGATGAGTTCCTGTTCCGTGACGGGCTCGAAGTCGATGATCTCGTGGAAGGTTTCGGTCACACCTTCCGGCTCGGTCCGCGGCGCGCCGCCGCGCCCGCCCCTGCCGCCGGCTCCACCACCCCGTCCAGCTCCCGCACCGCGTCCAGCGCTGGCTGTAGCCGCGCGGGCCGTAGCCGTACCAGCGAGCAGCGACCCCACGGTCGCTTCGCGATCCGCCCGGACAACTCGACCGTCCCTCTCCGCCCCGTTCGCGCCGAGCAGGTAGACCGTGATGGCATCGTACTCGGCATCCCTCAGCGAGTTCGGGGCCATTGGAGGCATCGTGCGAATCGTTGCCCGGAATTCGTTGAGTGTGCGCTCCGTCCAGACCAAGCTGAAGTTGGGACCCGCCAGCGCAGGCGCCTCGAACGATCCCTGGAAAGTGGCGAGGTGGCAAGCGGAGCACGACCTCTCATAGGCGGCCTGGCCGGCAGTGTTCACTTCGGGCGTAAACGAGAGTGGATCCGCGTCTTGGGCACTCAGCGACCCCGATGAAAGGAGGAACGGCAACGCGGCGGTCAGAGCAGAAGCGGCAGTTTTCGCAAAGTTGGTCATAGAAGTGCGTCTCGTAGGTCGATGGGTCCGGTTTTGGTCGAGCTGCGCGCAGGCGCTGCGGCGTAGTTTCCCCGCACCGTTGTCGCCTCAGTCTGGGTGCCCAGCGCACGCACCGCAACCGTCGTAACCCCAACCCTCGCGTCTTGCTCCGAAACCCTCTAAGCTGCTCTCACACCACCAGGAAGACCGTTGAATGCGCCCGCTGTACTGCTTCAACAGCCTTCCAACGCCACGAGGAGGGATGATGGAGTCGAGGGCTTCAGATCTGAAATTGGGCTCGCCGCCTTGTCTTTGTGGGCGTGCGCTGCTCGTCGCGCTGGCCACGGGACTGGCGTTGGCCCCGGGGACCGCCCAGGCCCACGGCGCCCTCCCAGCACTTCCGGTCACCCTGCAGCAGGGCGTCGAGGTCTTCGAGGCCTCGATCCCCGACCTCCAACAAGCGATGGCGGACGGGCGCGTCACCGCGGTGCAGCTCGTGGACGCATACCTCGCCCGGATCGGTGCGTACGACCAGGGAGGCCCTGCTCTGAACAGCATGATCCGACTGAACCCGAATGCCCGGGCGGAGGCGGCAGCACTCGATCAGGAGCGCGCACTCCGCGGTGCCCGGGGGCCGCTCCACGGGATCCCCGTCATCATGAAGGACAATTACGATGTAGCGGACCTGCCGACCTCAGGGGGATCTATCGCACTCGCCGGGATGATCCCCCCGGATGACGCCTTCCAGGTCGGTAAGCTCCGGGAGGCCGGAGCCGTCATCATTGGAAAATCCAACATGCACGAACTGGCGTACGGCATCACGACCATCAGCTCAGTCGGAGGTCAGACCCGTAACCCATACGACCCGTCCCGAAACCCAGGCGGCTCCAGCGGGGGCACCGGTGCGGCCGTTGCGGCCAGCTTCGCGGCCATTGGCTGGGGCAGCGATACCTGTGGATCGATTCGTATTCCGGCTTCACACCACAACCTGTTCGGGCTGCGACCGACCAAGGGCCTCTCGAGCATCGACGGGATCATCCCCCTGTCGCACACACAAGATGTAGGTGGCCCCTTGGCCCGCACTGCGACGGACCTCGCCATTGGGCTCGACGCGACCATAGGGACGGACCCCGCCGACCCCGCTACCCGAATTCTGGCCGACAGTCCGATTCCTCGGTTCGTGGAAGCGCTCGACGCCGAGGCGCTTCAGGGGGCCCGAATCGGGGTGTTGACGGCACTGTTTGGCGACGCAGCGGACGACCGGGAGCACGCTCGCATGGTACGAGCCGCTCTCGACCGTATGAGTGAGGCCGGAGCGGAGATCGTCGACATCGAAGTCCCCGGATGGGATTCGCTCCTCTCAGGATCCAGCCTGATCGGCCTCGAGTTCAAATGGGACCTCATCGACTACCTGGCCGCCACCCCCAACGCGCCGGTCGGCTCTCTCGAGGACATCCTCGATCGGGGTCTCTTTCACGTGCGGTTAGAGGGTATTTTGCGGCGCAGCGCAGCGGCGGAAGAAAGGGACGACGACCGGATCGCCCGTGCAATGGACCAACGGGTGACGGCACGCGTTGCGGTGGTGGCGACCATGGATGAGCTTCAACTCGACGCCTTGGTCTACCCCACGATACGGCGCAGGGCGGCTCGAATCGGAGATCCCCAGGGGGGATCGAACTGCCAGTTGAGCGCGACGACAGGGCTCCCCGCGCTGAGCGTCCCCACTGGGTTCACAGGCCTGGGCCTTCCCGTCGGACTTGAGTTACTCGGAAGGCCGCTGCAGGACGCACGGTTGCTTGCCCTGGGTTTCGCTTTCGAACAAGCCTTTCAGCCCCGGCGGGCCCCGGTAAGTACGCCGCCGTTGGAGAACGGCCGGGCTCCCGTGCCCGTCGCGTTCGCGGTCACCGCCCAAGGGGGGCGTGCCGCCGCCCGCATTCTCTTCGCGTGGGATGTCATCACGAGCACGTTGTTGTATGAGGTGACCTTCTCCGGAATACCGGCCGCGGAGATCCTTGGTGTGGGCCTCCACCAAGCGCAAGAGGAGCGGGAGGGCGGAGTCCTCTACCGGCTCTCGGGCCCTGGCGGCCAAGTAGCATCCGGGGCGATTACCCTAAACACCGAGGAGCGTACAGCGCTCATGCGGGGTGACCTCTATCTGCGCCTGTACACTACCGAGGCTCCCTATGGCGGGCCGATGGTGCAACTTTCCGTGCCATGAGCGCGCGGTTGTGGGAAGCGTAGTCCTCCGCAGTCGGCGAATGCGACCACAGGATAGACCTCACGTGAGTGCAGCGCCCGAGTCAGCTGCGTACGATCTTCCGCTTTACGTCGAACAATATGGAGAAGGAGACCGGCAGATCATGCTGCTCCATGGTTTCGCGGCGAACTCATGCACCTGGCGAAGTTGGATCGGGGCGCTGGCGAAGGAACACCGGGTGTGGTCGTTGGAGCTGAAGGGCCACGGTTCTGCCCCTGCACCACCCGACGATCTTTACTCGCCCCACGATCATGCCGACCTCGTGCACCGACTGATCGTACAAGAAGACCTCCGTGAACTGACCCTTGTTGGTCATTCCATGGGCGGCGGCATCGCACTTCTGGTTGCGCTCCAACTGCTGGAGGAAGAGCGCCTGGAAAGGCTCGTTCTCGTGTCCAGCGCGGCCTACCCACAGCGCCTCCCACCATTTGTCGGCCTTGCCGGGCGAGGAAGACTGTCAGAGTGGGGGCTTCACCTCTTCCCGAAACGCCTCTTGATCCGCCGGGTCCTGCGCTCGGTCGTCTTCGACCGGGATGCAGTGACCGAAGCTCAAGTCGCGGCTTATGCAGAGCCATTTTACAGCAAAGCCCACCGCACGGCTCTGATCAAGACCGCCGTGGGGATCGTGCCTCCCGATCTCAAGAAGTTTACCAGCCGCATTCCCGAGATCGACGTAGCCACGCTGCTCCTCTGGGGAAAGCACGACCGGGTCGTCCCTCTGGACGTCGCTGAGCGACTGCTCGCGGCCCTTCCGAGGGCGCAGCTCGAAGTAATGGAGGACTGCGGCCACGTGCCCCCTGAGGAGTTCCCGAAGGAATCCCTCGAGATCGTCCTGAAGTTTCTCAGGAGCGAGGAGGAAGAGAAGAAGCAGGAATCGCCACAAAACCCGGGCACTCAAGCACCGGCATAGGCGGATACTTAGGGTAACGGGGGTCCGCCGCCGAACGTCCGCACCTGTAGAAAATCAATCCGCGTCGGTTCTCAACGCGCCGCGCGAATGTGCAGGCACCACAAAAGCCCACGTCGGCTTCCACGTCCGTTGACGAGTCGATCTCCCGCCCTTTCCTCTGACTCACGGCAGGATGCCCACCACGGCTACCTGCCGCTCAGTCCGCCCCGCGCGATGAGAGAACAGGTTTCTGTCTCCGCAAAGCGTGCAAACGTCCGACACGGAGACGCTTTCGGTCGGAACGCCGGCTGCCCTCGCTTGTCGAGCCAAAGCAACTCTTACGTCTACCGGAGCCGGATCGGGCGGGGCCTCTAAGCCGAGTGCCTCGAACACCTCGGGGCCCACCTCGTAACACTCACCGCAGATGGCCGGCCCCAGATGGACGAGAAGGTCTACAGGCTCAGTCCCCCACCTCTGGCTGAGGAGCGCGATGCCGTGTGGAAGGATACCGGCGGCGGTCCCTCGCCATCCGGCGTGCAGAAGGGCCACCGCTCGCGCGTCGGGGTCGAGAAGGTAGACGGGCACACAGTCAGCAACGGTGACCGCCAAGAGAACACCGGATTCGGCCGTGGCGTGCCCGTCCGCGGCTCCCTCCGCCTCTCGGACGCCGGCACCGACCCCATCATGGACGACGATACGGGTTTCGTGGACCTGGCGGGCATGTACCATCGCCGTGAAGGCCGAAGCCAGGAGCAGATCGTTCCACCGGGCCGGGGCCAGTTCTGAAGCCGGCTCGCCGAAAAGCCGGAGATCGAAGGGATCGGGGCCAGATCCGGCGTGTGTGATCCCGGCGAACAACCACGGAAATCGATCAGCCCAGTCCGTGACCACGTAAAGCGGAACGCCAGCAGCGATCTCTTTTGTCATGCGTCCGCTGCACTCCTTCACAACAGCCTTCAGGCCATGGTAGATCGAACGGTCGGCGAGGCTACCAACCGCTCAATCTAGCAGGGTGGCCGCTATCGCACGCCCTCGACGCGGAAACCCACCATGAACGAGCGGGGCAACCCCGGGCGCAAGCCGGCCGGCCGGCGAGCCACGGCGTGAATCTGGTTCGTGACGTTCTGCAGCCCGGCGAAGAGGGTCCCAAGCTGGCCGAGCTGGACCTGGCCGGAAGTGTTGAAAACGACGAAGGCGTCCGTGCCCTGTCCCACCGGAATGGGACCAGACCCCGCCTGAGTCCGCATCGCTCCGGAAGCGTTCATAGAGATCGAGAGCCTCCAACTCTTACGGTCATAACCGATGCTCCCACTCAATTGATGGCGGGGTACGTAGGGCATGCGGTCGCCCACCGCGACCGTGCCCCAAGGTCCGTAGTCAGAGTCGAACCCAGAGAGAAACGACTCACGGGTATAGGTGTAGGCCAGCCGTAACGGCACCCGCGTTACGCCGGGAGCCGCCCATAAGAGGTCGTAATCCAGCGACGCCTCGATACCGGCCACGCGTGCGCTGCCTCCATTAAACGCCTGTCCACTCCCATCCCCGCCAGTGGCCAATGTCGCCTCGCCCAAGATGTTGCTGTACGAAGTCAGGAAGCCAATGGCCTCCGCCGCCAGGCCAGAACGCCGCCAACGACCCCCCAACTCATAATTCACGCTGCTCTCGGCGCGGGTGGCCTCATCCGCTCCGGGCCCGGGAGGGCCGAACCCACGGTGGACTCCCCCGAAGACCCTCAAGGCACTCATCCGATAAGAGAATCCAACCCCGGGGATCCAGGCATCGACCCGGTTCACTCGGGTGCGTGTGGGCGACGTTCGAGCCGGGTCGTCCCCGGCGTAGTCCAGGCGCGTGAATTCTATGTGCTCGAATCTGACGCCCGGCGTAATTGTCCACGACCCTAGCGAAATTTCGTCTTGCAGAAACGCGGCCACCGCGGTCGCGGAGCTGACCCGATTGGACTGGGTTCCGTGCTCTCCGGCGCTGGTAAGGCTCATCGAGCCATCAAGCATCTGGAAACCGTCTTCCCACTGAAAACGGTCCTCTTCATCCTGGTGAAACCGGGCACCCAACTCCAGTTCGTGTGTCCCCACCGTGAGTCCCAGAGCCGACTGCAAACCTTGTCCGAAGTACTCGCGATTGTTCGCACGCACGGTCAAGGCGTCGGGGTCGCTGTCTGCCCCCTTCAGGATGTCGAGAGCCGATGTGTGGTCCTCGGGCGTTCCGACGACGCTGCTGATTTTCGTACCCAACACCTTCCCGAGCTTGTACCAATTGCGGGAGAAGTCATTCCGGTAAGCGGTCGTCGTGACATCGACGTTGCCCCGCGTCCAGAAGTGCCGGAGCTGAATTTGTGAGTGGTCGGCCTCCATGAGATCCGAGCCCGAGGCCGCATAACGAGCCAAGGGGTTACTGCCGAAGTCCTCATCGGTCAGACCCAAGTAGGTCTCATCGGAGTCCTCCGTGGTGTACCCCAGCTTCAGTTCCAGCTCCTGGTAAGAATCCCCGAGGCGATCCGAGTTGACGCGGACCTTCCCCATATAATCGTCCACATCGAAGCCCGTGCTCGCCTCATTCGGCAACTCCTTGAAGCCGCCCGTGTCCAAGGAGTACGCCTCCAGCAACCAACCGAATCGTGCGCCCGAGGCTCCGGCCCGAGCATGGCCTTGGAGACTGCCGTACTCTCCTCCCGAGCCCTCCACGAACCAAGTCAGACGGTCCGGTATGCTTGCAGATACCAAATTGAGAGCCCCGCCGATCGTGCGGGGTCCGTACCGCACCTGACTCGATCCCTTCCGAACTTCCAGTGCCTCCATCCTTCCTGCGACCGGGAAGTAGTAGGCCGAGGGAGCCGCGTAAGGTGCTGGCGCCATCAGCACGCCGTCTTCCATGAGGGTGATCTTCGAGCTGCGCTCGCTGCCCGTCCCTCTCAATCCGATATTCGGGCGTAATCCGAACCCATCCTCCTCCCGGATATTCACGCCGGGCACCTGCCGGAGGAAGTCGTGAACGTTGTCGAAAACGAATGCCGGGGAGTCAAGATCTTCGGCCACCAGCACATGGACGGAACCCGGAGCTTCATTCACGTCCAGCGGATCACCGACCATACGCGTACGCTTCAAGAGCACCCTGATGGGGTCCACCCGAAGAGGCGCCTCTCCCAACTGCGCATCCACGACCGCGGCTTCATCGGCACCAAGTGTGACGGTCCTGGTGAGTGTCGTGTATCCAATGCGCGTGAAACGCAACGAGATGGTTCCTGGCGTAATCCCGCGGAGCCTGTACCGACCCGCTTCGTCACTAAGCGCCACGGTGGAGGTCCCAACGACCTCCACCGTGGCACCCCAGAGTGCCGAGCCATCATCCTGCGACCTGGCCACGCCCCCGACCGAAGCGGAACCGCTTTGGGCGAACACTGGAGGGGCCAGAAGAAGGGCCGCGCTGTAAGCGGCAAAGGGGATGATTCGCCTCAATTCCATCGCAGTACGCTCTCTATCCGTTAAGGTGCCCTCGCTCGGAGGGCACCTAATCGTTTCGCCCTGTCTCGAGTGTAGTGTTGCCTCCCCCTCCTAATAAATGAGAACGAGTCTCAACCGCATCCATAATATTGGCACGAATAGCCCATTGAGGCAACTGGCTTGCGACGCGGAAAAGTGAGCACTCCCCGCAGACGAAAATGTGGCTAGTTTAGAAGCCATCTTGAGGATCGTCGAAGCAAGCAACGAGACCGATGGACGAAAAGCCGTTCGACAGCCAGAACGCCCCCTACGCCCAGGCTCTCTACGAAGAGTTCGCGCGTAACCCCGAGGGTGTACCGGAGGTGTGGCGTAAATTCTTCGACCTGGGCCCGGAGGCCACGGCCGATGCCGGTCTGATCGTCCCCGAGGGCCTGGCAGAGAACGATGGCGAAAGAATACAACCGGATGCAGGGGCCGGATCGCAGAGGGTCGCATCTGAACTGAGCGCCGCACGGCAAGAAACGCACAAGATGCGTCGTCTTCTCCGTGCCGTCGCGCATGCAACATCGTTCATTCAAGCCTACCGGGTCCACGGGCACCAACTCTCGACCATCGATCCCTTGGGCTCCGAGCCTCCCGGGCACCCACAGCTCGATCCGTCCTTCTTCGGCACGAGCGTAGAGGAGCTTCGAGAACTCCCTGCCTCGCTGTTGTTCGAGAACGGACGCGACGAGTCCTTGGCCGACGTGCTCCAGCGACTGCAGCAGGCCTACTGTGGGACGATCGGATACGAATTCGAACACCTCGAGGACCCCAACGTCGTCCGTTGGCTTTGGAACCAGGTCGAGTCCGGCACGCACACACGCCCGCTGGAGCCCGGGGACCGGGTGCGCCTTCTACAACGGCTCACCGAGGTCGAGAGCCTGGAGCAGTTTCTCCACCGTTCCTACCTCGGTCAGAAGCGCTTCTCCATCGAAGGGACGGACGTCATGGTCCCCATGTTGGATCTCGTGCTCAGGGAATCGGCTAGCGTGGGCGGAAAGCGGATTGTGTTGGGTATGTCGCACCGCGGGCGACTGAACGTCCTGGCCCACATCGTGGGCCTCGGGTACGAGGGCATCATCCGCGAATTCGAGGGGATCGAGGCGAAAGGGGCGTTCACGGTCGAGGGAACCGGGGACGTCAAGTACCATCAAGGTGCCCGCGGAGAGCAGAGTCTATCCGACGGCTCAACGGTTCATATCACTCTCGCTCCCAATCCCAGCCACCTCGAATTCGTGAATCCGGTTGTGGAGGGCATGACCAGGAGGCTCCAGTATACCGGATACGACCAGGACACGAAGCAGGATACGGCGGTGGTGGTCCCCATTCTCGTCCACGGAGACGCAGCCTTCGCCGGGGAGGGTGTGGTTGCCGAGACCCTCAATCTCGGCAGGCTGGACGGGTACACGACGGGCGGCACGGTCCACATCATCGTCGACAATCAGATTGGATTCACCACGCTGCCGGTCCACGGCCGGTCCACACGATACGCAAGCGACCTCGCCAAGGGATTCAGCTTCCCGATCATCCACGTCAACGCCGACGATCCGGAGGCGTGTCTGGCGGCTGTCCGGCTCGCCATGGCCTACCGGGCCGAATATCACGACGACGTCATCATCGATCTCGTCGGATACCGCAGATACGGTCATAACGAGGGTGACGAGCCGGCCTACACCCAACCGCTGGCAACCGAGGCCATAACGAAGCACCCCACGGTCAGGTCGCTGTATGGGGACCTGCTCGTCGGCGAAGGTGTCCTGACGGCCCACGATGTCGAGGGGATGCAGGAACGCGTGGCAGAATACCTAAGGGACGCGCGCCAGCAAGTGCAGAGCGAGGGGGAGTCCCGTACGGAGTCCGGCGACGGTGTCGTTCGGGAAACGGACAGGGTCGCCCCACCCGACGTGCCGTTGGAGGTACTCACCGAGATCAACGTGGCGACGCTCGCAACACCCGCGGACTTCACCATCCACCCGAAGCTCGAGCGCGTGCTCGCCCGGCGCGAGGAGGACTTCGGACCCGACCTACCCGTAGACTGGGCCCATGCCGAGGCGCTGGCCTTCGGGTCGTTACTCCGCGAGGGAATCCCCATTCGCCTCACTGGCCAGGACACGCAACGCGGAACCTTCAGCCATCGACATCTGGTTTTGCACGACGCGAAGACGGGACTCGAGCACAGGCCACTCGCCGACTTCGGAAGCGCCCGCTTCGAGGTTCACAACTCGCCACTCTCCGAGATGGCGGTCCTGGGGTTCGAATACGGATTCAGTGTCGCGTCGCGCCGCGCCTTGGTGTTGTGGGAGGCCCAGTTCGGAGATTTCGTCAACGCCGCACAGGTCACCGTGGACCAGTTCGTCGCCTCCGGCTGGGAAAAGTGGGGACAGCTCGCGAGTTTGGTAATGCTCCTGCCACACGGGTACGAGGGCCAGGGGCCCGAACATTCCAGCGCCCGCTTAGAGCGGTTTCTCCAGCTCTGCGCCGAAGACAACATGCGGGTCGTATCCCCGAGCACACCGGCGCAGTACTACCACCTGCTCCGGCAGCAGGCCCATCTCCGGCCGCAGCGGCCGCTCGTGGTGATGTCTCCGAAGAGCCTACTGCGGCATCCCATGGCCACGTCCCGCGTATCGGACCTGTGCGATGGCAGATTCCAAGCCGTGCTCGATGATCCGACCTGCCTGGATCCCCGAGATCAGGACGTCGAGGGCCCCCCTATCGACCGCCTGGCGGTGACCCGCCTGGTTCTCTGCTCCGGCAAGCTCTTCTACGACCTGGCAGGAAGCGATCTACGTGAGGGCGCTCGAAACGTAGCCATCGCCAAGCTGGAGGAGCTCTACCCGTTCCCTTCGAGTGAGACACAGCAACTCGTCGCTCGGTACCCCAACCTCCAAGAGGTCGTGTGGGTCCAGGAGGAGCCGAGGAACATGGGCGCGCTCGCCTTCATCGGTCCTCGCTTGCGGACCGTCGTCCCCCGCGAGGTGAAGCTCCATCACGTGTCGCGACCGGAGCACGCGAGCCCCGCGGAGGGTAAACACATCGATCACGTGGTTGAACAAGCCCGGGTCATCCGGGAGGCATTCGCGGAGGCCGCTCAGTAGCTCACCCCCAATCGATGAGCAGCTTCCCGAAGTTCTGGTTGGACGCCATGACTAGATGCGCCACAGCTGCTTCCTCCGGCGGGAAGACCCGTTCGATCACGGGCTTCAGCTCACCGATCGAGAAGAATGAAAGAAGCTGGTCCTCGAAGACCCTCGTCAAAGCGGCCTTTTCTTGCACCGAGCGCCCACGTAGAACCGTGCCCCTGAGCGTCACGCGACGAGCCATCATCGCCCTCAGNTCGATCTGCCCGGCTGCCCCGCCGGGTACACCTACGACGATGTGCCGGCCCCGAGGGGCGACAACTNTCTGGTTNCCCTCCAGGTAGGGCCCACCGACGAGGTCGAGAATCACGTCGACGCCTCGCCCACGGGTCACGGCGAGTACTTTCTCCGGCCAATCGTCATCCGCTAGAACCGCGTCATCCAATCCGAGCTCCNAGGCCGCATCAAGCTTCTCCGGCGTCCGNGAGGTTCCGATCGTAACAGCGCCGACTGCCCTCCCGATTTGAAGCGCCGCGGTTCCCACCCCGCTTCCCACGGCATGGATGAGCAGNACCTCTCCCTCNCTGAGTTCCATCTGGAAGACGGCGGCGTCGAAGGCGGTCAANAACACCTCCGGAATCGCGCCTGCNTCNTGTTCGCTCACNCCATCCGGCACCGGCAAGACGGTCGAACCGTGTGTCGTTACGTATTCCGCGTATCCGCCTCCNCCCAGGAGACCCATCACCCGATCCCCGACCTGCCACCGTTTCGTGTCGGGGCCTAGAGCCTCGACAACTCCNGAGAACTCCAAGCCGAGGATGTCCTTCGGCCACCCCTCCGGAGCGGAGTGCATACCGCGCAGTTGCAGCAGGTCGGCACGGTTGACGCCCGAGGTNGAGACGCGTGCCANGATTNCACCGGGGCCNGGGATCGGCTTGGGCACTTCCTTTAGCGATACGGTTCCAACGTCCCCTTGGCCCTCGATGANNACCGCCCGCATGCTGCTCGATTCGCTCATGGAAGCTATGATAGGGCCGTGCANAGCTTCCGGCACCCGTCCAGACATTTCCACCCAGNCCTNATGCCTCTACCCNTCGAGCCCGTGCCTCTACTCACCGAGTCCTGATGCTTCTACCNATCGANCTCGACCGNCCCCTGGTTTTCTTCGACTTGGAGACCACCGGATTGAGTACCCAGNANGATCGTATCATCGAGATGGCGATCCTGAGGGTTTCTCCNCAGGGCGACGTNATGGAACGGGTCAGACGCTTCAATCCGGGCCGCCCCATCGATCCGGAGGCGAGGGCCGTGCACGGGATCTCGAACGAGGACGTCGCGGACGAGGCGCCCTTCGCGGCTCGTGCCAAATCGCTCTTCGATTTGATGGACCCCTGCGACCTCGGGGGTTTTAATATCCGGCGCTTCGACCTGCCGATGTTGATCGCCGAGTTCAAGAGGGCCGACCTCGAATTCGACCACCGCNCTCGGCGGGTGATCGACATGCAAGGAATCTTCCATCGCGAAGAGCCGCGTGACCTCTCCGCCGCCGCACGCTTCTACCTCGGCCGAGAACACCAGGAGGCGCACACAGCCCTCGGTGACATCCGCACCACTGCGGCGGTNTTGGNAGCNCAAATNGAGCGTTATCCTGACCTTCCTCGGGACATGGATGCGCTCCACGGTTACTGTGANGAGATTCTGCCGATTCGCACCGCCTTGGNGCANTGGTTCAACAAGNAGGGAGAGGAGTTGGTTTTCCGGAGGGGTAAACACAAGGGACGGCCCCTCGCCGNGGTTGCGGCTCAGGAGGCCGACTATCTCGAGTGGATGCTCGGGGCGGACGACATGGACGCGGAGGTNCTGGAGGTCGTCCGGGAAGCACTCNCGGCAGGGATTNAGAAGGACGATTGAGATGACTGANCTCCTNNAATTGGCGGTGCTCGTCCGCGTGCGTTGCNTCCTCGTATTGGTCGGNCTTTTCTCTGCCTCCGGAGCGTCCGTCGCAGCCCTTGGACCGTCCGCCGTTATTACGGCCCCCGCAGCGACCGCCGGGCAGGTTGTGCCTCAGGGTGAGACCGCCAGCATCACCGAGACGCAGCTCGCCGCGTTCCAGCCCCGCCTGATCGGACCGGCCGTAGCCGGAGGGCGTGTGCACGACGTCGAGGCGCTTCCCGACGATCCGTCGACAATTTTTGTGGCGTCGGCGTCCGGAGGACTCTGGAAGACCACCAATCGTGGTCAGACATGGCGTAATGTCTTCTCGGACCAGGCGGTCAGCACGTTCGGAGACGTGGCAATCGCTCCGTCGGATCCCAACGTCCTGTACGTCGGGACCGGGGAACAGAACAACCGTCAGAGTTCGTCCTGGGGGAACGGAGTCTACCGGTCCGACGACGGAGGCGAGACCTGGCGGGAGGTCGCCGGACTCACGGGCCACCCCAGCCACCCCCAGTGGCAGCCGGGTCTCGGCGGGCTATGCCTCCACAGCATTG
>PCCM01000031.1 GCA_002731735.1 Gemmatimonadota bacterium | reverse complement strand
CCTCGTGCTCTGGTTCAGGCCGTCCGGACTCTTCGCACACCACTACAAGAGGAAGGTCTAGATGGCCTTCTTCGCGGTGGAAGGACTCACGATGCGTTTTGGTGGGCTGACTGCGCTCGACAATGTCTCCTTCGAGGTCGAGCGCGCGACCATCTTCTCGGTGATCGGGCCCAACGGCTCGGGGAAGTCGACCGCCTTCAACTGCATCAACGGGATCCACCGGCCGACCGCGGGTGAGGTACACTTCGAAGGCGAGCGGATCTCCGGGTGGAGTTGCCACCACATCGCGCGGCGCGGTATCGCCCGGACATTCCAGAACATCGAGCTGTTCGGCAACGAGAGCACGATCGACAACCTGATGCTCGGGCGCCATCAGCATATGACGACCGGCGTGTGGCAGGGACTGGCCATGGTGAATGGCCGAACCAAGGCGGCTCGCGACGAGGGGGAAAACCGGGAGCGGGTCCAGCACATCCTGGAGCTCCTCGATCTCGATGGGGTGCGAGAACGACCCGTACGTGAGCTGCCATACGGAACTCAGAAGCGGGTCGAACTCGCACGAGCGCTGGCCATGGAACCGAAGCTGCTTCTCGTAGACGAGCCCTCCGCGGGAATGAACGCCCAGGAGCGTACGGAACTGGGCGAGCGGCTCGGTCGGCTGAGGGCCGATCTGGACCTGACGATCCTCTTGATCGAGCACCACCTGCAGCTGGCGATGGGTCTCGCCGACCGCGTTCTGGTCCTGAACTTCGGCAAGCCGATCGCTCAAGGCACTCCCGAAGAAGTGCGTCGACACCCGGAAGTCATCAAGGCGTATCTAGGCGATGGATAGTCCGGCAAGCCACCGACCAGTCGCCGAGCCCCTCCTGAAGCTCGACGGAGTCGAGACGTATTACGGCCCCCTCCGGGCGCTCTCTGGTGTCTCGCTCACCGTAGTGCAAGGCACCGTCACGGTGATCCTGGGCAGCAACGGCGCCGGCAAGAGCACGCTGCTCGGCACCATCATGGGTGTACTCGACGGCCAGCCGCAGCGCGGCAGCGTAACCTTCCGGGGGCAGCGGATCGACGGGATGGCGACGGAGAAGATCGTTCGCGCCGGCATCTCGTACGTTCCGGAAGGGCGTCGAGTCTTCCCGGAGCTCACGGTGAGTGAGAACCTGAAAGTGGGCGCGTACACCGTTCGGGACCGCCAATCCACTCTGCGCACACTTGAGAGGGTCCACGACTACTTCCCAGTTCTGACCGAACGGCAAGACCAGCACGCAGGCACACTCTCGGGCGGCGAACAGCAGATGTTGGCGATTGGTCGCGCGCTCATGAACGAACCGGAGCTGCTTCTGCTAGACGAACCTTCTCTAGGCCTCGCCCCACTTTTGGTGCATCAGGTCTTCGACATCATCTCGCAGATCCGCGACGAGGGAGTTACAGTCTTGCTCGTGGAGCAGAACGCACGCATGGCCCTCAAGGTGGCCGACGACGGCGTCGTACTCGAGAACGGAGAGCTCATGGTCTCCGGGACGGCCGCCGAGTTGGTCGACAACGATGAGGTGGAGGAGCTATACATGGGGGCCGCCTCCACTGCGTCCACGGAGGAGGCCGCGTCCGCCACGTCCGATACTGGAGATGGAGATGATGTCGATCTGGAGTCGTAGGAGTCATGTGAGCCGCCTGAGCCGTGTGAGTCGTCGCCGCCGTGGGGGTCGCTTGGGTGAAGTGACCGCTGTGTTGCTCCTTGCCACTTTCGCTGGACTCAGTTGTGCGGAGCCGGACGACTCGGGAGTCCGGGGCGTGACCGACGACACTATCGTGATCGGAACCTGGTCTCCGCTGACGGGGCCGGCAGCGCTCTGGGGCGCGGTCGGCAGAGGCGCTGAACTCTACTTCGACATGATAAACGAAGAAGGGGGTATCCACGGGCGACAAATCGAGTTCATCCTCAAGGACGACGCCTACCAACCCTCCCGTACGGTGGCGGCAGTACGCGAGATGGTTGAGCGTGACGGGGTCTTTGCCATTACTGCCGGCGTGGGCACCGCGTCCAACCGAGCGGTCCTCGACTACCTGTCGGAGAACGAGGTGGTGGTGGTCTCGCCCGCAACGGGCGCGACGCACTGGGCCTATCCACCGAAGAAGTACGTATTTGCCGCGTATACGCCGTACTTGGACGAGGCCGGAGTGCTCGTCGACTATGCGGTTGAGGACCTCGGCAAGACGAGGGTCGCCATCATCTACCAGAACGACGACTTCGGTGAGAGTGGCCTCGTGGGTGCTCGGCTGGCGCTTGAGAAGCACGGACTCAGCGTGGTCGAGGCTGTGTCTGTGGAAGTGCCCGACACCGACCTCAACTCGCACGCGGTTCGGCTCCGCGAGTCGGGAGCCGACGCTGTCCTCGCGTGGCTGACCCCGCGCCACGCGACCATAATCCACGGCGCGGTCGGCCGGCTCGGCTACGAGCCGCAATGGCTGGTCAGCTCGGTGCTGGCCGACTCGGAACTGATGTACGATCTGACCGAAGGGGCGTGGGAAGGTGTGATCTTCGCTGCGATCGGTCAGCTCGCCAACTCGGATCATCCGTTGACGGTGAAGTATCGAGAAGCCGCGGCTCGGCTCGCCCCGGACGAGCTAGCCGGAGAATTCTTGCTCGCCGGATTCCGGTACTCGGAACCGCTGGTCGAGGGACTCCGGAGGGCCGGGCGCGACCTGACGACCGAGACCCTCATTGCGGCGTTGGAGTCCCTGGACGGCTTCGTGGGGACTGGCCCACCGATCACCTACGGGCCAGACCAGCGGCAGGGGACCAGAGCGATGTATCTCGCGCAGACCGTCCGAGGTGGTACTGCCGAGAAGCTTACAGATTGGATCGAGTCCGGCATCGACATCGAGGCGGCGATCCGCGTGCTGGAGGAGGAGCGGTAGGCCATCAGTCCTAACCCTACAATGCTTCCAGCCCCAGGTGGACATAAAAGAAGTTCCTGATCCTGTCGGCCAGGGTAATGCCGTCGACGACCTTGCTCACCAGCACGGAAGGGGTTCCATGACCGACTCCTTCGAGCGGATAGAACTCATGGATCAGGCCGACGGAGAGAGCTTGGGCTTCGATGGCCTCGGCGAGACTGAAGGACACGGTCAGATCGGCCGTGCCGTGAATCATGATCAGCGGGGCCTCGTCGGCTTCGATAATGGATTCTAATCCATAAAGACCCCCGGAGAGCGAGAGCACGGCCTGAACATCCGCTCCATCCACCCCAGCATCTCGATATGCCGTGCCCATCGAAGTAATGGCCCCGGCCGAGTAGCCTCCCATGGCGATGCGGTCGGGATCGATCCCGTAGCTGGCCGCATTGTCTCGCATCCACTCCACGGCTCTGGCGGCATCGACTCTCGCGGCCGCGGCCGCCACCGACTGCGCACTGCTGGGATCGTGGGCAAAAGCCTCGGTCGGCGGGTCGTCTCCAACCAAGCGATAGCTGATGGATGCGGCGACGTACCCGCGCGCTGCGTACGCGTTGCCAAGGGCGACCATGGTCAGCCCCGCTCTCGGTCTGCGCGCACCCCTACCCGATGATCGCCAAGCACCTCTTCTCCAGCTCCCTCACACTGTGGATCATCACGGCGAAGCGCTCGTCCTTCGTCTGCCCGTGATAGTACCGGTAGTAGATCTGCTGAAGGATTACCACCAGCCGGAAAACGCCGTAGACCAGGTAGAAATCGAAGTCCTCGACTTCCGTGCCGGTTCGTTCGGCGTAGTACGCGACCATCTCATCGCGGGTCAGCATCCCGGCGGCGTTGCTGGGCTGTTTGCGCAGGGACAACAACCCCGGACCATCGTCGGCTTGGATCCAGTAAGCCATGGAGTTGCCCAGGTCCATCAGAGGATCACCGAGCGTCGCCATCTCCCAGTCGAGCACGGCGACGATGTTGAACGGATCGTGGGGATCGACGAGCAGATTGTCGATCCGGAAGTCGCCGTGGATGATGCAGGCGCGGCTCTCCGACGGGATCCTTTCCTCTAGCCAAGTACGAACCTCTTCACAATCGGGTGCGTCGTCGGTTCGTGCGTTCACGTAGCGCTTGTTCCAGCCGAGGATCTGCCGCGCGGCGTAACCCTGGGGTTTCCCCAGATTCTCGAGCTCTACCGCCCGATAGTCCACTTGGTGCAGCTCGATGAGGCGATCGAGAAACCTCAGGCAGAACTTCCGGCAGTGGTCGGGGCTGAAGCCCCACTCTGGCGGGAACTCCCGCAAGACGAGATTGCCCAAGACACGCTTCGTGATATAGAACTCGCTACCGATGATGGACTCGTCATCCGTGTAGAGGAGCACCTCCGGCACGTGGGGATACGCCTTCTTCACGCCGCTCAACACGCGATACTCCCGTGACATGTCGTGAGCAGACTTCGCCTTGGTGCCGTGCGGTGGACGCCGTAGGACGAGTTCCCGATCGCCGAAGACCAACAAGTACGTGAGATTCGAGGCACCGTTCGGAAACTGGAGGACCTTCATCTCGCCTTCGAGACCCGGGATCCTCTCCCTCAGGAAAGCATCGACACGGGTCGCGTCGATCTCCTCACCTTCGCGCACGGTGATGGTGGGATTCGTGAAGTCCATACTCAACTCGTCATGAAACGCGCCCGCATTCGCCGCATGCCTTTCAGCCATCGATCGTAGTCGGACGTTTTGCGGCGCATGTAATCGAGCACTTCGGGATGCGGCAGCACTAGAAAACGTTCCTTTTTGAGCCCTTCGATGGCGCTCTGGGCGACGTCTTCCGGCTCGAGGACTCCGTCGGCTCCCTGGACTCCGCCGTCTTCGAGATCACCGAGCATGGCCGTACGCACCGCTTGCGGGCAGATCACCGACACCTTGATACCTTCGTCTCCATGCGCGATAGCGAGCGACTCGGCGAATCCGAGAGCCGCGTGCTTCGTGGTCGCGTAGGGCGCGGAGTTCGGGTGGCTGAGGACTCCTGCTGCCGACAAGGTATTCAGGAAATATCCTTTGCCCCGACCGAGCATCGCAGGCAGCGCGGCCTTCGCCGCGTAGATGTGCGCCATAACGTTAACGCTCCACATCTCGTTCCAGACCTCGCTCGACGTGGACGCAGCCGTCGTGGGATCCTCGCAGAAGATTCCAGCGTTGGAGCAGAACAGGTCGATCTGGCCGAACTCCCGCTCGGTCTCATCGGTCACCCTCGCGATGTCCTCCTCCACGGCGACGTCGGCGCCCATGGCCACCCCACCGATTTCATTGGCCACTACATGCGCGCCCTCCAGGTCCTTGTCCACCACCACGACCATGCGGGCACCCTCGGCCCCGAAGCGCCTCGCCAGGGCCCGACCGATTCCGTGCGCGCCGCCAGTAACGACGGCAACCTTGTCTTCGAGTCGCATACTGGTGCACCACTCCTTTGGCTTCTTTCCGGCCTGTGGATTCCGACCTGTGGATTCCGGCCTATCGCCCTTCGCCTACCAGGAGCACGAGCATCTGGGCGACGAACGCCGGCTTCTCCTCGCCCTCGATCTCCATGGTCTTCTCCGACTTGATCAGGTATTGCCCGGGCCTCTTCCGCCGCACGGCAACAATCTTCGTGTGCACTCGCACGCGCTGACCCGGCTTGACCGGCTGCAGGAATCGCAGCTTGTCCAGTCCGTAGTTGATGACCATCTCCTGGTTCTCGAGCACGGGCCAGTCCGAAGGACGAAGCGGGGAGAGGAGCGACAGGGTCAAGAACCCATGTGCGATGGTCGAGCCCAACGGCGTGGCTTTCGCAGCGGCCTCGTCGACGTGAATGAACTGGTGGTCTTCAGTGACGTCGGCGAACCCGTCGATCCGCTCCTGCGTGATCGTCATCCACTCGGACGGCTGCAACGACCTGCCGGCGAACTCCTTCAGTTCCTCACCGGTTACAGAATTCTTCATCCTATTTCAAACCGCGCGTCGTTCACGCCACAGACCGGTCACGCCTCGACCCCGTATCCCTTCAGGATTCTTCGTGCCACCACCGACTTGTGCACCTCGTCCGGCCCATCGTAGATGCGTGCGGCGCGCCCGTCGCGGTAGAAGAACGACAGAACGGTGTCGTCACTGATGCCGAGCGCTCCGTGCGTCTGCAGGGCCCGATCGACGACCCGACTCATCACACCCGCCACGAAGAATTTGATGAGCGACACATCGACGCGGGCTTCCTTGGCGCCCACCTGGTCGATCCTCCAACCGGCGTGGTGCACGAGCAACCGAGCGGCATCGATCTCTGCGCGGCTCTCGGCGATCCAGTTCTGGATGGTCTGCTTCGAACCGAGGAGCTCACCCGGTGCGGTCTCGCGCGTCGCGGCGCGCTGGCACATTAGATCGAACGACCGCTCCGAGATCCCGATCCAGCGCATGCAGTGGTGGATACGTCCGGGCCCCAGACGAGCTTGAGCGATGGCGAATCCCTTCCCCTCCCCACCGAGCAGGTTCTCCTGAGGAACACGGCAGTCCTCGAACGTGATCTCCGAGTGGCTGTCCCAGTCTTCCCCCTCGTCCCCCATACAAGAGATGTTGCGCACACGACGGTAACCCGGCGTATCGGTCGGCACGATAATCTGGCTGGCGCGCCCGTGCGGTGGCGCGTCGGGGTCGGTCACCACCATCGCGACGGCGAACGCCGCCCCGTCGGCCGCCGAGGTGAACCACTTGTGACCGTTGATCACGTAGTTTCCACCGTCCTTCACGGCCGTCGTGGACATCCAGACCGGATTCGATCCGGCGTGCTCCGGCTCGGTCATCGCGAAGCAACTGCGGATTTCTCCCGCACAAAGCGGCCGGAGCCAGCGCTCCTTCTGAGCCTCGGTCCCGAACTCGTTGAGGATCTCCATGTTGCCAGCATCGGGCGCTTGGGCGTTGAACACGTACATACCGTAGGGAGTCTTGGCCAACTGCTCGCAGACGAGGGCGTGCTCCATGAAGCCGAGCCCCAGGCCGCCATACTCGGTCGGTACCTGCGGAGCCCAAAGGCCCGCTTCGCGAACCTTCTGACGCGTCTCCTCGAGTCGTGGAATCATTTCGCCAAACTTCTTGCCGCGGGCTTCCTGCTCGAGCGGGTACACTTCCCTGCCCATGAATCCTCGGATCTTCTCAAGGAGGGTCTCGGTTGCAGGTGAAATCGAAAAGTCCAAGGTTAGCTTCCTCTTTTTCTCTATCCAGGTGCGCGGACGTCTTTGCCTTCGCGAGTATCTTAATCCTTTCGCCGCCCGTAGATATACCTGTCCTGAGTCCTGACCCCCGTACCAACTCAGAAAGCGAGAGGTACAGATGGATAACCGCTTCTCCATGAAGGGCAGCAACGCCGTTGTGACCGGCGCGACACGAGGCATCGGCCTGGCAATCGCCCGGGGCTTCCTCAAGTCAGGCGCCACCGTCACGCTGTGCGGTCGCAAGCAGGAAGGTGTGGACGACGCACTGGCGAATCTCTCGGACCACGCCAGCAACGTTTTGGGCGTGGCGGCTCACGTCGGCAAGGTTGAGGACATCGAGCGACTCATCGCATCCGCGGAGGAGCGGTTCGGACCGGTCAACACGCTCGTCAACAACGCTGGGACGAACCCGTACTACGGGCCGATCGCCGACAGCGAGGACTGGGCGTGGGACAAGACCATGGACGTCAATCTCCGTGGTCCGTACCTGCTGTCTCGCCGGGTGGGCGTCAAAATGACGGCGGAGGGCGGAGGATCGATCATCAACATCTCCTCGATCGCGGGGCTAGCGGCATCGGTCAATCAGGGTATTTACTCCGTGACCAAGGCGGGATTGATCATGCTCACCAAGGTGATGGCGCGCGAGATGGGCGGATCGGGCGTGCGGGTCAACTGTATCTGCCCAGGTGTGATCCGGACACAGCTCTCCAGGGCGCTGTGGGAGGATGAAAAAGCCGCGAAGAAATACCTCGCACGGAAGGCGCTCGGTCGCATCGGTGAGGTCGATGAGGTGGTCGGCGCGGCGATCTACTTCGCTTCGGAGGCGAGCTCGTTCACGACCGGTGCGGTTTTGCAGGTGGACGGGGGGATGGTTATTTGAGTTGTGCCAACTGTGGGTCGCCGCTCACCGACCGGTACTGCTCCCGGTGTGGACAGGAGGCCAAGGGCCCACCGCTTTGTCGTTGAGACGATCGTCCAACTTGTCCCACTGCCCAGCTTGGTGCCCAACTCTACACCCATTGTGTACCTCATCTACCTGGCCATCGCGATGCGGAGCGTTTACGGTCAGGGCTGGATCGCGAGCGGGCTCAAGGCGTTCCTGGGGTTGTTCGCGTTCTCGTTGATGCTCACGGCGTGGCTCGTCTCGACTTCCTTCGTGGCCTCCCTACTGGCTTAGAGACCTTATGGACATCGTCTACATCCGTGACCTGAAGATCGAGACCGTTATCGGGGTCAACGACTGGGAGCGTGAGGTGCGGCAGACCGTGAGTCTCGATCTCGAGATGGCCACCGATATCCAAGGGGCGGCTGACACCGACGACATTGCGGATACGATCGACTACAAGGCGGTGGCCAAGCGGCTCATCGACTTCGTGGAAGGGACCGACTTTCAGCTCGTGGAGAGCATAGCCGAGAGAGTCGCGGGCATCGTCCGCGAGGAGTTCGGGGTGAGCTGGGTGCGCTTGCGGGTGAGTAAACCCGGTGCGGTCACGGGAGCCCGGGACGTGGGTGTCGTCATCGAGCGTGGGGAGCACGACCGTGGAGAGCGCGGCTAGTGGCTCGTGCGTACATCAGCGTGGGCAGCAACATCGATCGTGAACGTAATGTGAAGGCCGCCCTGGACGCCTTGTCCGCCGCCTATGGAAAGCTCCACACGTCTTCGGTCTTCGAGAGCGAACCCGTCGGCTTTGAAGGCGACCCGTTCTACAACCTCGTGGTGAGGCTCGATACCTCTCAGAGCGTCGGTGCGCTGGCAAACGTCTTGCGGAAGATCGAAGACGCGTGTGAGCGACGCCGCGACACTCCGAGGTTCAGCCCGAGAACGCTGGACCTGGATCTGCTGACCTATGACGATGTGGTGGGGATGGTCGACGGTGTCTCGCTTCCCCGGGGGGAGATCACCGAGAACGCGTTCGTCCTGGGCCCTCTGGCTGAAATCGCCAGGGCCGAGATGCACCCGATCGCGCAGAAGACCTACGCCGATCTATGGCGACATTTCGACATGGCTGGGCAAGAGCTGCGGCCCGTTGAGTTCACCTGGGACGGCGTGCGGATTTCGAGTCCACGGACTTGACCCGACGGAGTGTCGCGCCGCTCGATAGGGATACGAGTCAGATCAGGTCAAGTCAGGCTGCGCCCGCCATCTACCGCGATGACCTGCCCGGTGACGTAAGGGGCTCGCTCCGCCAAGAACAACACGGCTTCCGCAATGTCCTGAGGATCTCCCTCGGACCCGAGCGGTACGCGCTTCAGCTGGCGCTCCCTCCGCTCGCCATCCTCGGGGTCGTCACTCTTAGGCCACAGGATCACGCCCGGAGATATCCCGTTCACCCGCACGTCGGGCGCCAGTTCCCGGGCTAAGGATCTGGTCAGCATGGCCAGTCCGGCCTTGGCCGTGCTGTACAACGAATGATCGGCAAGCGGCCTCTCACCGTGGATGTCGATCATGTTGATGATGTTGCCCCGGCTCTGCTTGAGGCTATCAGCAAGCGCCTGGCACAGAAAGAAGGGCCCTTTGAGGTTGCTTCCGATGATGGTCTCCCAGTCCTCCTCACCGACGCTGCCGATGGGCGTGGGGTAGAAGGTAGAAGCATTGTTGACCAAGAGGTCGACACGACCGAGATGGTCGATCACCCCGGCCGCCAACTCCTCTCCAGCACTGCGATCGCCCAGGGCTGCCTGGAAACACGTCACTGATCGAGGCCGCAAGACGCTGAGCTGAGCCGCTAGGGCTTCGGCGGCAACGCCGGAACTCCGGTAATGCAGTGCGATGTCATAGCCGGCTTCGTGGAGGGCTTGGCACAGCCGGGCACCGATGCGTTGAGCGCCTCCCGTCACCAGCGCCACCTTCGTGTCTGCGTTTGCCATGGTCATGCAGTGTATCCGGATTCGCGTTCGGGCCACAGCCCGGGGAGGGCGACCGAGGCACGCAGACCGATCCCATTAGGGTGCTCGCGAACGGCTACGGCGCCAGCTAGCGGTTTCGCGCCTGCGTCATCTCAACCGACAGACTCTCCAGCTCCTGCAACGTAATCGGCCAGGTAGACGTGTACGGCACAACCATCTCGAAGTGCCCAGACTCGGGCGCCTCGCGCAGCGTGACCGGAGAACTGCCTGCCCTTTGAGCCGCTTGGAAGTACGCCCGCCCGCTCGGACCGAATTGGGCGTCGAGAGCACCCACGACCACTCGCTGGGGCACATCAACAGGCATGAGCTGCATGGGTGACCCCACCTGATAGCGCTCCGGCCGTACATTCGGTGACCCACCCATGAGCCCGTCCACACCGGGCCCGCAACTGCCCGAACTGTGCAGGGTCTCGAGATTCGGTGCTGGAGCAAGCGCCAGAACTCCGTGGATGGGTAGGGGCCCAGCCGTGTACAGCTCGCTAGACGTCGGAATCCGCCCGCGGGCCGCCAGCCATAACGCGAGTTGGCCACCGGCCGAGTGACCGATGGCGATCACTCGATCCAGATCCAGAGGGTACTCACGAGCCAACTCAGTGAGGTGGTCCGCCCCTGTCGCGACGTCCAGGAACGTCCCGGGCCAGCCGCCACCTGGGTTACCGACTCGGCGGTATTCGAGGCTCCAGACGGCGTATCCGGCGTCCGCGAACGCCTGCTCGGCGAGACCCGTGTACCTGATGTCGAACACGGACAACCAACATCCCCCGTGCATGAAGACGATGACGGGATGCGGTCCGCTGCCCTCGGGCAGGCGAAGGTATCCGAACTGAAATTGGTCATCCCCGTAGGAGATCTGAGCGTCGGGACTCGGCCAATCGAACTCGCCGACACTTCCAGCGGTTATGAGCTGCTGAGACGTCGCGGTGGCCGGAACTGTAAGGGTCAGGGCCATGGTGAGCCCGATGATACTGGTGGAAATCTTGCGCATGTTTGTACCTGGGAAAGCGGTGATGAGACTCGAGCGGCACCCGGTTATCGCGGGGCCCACTCGCAGAGTGGTCGAAGCTCTAGTAGAAAATCAGGAAGCCCTNNAGCCCCTGGGCCAGAAGTTTTTGTCGAGAGGTCGAGCAAGGCTCGGACCCCGTCGTGGCTGTTACTACACGTCCGGATGTNGGACGATCCGGGTAACAGGTGGCGTCATTNCCTCCCNGCGTCAGTTCCCTCCCTGCGCCTCAATTCTCTCCTGATAACGCGCCCCNCTCAGCACGCCCGCCAGACTGTAGTTGCCCTCCTGACAAGCGTACTCGTAGAGCTTGTCGTCGAACCGCATCATCGGGACCTCACCCCCCCAGGTCGCCGTGTACACGGTCGGGTCGTCGATCGTGAATTCGTAGAGGACCGTCTCCTGGTCGATCCGGCTGAACCGCTCGATAACCTTCAGGTTTTCCGAGGAGTTCCCGCGGAACCGCTGCAGAGGATGGATGTTGGTGGTCTCGACCACGAGCACGTCACCCTCCCAGTGGCCCCAGGAGTCCCCCATCCACGGGCGTACGTGTGGGGGCAGCCGAGGGCCATCACCGATCTTGATGACGCGCGCGTCGTGGACCATCTCAGCCATGATCAGCACGTGGTCGGCGGTCTGCACGATCGTATAGTTGTTGTTGTATCCGCCGTTGGGGAGCATCGGCGGACCGGCATTGGAACCGAAAGACACGAGGCAACGCTCAGCGAGTGGCCTCATCTCCGGGTGGTCATACTGGGCGAATTGCCTCCTGAACTCCACGTACTCGGCCCTAGCCGCTTGAGCCTCGGATGTCATGGAAGGCACCCGACCGTCCACCGGGTTGGTCACGAGAGAGGCTCTGGGCTCGCCATTGATGATGGCCACCCGCGAGCCCCGATCCCAGTAGACTTCGTTGTACTCCTGGCCGGCCAGCCCGAAGGACGCCCTTCCGCACGCGGCCGTCCCTGGGGCAGCGGGGCAATCACCGTCGGTCTGCTCGAGTTCGGCGACCTCTTCCCATGTGTAAATCGGGGGGGTGTCTAGCCGACGCGTGAACGGAGTGAGCGTCGCGTTCGTCCAGTTCCCCTGAAGGTCCGGATGACCATCGGCGGTCCTGGGAACTTCCCAGTCTCCAGCGTTGGGGGATCTGTTCTGCGCGGCCGCAGTCGAGACGACACCGTCGGCTGCAAATGCACAGAAAACGGCGAAAAATACCAAAATACGCTTGCTCATTTCGATCTCCATTCCGGCGTGATCCACACCACGCTACGGCTTACTCACTAACGCCTGGAGTCACTCGCTCCCTGCGCTTGCATTCTTTCCTGATAACGCGCGCCGCTCAGTACGCTCGACAAGCTGTAGTTCCCTTCGTGACACGCGTACTCGAAGACCTTGTCGTTGAACCTGTTGTACGGGATCTCTCCCCCCCAAGGCTGCGTGTACATGATCGGGTCGTCAACGGTGAACTCGTAGAGAAACGTGTTTGCATCGACCCGCGAGAAACGCTCGGTCACTTTCATCTCTTCCGAGGCGGTAATCCCCTGAAACGCCTGCGTAGGATTGATGTTCGTGGTCTCGACCACGAGTACATCGCCTTCCCATCGACCCCAGGAGTCACCGAACCACGGGCGGATGTGCGCAGGTAACCGGTTGGGCTCACCGAGCCGGATGATCCGCACGTCATGGACCATCTCCGCCTTGATCGCCACGTAGTCGGCGGTCTGTACGATGGTGTAGTTGTTGTTGTAGGCCGTGTTGGGGATCATCGGAGGCCCGGCGCTGGAACCGAACGAAACGATACAGCGCTCTGCGAGCGGTCGAAGCTCGGGGTGGTCGTATTGGTTGAATTGGCCCCGAATTTCCCGGTTCTCCTGGAGGCGGCGCTGGCCCTCGGTCGTGAGGGGCGGACGGCGCCCGTTCGCTGGATTGGTGATCAGAGAGGTCCTGTATTCGCCATTAACGATGGCTATCCGCGAGCCCCGATCCCAATAGACCTCGCTGTATTCCTGGCCCCTGAGCCGAACCTCTGCGCTCCCGGTTGTACTCTCCGGCCTTCCGCACGCGACGGTCCCTGGGTTAGCGGGACAATCACCATCTGGCTGCTCGATCTCCTGGACCTGCTCGGGTGTGTAGACCGGGCCCTGGTCCTGGCGGCGCTGGAACGGAGTGAGCGTCACGTTCGTCCAGTTCCCCTGAAGGTCCGGATGGCCATCCACCGTCCGCGGGACTTCCCACTGCTCGGCGTCGGAGGATCTGTTCTGCGCCGTCGCGGTCGAGACGATGCCGTCTGCTGCGAATGCACAGAAAACGGCGAGAAGTAGTGCTAGAGGTAGTGCGATCCGATTATTCATTTCAACCCTCCAATCGGGCATGATCCAGGACTCTGACCGGCACCTCAAATAGCCCTCCGACTCCACAGGGGTCTAGTTCTTCACGCTCTCCGGTCCGCTACTCGTTCCGGCCGGCCGCCTGCTCATCCAATAGCTCATACATTCTGTTGACTGCCCTGGGATCCACACCCGGGCCTCGAAGTTGCCCGTAGTTGTCGACGTGGTTGGTCATGTCGAGTTGCTGGGCGGCTTGCTCGGCACTCACCCCACGACGATGCAGCATAGCGGTCTTCTGCCACAGGTCGGTCAGGTAGGCCTGAAAATTACTAATGACATCCTTACTACGCACCGGCGGCCCGTGACCCGGCAACAGAACGTCGAAATCGAGCGACTTGAGGGCTTCCAAGGTGGCCGGCCACTCGTCGACATGGCCGTCGCCCATGTAGGAGAGCCCGGGTAACATCATGTCACCGGTAAACACCAGCCGCTCCTCCGGAAGGAATATCACTATGTCTCCGCCGGTGTGAGCTCTGCCCAGGTGTAGCAGCCGCACTTCGCGGCTTCCCGACGCGAGGTCCTGATACAGCGTCATTTCGGTTTCCAGCGTGATATTGGGCGGTGTAGGGACGACTTCCCTGATGGACATCATGTAATCACGCTGCACCCGGTAGCGCTCTTCCAGCACCGCCTTGCGAGCTGGATCGGTCTCTGCCGCGACCTGTCGCTCGAGGTTGGCGACCGTATTGGGTACGCCGTCCGAAAAACTCCTGAACGTGGTTTCCTCCAGGACATCGCCGATCGCGCCGCTCAACTTGGCTCGAGTGAAGGTATGGCCAATGATGTCCACGCCTTCGGGAAAGGACTGATTACCGTGGGCGTGATCGAAGTGGTAATGACTATTGACCAGGTAGCGCACAGGCTGGTCGCTGACGACCTCCAGCGAAGCCAGCAGAGCTTCGGAAGCAGCCGGAGTCACGTGGGAATCCACCACCAGCACATCGGACTCTCCGACCAGCACTAAGGCGTTGCTCATCGTGTACACGCTTCCGGTTCCCGTGACGTGGTAAACGTCCGGGACGATTTCCGTGAAGCGATGAGTATCCGACTCCACCACCCCCTGGGCGCTGACCAACCCTGGAAGCAGGAGCAGTGANGTGAAGATCNNGCAGATAAATGGAGCGACGTTGNTGATAATTTTCATGATTGGAATCCCTTTTGGATCNCGGTGCGCCGATGCACGGATATGACGACCGGACGAGTGGATGGCAAGAGATGAGNGACGGTTCCTCACCAGTTCCTTCAATTCCTCGAACCAGTGCGTGACGATATAGAAGTCGCCGAGCCGTCGGGGTCCCAGGTGGCGGGATACTGATTCNGGACGTTGCGGGCGACCTATATCACATCGTGGATCCGGACAAGTTGGANGCCAAGAGCCGAACATGCCTCTGGGCATCTCCGGACTGACGCCGTTTCCGCCAACCGAGNCGTCCGGGGGNAGGCCTCGCGGGTGTTCAACCCTTCAAATCATGGGTTGCCGCACCCGCGGGGCATCCCTTCGCCTAGCTACTCTTNNTNCCCTCGAAANTGCCCTCGCCCAGATCACCGTAGATGCACGTGCCCTTGAAGACGCCCTCCTCGATGGCNCCTTCGTAGCTGACAGNTCCGGCCAGGTCACTAACGAAACTGAACTTGATCACCCCATCCTCCACAGTTCCNGTCACCTCGACGCCGTCACCAGTTTGTCCCGTGTACGTCCCTTTGATCTCCGCGCCCTCCTGGACGAAGACAAACGTCGCGTCACCTCCTCCTGCAGCCCCCAGGTCCACGGACAGGACCCAGGTACCGGTNACGTCCTGGCCAGAGGCAGGGATAGCAACGANGGCGAGAAAGCCCAGAGCAAGTGAGAGAGTTCGAATCTGTCGCATGTTTGATCCTCCTTGGGGCTATCCGAAGCTNGACCCGGCTCGTTCATCGGGCCGCCCGAGAGGAAAAGCTAGCCGGACCCCCGCGGGGCGTCTAGCCGACTTGCCGCCGCAACATTGCTCCAACCGCGGGCCCGGCTCAGGTTGAGGGTCATCGGAAGGTATGGCCGCCCAATCNNGCCTCCACGCACATGTGACCGCCGGAGTTGATCCATGGTTTTCCATCGCCCGCCGCTGGTTTGCGCCCTGGCGTCGATCGCTGTAGGGGCAGCTACTGCCCNCGCGCTCACCGCCCAAGACGGATATCGGCTCCCGCCCCAGGAGATCGTCGACATTCTCGACGCGCCCCAAGCACCCGGCGTGAATGTGAGCGCGGATGGCGAGTGGTTGATCTTGAGTCACCGGCGCAACATGCCCTCCCTGGCGGATATGTCCCAACCGATGCTGCGCATCGGGGGGCGGCGCATCAATCCAGCTACCAACGGTCCGTTCAACCCNAGCCTCACGACCGGCTACTCCGTCATGAGNGTGGAGGACGGCTCCGAAAGAAGGGTCGAGTTGCCCCACGAGGNCGGTTGGGGCGGAGCGTCGATTTCGCCCGACGGTCAGAAGTTCTTCATGACTCGGGCCACATCCGAGGGGATCGANCTCTGGCTGGGCGACCTGGAGACCNCGACGGCNCGGCANATCAGCCGCGTTCANCTGAACGCTGCCCGGGGAGGCGCCTGCAGCTGGATGCGNGATTCGCAGCAGTTGCTCTGCCATCTGGTGGACCCCCGCAGGGGGCGCNCGCCGGAGAAACCGATGGTGCCCTCTGGACCCATCATCCAGGAGACATCCGGCAGGGTCGGAGCCATCCGGACCTATCAGGATCTCCTCAAGACACCCTTCGACGTCGTGCTGTACGACTACTACATGACCTCGATTCCGACGCTCATCGACGTCGGATCAGGAAGGACGACGCAACTGGCGAGTCGNGGGNTCTACGCTTCCTTCTCGCCNTCACCCAGTGGGGACTACTTCTTGGTCCGGGAGCGGGTAAAGCCCTACTCCTACCTGGTTCCTGATGGCCGNTTCGCGGAGGAGATCTCCGTCGTCGCTGCGGANGGGGATCTGGTTCGGGANCTNCCCGGCAAGCCGCTACAGGAGGCCACCATCGTCGGNGGNGTCCCGGTCGGACCGAGGAACATCGGATGGATGACTGGCAGGGATCACACGCTCACCTACCTCGAAGCGCTGGACGGGGGCGATCCCAATGCTGATGTCGCGTATCGCGACCGACTCATGCGACTCGAGTTGGCGGCGAGTCCTCAAGAAGTGCTCCACACAGAGTTCCGCTACGCAGGCCTTTCGATATCCGAGAGTGGGACCGGCTTTCTGTCTGAGTTCGATCAGCCGACTCGGACCCGCCGGCTCTGGCGGGTGCCCATGGACGACCCCGATGCCAAAGAACTGCTCTGGGAGAGGAACTCCGAAGATCGCTACGGCGATCCGGGAACTCCACTCACGATGCTGAACGACGACGGGCACCGCTTCGTACACCAAGATGGTGATTGGATTTTCCTGACCGGGGCCGGAGCGTCCGATCAGGGGGACCGGCCCTTCCTGGACCGTTTCAACCTCGAGACCGGGGAGTCGGAGAGGCTCTGGAGAGCCGGAACCGACAGCTACGAGACGATGGTCGCCGTACTGGACGACGACGCCAATCGTATCCTGACCCGCTACGAGACCAGGGCTGAGCCACCCAATTTTTACGTTCGGGACCTGGAGAGTGGCCAGCGCACGGCTTTGACCGACTTCCCAGATCCCCATCCCCAACTCTCGGGAATCCAGAAGCAGTTCGTCACCTACGAGCGCGACGATGGTGTTCAGCTGTCCGCCACACTCTTACTCCCCCCCGGTTACGTGGAAGGCCAACGACTTCCCGTGGTGGTGTGGGCCTACCCCCGGGAGTATTCCAACGCTGATGTGGCCGGCCAAGTGCGTGGTAATCCCAATCAGTTCACCCGCATCGGCGGTTATTCCCACCTGTTCTTCCTGACCCAGGGATACGCCGTGTTCGATGCCGCCACCATGCCCATCGTCGGTGGAAATCTGGCCAACGACACCTACGTGGAGCAGCTGGTGGCGTCGGGACAGGCCGCGGTGGACAAGTTGGTGGATCTGGGCGTGGGAGACCGCGACCGCATCGGGATCGGCGGGCACAGCTACGGGGCCTTCATGACGGCCAACATCCTGGCCCACTCCGACGCGTTCCGAGCCGGAATCGCCCGCAGTGGAGCCTACAACCGCACCCTGACGCCCTTCGGTTTCCAGAACGAGCGCAGGACCTACTGGGAGGCGCCCGAAGTCTACTTCAACATGTCGCCCTTCATGGCTGCCGACCAAGTGAACGAGCCCATGCTGATGATCCACGGTTTGGTCGACAACAACTCGGGTACGTTCCCTATCCAGTCCGAACGGATGTTCGCTGCCCTTGAGGGGCACGGGGCCACCGCCCGCCTGATCATGCTGGAGAATGAGAGCCACGGGTACCGCGCGAGGGAGTCGGTGATGCACACCCTGGCTGAAATGGTCGAGCAGAAGCCCCAGAGCTTAGAGGCATTGGGCGCGATCTCTGGCATCGGTGCGCGCAAACTGGCGGATTACGGCGAAGAATTCTT
>PCCM01000030.1 GCA_002731735.1 Gemmatimonadota bacterium | reverse complement strand
TTCGCGAAGTTCCACGACTACCTCTACGAGTTCGCCTGTCACGAGGGCAACTACTCTATGGCCGCCATGCTGACCGGCGCACGTTTTGAAGAGAGCCAGGCCGACCAAAACCGACGCTAACAACGCCGAAACCGGCCCTACCGAGAGAGGAGCAGCCTGAACCAAGGGCCCCTTTTGAGTAGCGTGCTAGTTCAAGTTCAGCAACGTGAAGCGCGAACGGTCGAGTGTCGCGACGAGCGTTTCGGCGTCCGCCTCGACGGAGGTCCCGGCCGGTTCGTCGAAATTGAGGAAGCGAACGAGCTCCAGTTGCGGCGTTCCCGAAGCGCGACCGTCGGCCCACATCCGGACGAAGTCGCCCGCCGCGATGCGCGGCTTCCCCATGATCGTGTCCATCGGCGGGATTTCCAGGATGCCGTCGTAAGTCCGGAAAATAAGCTCCGTGCAGACGAGCCTGTCGGTGGTTGTGAAGTCGAAGTCGAAGTCGTACTCCTTGCCCCAGTGGCTGAGCGCCCGGCTGAGCGCGTCCCGCAATTCCTCGTCCGACAGGAGGGGCCGCAACACGGCGACGGCATCCGCCTCACCCACCGACTGCTCCAGGCTGGTGTAGATGACGCCCTCGCCGATGGCTTCCACAACCGCGAATTGGTGTCCCCGCTCGTTCTGTCCCTGGAACGCCGATATTGTGCCGGGATCCGCCGTCACACCAAGCTCCAAGAGCTCCTCGTAGGAGCCGAGATAGAGTGCAGCGTGCGGCCAGAAGCCAGGCATTAAAGTGTTGCTTATGAACCAGTTACGACGTTCGATAAGGATGTCGCCAGGCCTCAATACCGCCCTCAGGTCGTCGACTTGCGCCGAGCTGATGAGTCCCTGATGAGGGGGACGCTCCCTGAAGCGGAACCTGCTGACGGCCAGCGAGATGACCGGTGTGAGCTCGTCGACCGGATCACGGATCTGTCTGGCCATCTGCCGGAACGTGCGCCTGAGGTTACGCATCCCGATTTCGTCGAGAGTCGCGTCCACCGCGGGCCGAGAAAGTGCAGCCCGGGCCGCGAGGTCGCCCCAGGGAGCTTCCTCGGGAAAACCGGCTGCCGCCCTGATGGCGTCGAAGCGGTGCACTGCCACCTGCAGCTCCGCCATGACAGACCGGTTCGAGAGGCTGCTTTCGAGCATGCTGAACGTGCCGGCCGGAATACCCCATGTCAGATCCGCCCTGTCCAATTGTTCGCGAGTCGTGGGATCGTCATTAAACGTGTCGAAGATCAACCACGCCTTCTCGACCAGGATCACGGCGGCGGTGTAGGCCGTGAGGAACGCCCGTGCCTCGAGGGGGTCGTCCGCCGGGATCTCGACGCCGGTGTAGTCGCCGCGATAGAGCCAAATGGTCTTTAGCAGGGCGGAGCGTATGTCGAGGTAGGCGACCAGGAGGGCACGGGTCTCGTCGTGATCCTGTTGGGTCAGGAAGTTGCGCTCTCCCCGTAAGAAATCCGCCCTCAGGTCGGCCATGCCGGCCTGCATGAGATCCAGTTGCCGAGCAGCCTGAAGCACACCTTCGGCGTCGCGAAGTAGATCTCGTTGCGCCCCGACGGGATCGGAGGCCCGGATCGCCTCCCAAGGGGAGGTGCCGAGGGGGAGCCCCTGCACGGGCCGGTCCATGTACGCCATGATGAACATCACCGCACCGGTCGTCGCGACCCCGATCGCGGACACACGGGCCAGGGCGGCCCAAGTGCTTCGCCGCTTGAAGTGTGCCGGCAGTGGGTCCCATCCATGCACCTCCTCACGGTAGCGGTTGCGTAGAACGTCGAGTCTTCCAACCAGCTCGTCCTGAGCTTCTCGTACCCGAGCGACCGCCTCGAGCTTGAACCAGGATGCCGTGCGGTCCCCGAGGTGGGCGACGATCGTCCGCATGCGCCGGGCGTAGGCGAGGGTGAAGGGTCCAGTGGTGATCAGAAGCACCGCGAGAGCCACGCTTGCCGCTGTGGAGTACTGCAACCAGGCCACCAGCCCGACCAGCCCTCCGTAGAAGGCCGAAAACACCAACGCTCCCACGAACCACTGCTTCAAGGTGAGTTCGGGTCCCCCGTCTGCGGACGTCGAGCTTCTACCTACGACAGCTCGGGTCGCGTAGTACGGGATGAAACCTGTGAGGAAGCCGAGAAGCGCCGGAATCGCACCCAGGACCGCTTCGGCCACTGCCTGTACGTGCCCCAAGATTCCGGGCAGGAGCCTGGAGGGTTCCTCCAGCAGCCTGCGATCGATGCCGGCCGCCTCTCTGAGGCGATCGTAGTGTCGGAGCGCTTTTTCCAGCTGGACTACTTCGTCAGGAGCCGTGCGCTGGAAGTGGTTCACGCACTGGGCGATTTTGCTGTCGAGTTCGCCGCGGATGGCAGCGGCCTGTTCTTGACCGAGGCCAGTGTCTCGGACGCGGAGCCAGTAGACTTCGCCGATTCGCCGCGCAAGTAGAGTTTTTTCGAAATCGCCGTCCGGAATACCGCTCGGGGTCAACAGGTTACGGCCTCCTCGAGTGCTGCCGGAAATGGCATGCCGCCGCCACTATCACGTGCAGTTTTCACGNTANCCCTCGGGGNTCCCNCTGAGCAANGAGAAATCCAAGACGGTTGTCTTGGCCANGGTCTNTCGTGGANAGGCTCATATACTTACATCTGTTNAGGAATCCCTTGGCTAGGAGGACGGCAGATGAGCATGCGATCTTCGACTTCGCTTCTGGGGCTATGCCTCGCGACCGTGACGGCAGCGCTTCTCTCTCCAGCTGCGGCTCAACAATGGGTGATGCCCCGGACCCCTGATGGTCATCCGGACCTCCAGGGAAACTGGACCAACGTGACGATCACGCCGTTCCAACGTGCACAGAACCAGGGCCCGGTCTTCACTGCCGAGGAGGTCGCCCAGCGTGAGGGGCGGGCGGTTAATGCCGTCGTCAGGGGCGCACAGCCGAGCGACCCGGATCGCTCGGCACCGGAAGCAGGCGGCAATATCGGTAGCTACAACAGCGTCTATTTCGAGCAGGGTATGCGGGTGGCGGTCGTCAACGGAGAGTACAGGGCCTCGCTGATCACGAATCCGTCGAATGGCCGCAGGCCACCCCGCACGTCCGAGGCACAGGAGCGGCTTCGGGAGCGCAGAGAGAGTCTCAGCCAGTTCGACCAGTTCGACAACCCGGAGAATCGATCACTGATCGAGCGCTGCCTTCTGTTCGCTGGGAACGCCGGCCCGCCCATGATTCCCCAAAACGCCTATAACAACAACTACACGATCGTGCAGACGGCGGACTACGTGATGATCCATCCTGAGGTGATCCACGACACTCGGATCATCCAGATGGGCACACCCGATCCGCTGCCCGATCACGTCAGGCCGTGGTTGGGTGACTCTTGGGGTCGTTGGGAGGGTGATGTGCTCGTTGTCGAGACGACGAACTTTCATCCGCTGCAGACCTTTCAAGGTCTTCCCTCGGACGATCTGAAGGTGATCGAGCGGTTCACCAGGGTCGATGAGGAGACGATATTGTACGAGTTCACGATCGACGACCCGACATCGTATACTCAGCAGTGGGGCGGCGAGATTCCGTTCAAGAAGCTCGATGCCCTCCTCTACGAATATGCATGTCATGAGGGTAACTACGCGCTCTCGAACGTCTTGAGCGGCGCCCGCTACCAGGACAGGCAGGCTGAGCAAAATCGGTAGTAGCTGAACTGCAAGTTTGGAGATGCAGGAATGGATGGACACGATCACTCCTCTCGGTTCACCCGCCGTGAGGTGATCCAGATGCTCGGCGGTGCCGCCGGGCTCGGGATGGTAGCTGGCTGTGGTGGCGACCAGGCAGCTCCGGAGTTGGCTCAAGCAGCCCCCACGTTGACTGGAGTTCCACCGAACGCGGTCATCCGGACCCTGCGGGGCGACCGCAGTCCCGATGCCATCCAGGGCACGACGCTGTTCCATGAGCATTTGTCGATCCGAATGTCGCCCGACTCCCCATCGGCGACCGACGACGTCGACAACATCATCGAGGAGGTCCGGATCGCCGCCACGGAAGGGGTCGGCTGCATCGTCGATGGTGGGCATCCGGAACTGGGACGGGATATAGAGGCCCTGCGGCGGATCGCTCTCGAGACAGACGTGCACATCGTGGCGTGCACCGGACACTACATGGGGCGGGTCTATCCGGACTGGGTTGAGAGGAGGACCGAGGATCGGCTCGCCAGAGGCCTGGTAACCGATGCAGCAATGTTTCGGCTGGGCGCGTACGGCGAGATCGGACAGAACTCGAATGCCGCCGAGATGACCGCCCTCGAGCAGAAGGTGTTTCGCGCCGTCGGTAAGGCACACGTCGCCACTGGTCTCCCCATCTTCACGCACAACGCCTACGGCACCGGCGAGAACGTGCGACCGGACGCAGGTCTCACGCAGCTGGATCTTCTCGAATCGGTGGGAGTCAGCCCAGAGAACATCGCGATCGGGCACGCGTGCTGCCTCGACGACCCATCGGCGAGCGTGCTGATCGAGATCGCCGAGCGTGGCGCCTTCGTCGGCTTCGACCGGGTGACCGGAGGGCGGGTCCCGGACCCGCAGAAGGTTGTGACGATCATGGCGTTTCTGGAGGCGGGGCACGCGGACAAGCTGCTGATCTCGTCCGACTACACGGGCCGTCGCTCTGAAAGGCGTCCGGGTTACGGCAATTCGCTTACGGTGTTTGCACCGCTGCTGCGTGAAGCCGGTATCGAGGAGGATGTACTGGGGGCGATCCAGCGCGACAATCCGCGCCGGTTTCTCGCGTTCGTGCCAGTCTAGCCCTCCCGGCCTGGCGAGGTGTGGGCCTTCATCCCCGACCCGGCCGACGCGAACAACGGACCCATCTCAGGCAGCAGCGGCGGTGAGGGTGTGGTCGCGGACGCGGAAGGCATCATCTACAGCGCCGCGGTCGGACCGAGGGCGGTGAAGCGCTACGTGAGATATATCGATCCCTGAAGGCGCGGTACCATCTCGCCTCGCCGGGGTCTACTCGGTCGAGAACGTAAAGATGGTCGTGCTCTCAAATGGTGTGCCCGGCCGAACGATCGGCGACGGAAAGTTCTCGTGGTTGATTGCGTCGGGGTGAATCTGGGTTTCCAGACAGAAACCGACCGGGTTGCCGGTGTAGAGCTGCACGGCGGGCCGATCCGTTCGCACCTCCATGACGCGCCCGCTGGTGAGCTCGCGCACGCGCGCCACGAGAACGACCGCTCCGCCACCGCTGTTGATGACGAAGTTGTGGTCGTAGAAGCCCTCGACGGGCTCGCGAATCTGATCGACACGCGCGCCGATGAATTCCGGGGTAGTGAAATCCAGAGGTGTGCCCGTCACCGACACGATCTCGCCGGTCGGAATCAGCTCGTCATCGGCCAGCGTATAGCGGTCGGCGTTCAACCACAGCTCGTGCGTTGACCAGTCACCGTTGCCCCCCAGGTCGAAGTAGGCGTGGTTGGTCATGCTGATGATGGTCGGTCTGTCGGTGGTCGCCGAGTAATCGAGCCGCAACTCGTTGTCATCAGTGAGTGTGTAGGTCACCGTGGCCGTCACGTTGCCAGGATACCCGTCCTCGCCGTCGACGCTCAGATACGTCAGTCTTACTCCCGCCTCGTTCTCGGTGAGCGGGAGCGCTACGGCATCCCAGACTACCCTCGCGAATCCCCTGTCACCGCCATGAATGTGGTGCTTGCCGCGATTGTTGACCGTAACGCGATACTCGACGTCGTCGATCGAGAACCGTGCGTTGGCGATTCGGTTTGCCACGCGTCCGATGACTGCCGCGGCAGGAAAACCCCTCAGGTAGGGTTCCAGTCTATCGGAACCGCGGACCACGTTGATGGTGTTCCCGTCTCGGTCCGGAGCCTGGATTTCCGTCACGATCGCTCCGTATGAAATGATCTTTGCGGTCATCCCACTGTTGTTGCGTAGTGTGAACTGTTGCACAGCCGTTCCATCTGGCATGCGCCCGAACGCGGACTCCTGCAGGCGTTCGTTCGCCCGTTGGTCCGAGGCCGGTTGCGCCGAGGAAGGATGGGGGAAGCACAGTACGGCTACGAAAACGAGGAAATGGCGGCTCATAGAGGCAATTTCGAGCTCTTAGAGGCCTTCCGCCAGAGCCTCGATTTTCTCTTGGATCAGGTCGCGGGCAAGGCGAAACCGGGCCAGGCGTTCGGCAGGGTCCTCCACCGCGTTTTGTGCTGCAGCGTCTTCTACGCCATGGTCTTCTGTGGCGGGATCTTCTGCGGCAGGATCGGCTATCGGCCAGTGCAGCAGCCTGGCATGCCCCGGCAGGACCGGGCAAACCTCCTCCGCGCAGAGGGTCACCACCAGGTCGAGGCTGGATAGATCGATGGTATCCACTGACTTCGAGGATTGGCCGGTGATGTCGATACCGATCTTAGCCATGGCCTCTATCGCATGAGGATTTACGGACGCGGGCTCCGAGCCGGCGCTCGAGGCTTCGGCCTGCCCGCCTAGGATCTTCCGAGCCAGGCCTTCGGCCATTTGGCTGCGGGCGGAATTCGCGACACAAAGGAACAGGATGTGCTTCATGTGCCCGTCTCGATCAATTCTCCATCCGCTGCTCGACTCCTCGACGAGCGCGCTACCGATGCACCTCCCCGAGGTACCGGTCGAACCAATCCAGCGTCTCTCACGTCACGTCGATCAACGGAATGATATGGCCTTCTTCCGTGGACGTGTCGAAGTCCGTCGCGTCCACGGCGACGGACTCCGTGCGGCCAAAATGCCAATTGGTGATAGTGACCGCAAGAAAAAGAGAGCCTCTAGGGCTCCAGACCCAGCAGCCGCGCGGGGTTACGCCGCAGCATTAGGTCGATCTGGTCGTCAGTCAGCCCAGCGTTGCGAAACGCGGTGATGTAGCTGCGCAGGCCCTCCACATGCGACGGGCTGGTTGCCTGTCCGAGATCGGATGACATCACGAAATGTTCGGCGCCGATCTCCCGGATCGCCGAGACATAGAAGTCTATGGTCTGATTGCCGAGATGCACGGCGTACCAGTCGATCTCGAGAAGCGCTGATGCGTCCGCCATTTGCTGCACTTGCACGCGAGAGGGTCGTTGTGAGAAGACGTGAGTCACGAGGATCTGCTCGACACCGTGTCGGCGCGCCTCGTCGATGAGGATCAATACTTCCTCAGGGGACGAGTGTCCCATGGCGAGCACGAGGTCGTTCTCGGCCACGAGTGTGAAAATCTCCGCGAGCTCGGGGACCGGCTTCCCGTCGCGCATCACCGACACGAACGGGTCTGACCCGCCCTGCGCGGTGACGTAATACTCCGCGTCGAAGGTCGGCAGCCAGACGACCTTCCCCAGCCCGCCGGCGAACTGCACCATCTGCCGGACCGCTTCTGGGTTGATACCCCCGACGGCCCGGTTCAAGACGACCCCACCGAAGATCTCGATACCCTCGACCTGCCCCATCGCGAGCGCCGCTCGATCGGCGGTCATCGTGAAGTGGTTCTTGAGCACGATGCCGCGCATGCCCGCGCGCTGGGTCATGCGGGCGACTTCCAGATCGTTCACAGATCGTGGGCGGGAGTCCGGGCCGGAGTGTACATGAAAGTCGATGGCCCCGGCGAGCGAGACCTCTTGGTCCTGGGCCGGGCCACCCCTGGCCGACACGGCGAGTGCGCCCCCCAACACGAGGGTGAGCATGACTCCATTCACACGCGCATGGATCATTGGTGTCGGCACCTAATCTGACGAGCTACTCTGTTGAACGCCCGAGCCCGAACTCGTTGCCCACGGCCACGACTTTACCGTCGCGGAAATGAACCTCGATGAACTTCGAGCCGCTCACCGGGTTGCCGTTCTCGTCCCTCAAGGTAGCGACGAGCTCTTTGGTTTCAGCGTCGAAGACGTCGGGTGTATGGGTCCATACGTAACGGCCATCCAGGCTGAACGTCACCCACCCATGGCCGCCCTGGGACAAGTCGACCTCGCCCGTTTGCACCGGAGGCATCTGCGTGTTGTCGAAAATGAACAGTTTCCGGCCCTCCTGGTCGCTGATCCACAGTTCTGACTCATCGGGGGTGAGAGCCGCTCCGTGCGTACGATGGAGGATCGGTTCCCCGTCCACGAGCACGCGATGTATGATCTCCCCCTGCTCGAGGTCGATCACCTCGAAGCCGACGTTGTTGCCGAGCGACACGTAGGCGTAGCGGTTGGCGGCGTCCACGGTGAAAGGGAAGACCCCTTGTCCGCCGGACTCCCCCACGGGCGTGATGTGGTGAATGATGTTTTCGTTCTCCGTATCAAACATCGTCAGCGCCCTGGTTGTCCCGAGATAGAGAAACCGGCCGTCGACGCTCACCAGGCTATTGTGTGCTTGACTGCCCACGCGGACATGTTTGATGAGCTCGCCGTCCTCCGCGTCGAGAACCAGAACACCGCTGTCCTCCCCGGAAACCCACCATCCGGTGGGAACGTAGATCTTCTTGCCATCCACGGTGATCGAAGATCGATCGCTGCCCACCTCATAGGTCTGTTCCCAAGTGATCTGGTCGGTTTCTAGATCGAAGGCTCCGATACGGGGATTCTGGGTGGAGAAGTATGCACTGTGGGTCGTCGCGTTCGCGGTAAAACCTCGGAGGCCTTCCTCGAAGACGGGGATATCGATCCGACGCACGAGCTTGTGGCCGTCGTCGATATCGAAGATCAGAATGCCGGCGCCTTCAGCTTGCCCCTCCACCTGGGCCGCGTCGGGCGTGCTGAGGTACAGGTAGCGCCTCGTCTCGGACTGCTCCTCGGGCTGCTCGCACGCGAGCGCGACTGTCGCGAGAAGAATCGTCGTGACTGAGAGTAGGACACGCATGGGGCGGTTGGATCTCACTCGTCCTGTTCCTCGCATCAGATCACCTCCTGGTGAAGCCTGGAGTGGTAGCTAGGCTGTCGGGCCATGTAATCACGGATTGACGGCCCTTGTTGGTTCGCACAATCTCAGGTCGCCGCCTTCGTTCGAAAAGTCCAGGACTACGCCATACCCGAAAGTCACCCAGGACTCTCCATACACCCAAGCCCCACGGTCGACGGTGTCTGCAGGTCCCATGACGGCGCGTACCTCGGCGCGGCTACTCCCGTTCCGAAAACAGCCGGTGCGCACGAATGGCTCCACCGGTGGCTCAACAGTCTCCGGGGGAGTGCCGGCTGGCCCTTCGGTCGCTTCTCCCTCGGCGGCACTTATGGACCGAGACGGGTCGGACGGGGATCTGATCAAAACCACGAGAACGAGTAACACGACTAACCCGACGGAGAAGACCCGAGCAGTGTTCATGATCAGCCCTCCAGCAGACGATTCACGTTCTCTTCCGCATCCAAGCGGAGCGCCTCGTTCGTGAACTCCTCCGGACGAAGCGCTCTATCGGATCTTCAGTTGGAGTCGCCATAGTTCGCCCAAGTTGCCGTTAGCCGACAGGGACCGCAAGAAAAGTCGAGTGGGCCGTGCGTCTTACTGTATATCATCTNATACGGGGNAACNCCGGTTTGCCAAGGGCACCGGTCTTTAGCACCNGGAGATGGCGGTGAGNCACACCCCNGGCCTGCTCGCCCGCGACCAACGCGCACTTTCGGGTCTCCTGCNGGCGGCTAACTTCTTCCCCCCTAGAAACGGACAGACCCGTGCGAGGAAATGATGATGCGTCGATTCAAGCTGGTAGCGCTCTTTGGGCTCGTCCTGCTCACCATGGGAGCACCCGCTCCCGTCACTGGCCAGAGCAGCGCNGCTTACGTGCCCGATGTGGCCCGCGGCCAGGACTTCGAGCTGTCCGTCCGCAACATCATGCGAGGCCCCGAGTTGCTCGGTCAGGCGCCGGGTCAGATAAGGTGGACCGACGACTCGGCGTGGCTCTACTTCCGTTGGCGCCCCGGAGGGCTGGATTGGGACGAGCAGAGCTCACTGTATCGCGTTCCCNCGGACGGCGGTGCGCCCGAGAAGCTGGACGACGACGTGGNNTACGAGGCGGCCGTGCTCATTGCGGGAGGGGACCTCTCACAGGATCGCCGCTGGCGCGTTTCCACCGTNCGNGGCGACATCTATCTGGTGGACCGCCGTGCGATGACAACCCGGCGGCTCACCCATACGCAAGACGGGGAGGGCTCGGCCCTCTTCTCCGAAGACGGAGAGAGCGTGCTCTTCCAGCGCGGGGGTAACGTCTACCGNCTGACTCTTGAGTCNGGAGAGNTGGAACAGATCACCCGGGTCAGCACCAGCCCNGCCCCCGATGAGGAGAAGGAGGCGGAGGGTCANAGAGGTTTCCTGGAGACGCAGCAGCTGGAGCTCTTCGAGCACATCAGCCGGCAGGCGGAGCGCGAGAAGGAAGCCGACGCCCGCCGGGAGGCTCGTGAAGCCCTCGAGCCCAAGACCGTTCATCTGGAGGCGAGAGAGCGCCTCCAGAGCCTGCGNCCCACCAGGGACGGCAATTATGTGCTCATCCGGGNCTCCAAGCCCGCTCAGGGTGCACAGAGGACCATCGTACCCGACTGGGTGACGGAGTCGGGGTACACCGAGGACCTGAACGTCCGTACGAAAGTGGGCGACGCCCAGAACGGGGGTCGAGCGGGGATCATCACGACCGCATCGGGCGAGGTCACGTGGCTGGACGTGAAGCCGGAGGGCTACGAGGNCGAGGGCCAGATCCGGGTATCCAACGCCGGCTGGAACGACGCCGGCACCAAGGCGTTNGTGTTCGCCGTCTCGTTCGACGACAAGGATCGCTGGCTCTGGTCGGTGGACGCCGCCACGGGCGAGCGCACGCTCCTGGACCACCTCCACGACGAGGCGTGGGTGGCCGGGCCGTGTTTCTCGTGTGTGGGGTGGATACCGGACGAGGACCGCGTCTACTTCGTGAGCGAGGCGACGGGCTACGCNCACCTCTACGTCGTGAACTCCGACGGCTCGAACAGGGAGGCCCTCACNAGCGGNGAGTGGGAGGTCCTGGGTATCACCATGCCCGAAGACCGCTCCCGCTTTCTGCTCACCACNAACGAAGGATCACCCTTCAACCAGCACGTNTCATGGATGGGCTTCGACGGTGACAGCGAGGCGATCACCGAAGGTGATGGTCGCTTCCGAGCNACTCTTTCGCCCGATGGGGACCGTTTCGCTTTCATCCACGACGTGGCCAACCGGCCCGGCGAGCTATTCCTGGCCGAGACCGGCCGACCCACCGAGATGGAGCGCGTCACGACCTCGCCCACAGAGGCGTGGGCCTCCTTCGACTGGAAGAAGCCTGAGATCGTGCGGTTCGAGGCNGAGGATGGGACCATGGTGCCCGCGCGCATCTACCGNCCCGCCGAGATGGGCGCTCANGCCAATGGCGCGGCCGTCATTTTCGTGCACGGCTCGGGTTACACGCAAAACGTCCACAACTATTTCTCATCCTACTACCGCGAGTACATGTTCAACCACCTTCTGGCGGCCGCCGGCTACACGGTTCTGGATGTCGACTANCGCGGNTCNGCGGGGTACGGACGGGACTGGCGCACCGGTATCTACCGNTGGATGGGAGGGAAGGATCTCTCCGACCAGGTGGACGGTGCCCGTTACTTAGTGGAGGCGGAGGGCGTGGATGCCGACCGNATCGGTCTATACGGCGGATCCTACGGTGGCTTCATCACGCTGATGGGCCTCTTNACCGCCGGCGAGACGTTCAAATCCGGCGCCGCCCTCCGCCCCGTCACCGACTGGGCACACTACAACCACGGGTACACGAGCCGGATCCTGAACCAGCCCCAAGGGGATGAGGAGGCGTACCGACAGTCCTCGCCCATCTACTTCGCCGAGGGTTTCGGGCTCGACCAGCATCTGGTCATCCTCCACGGTATGGTGGACACCAACGTGCACTTCTCCGACGCCGTGCGGCTGACCCAGCGTCTCATCGAGCTGGGCAAGGAGAACTGGGAAATGGCGGTCTACCCGGTCGAGAACCACGGCTTCGTGGAGCCCACCTCGTGGACCGACGAATACCGGCGAATCTTCGAGCTCTTCGAACGGACGCTCCGGGAGCCCGGGTGCACTGAGAACGGGGCGTTCTGCTCTGTGCGGACAGGAGGGCTGTTGAGCCAGTAGGGCTTCTCAGGCCTGTATGACGGTCCCTCGTGCGTATTACCTCGGGGGACCGTCCGGGTGCATACTGCAGGTCGGCGGTGCGTGACTCGTGTAGCTGATCATGGCCACCTTCCAGCCGTCCGCGGTCTTGGCTAGCTGGAAGGCATCCGTGCCGCAGTGGCTGAACTCCGTGGCGCTGTAGAAGTCGTAGGGTGCCCAAACGGTGGCGACCGGCCCGTCGATGCGGACCTCCGGATCCCACATCCGCTCGATCATGGGCCTCGTCTGGCGCTCGATGTTGGCCGCGAAGTCATCTCGGGTGGTCCGCCGTGTGGTCTCTGATCTGACGGCCATCAGGAAGCCGTCGGGGACCATCGCGTTCCGGAAGGCTTCTGGATCCAGGGCCTCCATGGCGTCGAACACAGCCTGGGCGGCGGCGATTACGGCGCGCTCCTCGTTGTTCTGGGCCTCGACGCCCGACGTGAGGAGAGTGACGGCGGCCAGAGCCGGAAGGGTCCATACAAGTCGCGACATGTCAGTTGGTGCCGCTTACTTGGACCGGGACCACGATCCGACGGGCCCGCATGTCGTACATGTCACCCGGTGCCAGCACGAAATACGGCTTCTCCCACGGCTGATACGCGCGTGTGTTGTCGTGCACCGCCACCATCCAGTCGCCCATAACTTCGAACTTGTCACCCGTCACGATGATGGCCGTGTCCTCCGAGAGGCCGATACCGAGCAGGTGCGGCTGCTGTTCGATCAGCGGGATGATGTGGTCCCAGCGGTTGCGGGTGTTGATGTGCTGGTCGATCGCGACTTTGCGGATGAATTCGAAGCCGAGCTGATGGTTCTCCTCGTCGGTCATGACGATTCCGGAGCCTCTGGTGTCGCCCCTGACGAGGTACTCGCCCAGAATCGTGGCGCCGGCCGAACTCCCGCCGACCACGCCCCCGCGCTCGAGCACCTTGTGAAACTCGTCGTAGGTGCGGGTCCCTGCGTAGGAGTCGACGATGTTCCACTGGCGGCCTCCGTTGAACCACACGGCGGTCGCCTGCTTCAGATCCGCCACGAAGGCCTCGGTGTCCGCGACTGCGGGGTCGTGCGTGTGCAGCATCGAGACGTTTTGGACTCCGCGCGCGCGCCAGCCCCGCAAGACCTGATCCTCGTTATAGTCCCGCACGTCGCCGTCCCCACCGTAGTTTCCGCCGGCCGTCGGCACGATGATGAACCGGCCATCCTCGGCGCCGCCTCCGAGTTCGATGAAACGCTCGTAGATCGCCGCGTCTCTCACACCGCCTCCGGCGACGAGGAGAGTGCCGTTGGGCGGCCCGTACTCAGGCGCCTGTTCGGCAGCAACCTGTGCCGCGGGGATCTGGACTGACAGCCCGATCGCAAGCGCCAAGGTCGGGGCCAGCCCGGGGGCCAGCAGATGGCGGATTCGATTCCTCATCGTTGTTCTCCTGAAGTCGGGTTGATCGATACGATCCTACTGCGCGGTCGTCAGGCCGGCACCCAGCCCGTGCTGCGACAGGAAGCGCCTAATCGTCTCGAAGATCGCCAGCGTCTGCTCCTGATTGAACCCACCGTGACGTCCACCCGGCACCGTGTGCAGCTCGTTCGGTATCCCGAGCTCGTCCAGCTTCTCGTGCAGCATGACGGCGTGCTGGTAGGGGACCGTGGGGTCCGCATCACCGTGGATCGTCAACGTCGGCGGTAATCCCGCCCGCACGTACGTCATCGGGGAGACGCGTTCGGCGATCTCGAACCGGTTTTCCAGGCTGCCCATCCACTCGACCGCGTAGCTCTTGGTATTGGGACCGTCGAGCAGGTCGCCAACCTCGGTGATCCCGTACCAGTTGATGATCGCCGCGACGCTCAGCTCTTCGTTGCCGGGACACTCACGGTCCAGACCCGCCGATGCGGGGATCATCCCGGTCGTCAGGGCGAGGTGGCCTCCTGCCGAGTTTCCGGTCGTCACGATGCGCGACGTATCCAGGTTGTACTGTCCGGAGTTTCGAATAACCCAACGCAGAGCACACAGGCCGTCTTCCACCGCCGCCGGCGCACGCGCGACCGCACCCAGCCTGTACTCGACGTTGGCCACAGCCCACCCCATCTCGAGATAAGGGAGGATGCGAAGTACGCTGCTCTCTTTGGTCCCGCCGACCCATCCCCCACCGTGGATGTACATCAACACGGGTGTCGGGCCGGTGGCGCCCCTCGGGACGTACAGGTCGAGCTTGTTCTCTTGGTTGCTCGCTATGTGATACGTCACGTTGGGGATCACGCGATACTGGTTGGACACGTGAGCCAGGAACGAGGTGGTTTCCCCAAGCTGGGCATTCACATCGGTCGGTTCCGCCACCAGGAGTGTGATGCCGACGAGCATGGCGAAGGGTAGTGACCGTTTACACATCTTTTCCTCCATAGGTTTAGCCGCTTAGCCTCTCACACCGAGATCCTCAGCGTGGGTTGAGCTGAGCAACCGAAGCCCCGCTCACTTCCTTGACGAAGAAGGCCATGAATCGGGCCATCCGTTCCATGCCCGGCGTGGAGACCATCTCCAGGACCTCGCCGGTCGTGTGATACATCGGTGGCCCCTGCATCGTGGTGAACACCGGTACGCCCAGCCGACGATACGTTCCGCCCTCGCCGCTCGCCATGGTGTTGGGGCCGGAGACGAAGTTGGTGCCGTAGCGCTCGATCCCCCGCTCGACGAGCCCTTCCAGGTATGGCGCGAGATTGGTGATGCCGGCCACGATGGGGGCTTCGTGTGAGTCCATGGTCCACTCACGGTACCCGTCCTCGTGGAGGCTGCGGGCCGGCGCGATGTTGCGCTGAGCCGTGTGCTCGAGATTCACCACGAGGACCGCCCCCTCGGCGATCTCCGGGTTCATGGCGACAAAGTTGCCGGGCCCGCTGAGGCCCGACGAGTGATGCCCGGCGCTGGCCACGAACACGATGCTGCGCTCCTGCCGCATGCCAGGTGTGGCGAAGTGACGGGCCAAGGCGACAAGAACCGCCAGGCCGTCGCCGTTGTCCCCGGCTCCATCGAACCAGGCGTCGGCGTGGGCGTTGAGCACGATGTACTCATCGCTCCGTGACGTGCCGGGAATGATCGCCACGCCATTCGCCGCGGACAGGCCCGAGAACCTCTCAGACTCCAGTCGCATCTCAACCCGGATGTCGGCAGTTGTGCCGGCTGCCGCCGCGGCGTCCATGACGGACTCAATGAACCGCCCGTCACGCCCACCGATGTTGAAGCACGTGCCGCCGCCACAACCGATGTCACGTGCCCGCATGTTGCCCGGCAGGTCGATGATCGTGAGCACTGCGACCGCCCCACGGTCCAGGAGATCCTGAGCCCTCGGTCCGACCGGGCTCCTCATGAAGACGGTGTGGCCCTGCGGGATCGCCTTCTGGATGGCCACCTTCCCACGAACGTCGATGCGCGCCAGCTCCGTGGAGGTCGCCGTGCCCACGTACACGAGAGGCGCCGTGAGACTGCCTCCCGAAAGGTCGCCCGCCGACAGAGGCATCGCGCTTTCGAGTACCACGTCCGCGCTTCCCTCCCCAAAGGCAGGATCGCCGAGGAGCCGCACTTCCCAGGAAAGCGGCAACCAGATCGACGCGCCCTCGTTCTGGTCGAACTGCTGAAGCTCCACGTCGGCGATGCCGGCGGCCCGGAATTCGGATACGGCCCACTCGATGGTCTTCGCCCCCGACGGAAAGCCGGTGACACGGCCCCAGATCTGCCCCTCGCCCACCTCGGCGGTCTCTTCACTTTCCCGAGAGAAGCCGACGATGGTCTCGAGATGCGCTTGGATCGCATCTCCGGCGAGGTCTCGGTACTGGCTCTCTCCCTCGGGTACCACCGCTGGGGCCGCCGGGCGGTTGCTGATCACATGAAGTGCGTGAGGCTCGAATCCTGGGGGAAGCATCACACCGAACCACGGTTCGTCCGCCGAACGTGCCTGGTCCGCAGCAGGTGCTTCCGCCGCGCGGGTGTCCGAACAAGCCACCATCCCCATCGCAAGAGCACACAACGTGGCGCGAGCGAGAGCGGAGCGCGTGCTCAGTGATCGAGTGGAATCCATGGCCCGACTCCTTCAGTGTGGGCTGGAAAACGACGGGGTCCAACCGACTCCGGCAAGTTTACCGATTCGGCTAAGCTTACTCGCCCCAACGGAGAAACCGCCAGCCCCCTCCCGGGCCATGGACCAACGCGCCGGTAGGTGTACAATACTGTTCCACCCGAAGCGCGTGAGGTGGTCTCCCCCGGGGCTCGTTTCCCAAGGATTCAAATGAAAAAGCTGAGCCAATCCGTTTCCTATGAAGTCAAAGATGGGGTTGCTGTCCTCACCTCCGACAATCCCCCAGTTAACGCCTTGAGCTACCATGTTCGGCAGGGACTCGCCGACGGTTTGGAAATGGCTCAGAGCGACGAAGACGCCAAAGCCGTCGTGCTTCACTGTGAGGGACGGACCTTCTTCGCCGGTGCGGACATCACCGAGTTCGGCAATCCGGACGTACCCGGTGCGCCTTGGATAACGGTGGTGATCGAAGCGTTCGAGGCATCGTCGAAGCCGGTGGTTGCGGCCATCCATGGCACAGCGCTCGGGGGCGGCTGCGAAACCGCACTCGGCTGTCACTACCGAGTAGCCGTTCAGTCCGCCAAACTCGGACAGCCCGAGGTGAAGCTGGGGATCATCCCGGGGGCCGGCGGCACGGTTCGCCTTCCAAGGGTGATGGGAGTGCAGAAAGCNCTCGAAATGATGATCTCCGGAAATCCCATTTCCGCNCAACAAGCCCTCGCCGGGGGTTTGNTGGACGAAATCGTGGAAGGAGATCTNTTGTCCGGTGCGATCACGTTTGCGAACAAGGTGGTCCGTGAGAACAGACCCTTGGCCAGGGTTCGTGACTCAGACGAAAAACTGGAAGAAGCCCGGGAAAACTCCGCCATCTTCGATGACTTTCGTAAATCGATCGCTCGTAAAACCCGTGGATTCAAGGCCCCCGAAGCGATCATCCAGTCGGTGGAAGCAGCGATAAGTCTACCCTTCGACGAGGCCCTACAAAACGAGCGAAGGTTATTCGACGAGTGCCAGAAGAGCCCGGAGGCGAAAGCACAGCAGTATTTCTTTTTCGCCGAGCGCGAGGCCAAGAAAATACCCGATGTCCCCAGAGACACGCCCACCCGTGAAATCAAGAAGGTAGGAATGATCGGGGCAGGGACGATGGGGGGTGGAATCTCGATGAATTTCCTCAATCGGGGGATTCCGGTCACCATAATCGAGGCGACCCAGGGGGCGTTGGACCGTGGCCTCGGAATCATCGAAAAGAATTACGCCAGCACCGCCAAGAAGGGACGGATCACCGAAGACGATGTGAAGCAACGGATGTCCCTACTCACGGGCTCTCTAGACTATGAAGCCCTATCGGATGTGGATCTGCTCATTGAAGCCGTCTTCGAGGAGATGGACATCAAGAAGTCGGTATTCGAGAAGATCGACAAGATTTGCAAGCCGGGCTGCATTCTCGCCTCGAATACCTCTTATCTGAACATCAACGAGATTGCGGCGATGACCTCTCGTCCCGAGGACGTGATAGGACTGCATTTCTTCAGTCCCGCGAATATCATGCGCCTACTGGAGATCGTACGAGGGGATCACACGTCGAAGGAAGTGCTCGCGACGTGTATGGAGATGGGTACCGCCATTGGAAAAGTTGCCGTCGTCGTGGGAGTGTGTCGTGGATTCGTGGGCAATCGGGTTCTCGCCGCACGCATGCGACAATCCGATGACCTGCTTCTGAAGAACGCGATGCCCCAGGAGATCGACCGGGTGATCTTCGATTTTGGGTTCCCGATGGGTCCTTTTGCGATGCGGGATCTGGCTGGTCTGGATATCGGTTGGGAGAGAGACAAAACCCCCGACAAAGACACGAATATTCGGCACCAGATCTGCTCGCGTGGTCGTCTGGGCCAAAAGACGGGGGGCGGATTCTACGATTACAAGGGGGGCAGTCGAACGCCCATGCGCAACGACGAGGTAGAACAGATCATCGCAGAGGTTTCCAAGAACGCAGGGATCANGCGTAAGGANATTTCTCCNGAGGACATGCTCAAGCGCATGATCTACGCGATGGTGAACGAGGCGGCGAAAATATTGGATGAGGGGATCGCTCAGCGAGCTTCCGCCATCGATGTGATCTGGGTATACGGGTACGGTTTCCCGACCTATCGAGGCGGACNGACCTACTATGCGGACCANATCGGATTGAACAATGTCGTCGCAGATCTGGAACGTTTTGTAGAGGAATACGACGATCCCGAACTCGAGCCTGCGCCTCTGTTGCGCCAGCTCGCGAAGGAAGGAAAGTCGNTCCGGGATTNTGAACGGCTCGACCACCTGGAGGCCTGACCCACTCGATGGCCTCCGACCCCGCTGTTTTCAAACCGTAGAGGTGAAGTGATATGAGAGAAGCAGTGATCGTGTCCACCGCGAGGACGCCGATTGGAAGGGCCGCGCGCGGTGCGTTCAACAACACCCATGGCGCCGACCTCGGTGGTCATGTGATTCGACACGCGGTCGAACGGGCGGGTATCGATCCCGCTGAAGTCGAGGACGTCATCCTCGGATGCGGGGGACCCGAAGGGGCCACCGGGTTCAACATTGGCCGGCAAGCCGTCTTCCGGGCCGGCTTACCCGTCACCGCCTCCGGNGCCGTCATTTCGCGCGATTGCTCTTCCGGGATGCAGGCCATNGCGANCGCGGCCCATCGGGTGATGGTCGATCGCGTGCCCATCATGGTAGCGGGTGGGCTGGAGTCCGTATCTTTAACTGGTCGCGAGCATAGNAATATGTCCNACGCAACCAATGANTGGTTGGCAGAGAACAAACCCTCGGTCTATGACACGATGCTGGAGACGAGTGAGGTCGTAGCCGAGAGATACCAGATCTCCCGTGAAGCTCAGGATCAGTTTGCCCTCGAAAGCCAGCAAAAGACGGCCGCCGGCCAGGATGCCGGCCGCTACGACGACGAGATCGTTCCCCTGCCCAGCATCAAGAAGATCGTCGACAGGGAAACCGAAGAGGTGACCTACGAAGAGGTGACCTTGACCAAGGACGAGGGAAACCGCCCTGGAACGACCCTGGAAGCGCTCGCAGGCTTGAAGCCGGTCCTCGGCGAGGACAAGACCGTCACCGCAGGTAACGCGAGCCAGCTCTCCGACGGTGCATCCGCGTGTACCGTGATGGACGCCACCCTGGCGGAGAAGCGCGGACTCGATCCACTCGGGATTTTCCGGGGATACACAGTGGCNGGTTGTGAGCCGGACGAGATGGGCGTGGGGCCCATCTATGCCGTACCGCGTTTGCTGGAACGATTTGATCTGACGATGGATCAGATCGACCTCTGGGAGCTCAACGAAGCCTTCGCATCCCAAGCGGTCTACTGCAGGGACAAGCTGGGAATCCCACACGAGCTCTTGAACGTCGACGGTGGCGCCATTTCGATCGGNCATCCGTTCGGGATGAGTGGTGCGCGCATGGTNGGGCATGCCCTGATCGAGGGGAAACGTCGGGGAGCCAAGTACGTGGTGTGCACCATGTGTGTGGCCAAAGGGATGGGCGCCGCGGGTCTGTTTGAAGTCGCTTAGTGATTGACGTGCGGGTCTGCGATNTGACCCAGAATCTCGCCGGACCCCTCTGCNCTCAAATCCTGGGGGATCTCGGGGCGGACGTCATCAAGGTGGAGGCACCCGGGGGCGACCCGGGGCGGGCNTGGGGGCCGCCCTTCTGGGGAACCGACAGCACACTTTTCCTGTCGGCGAACCGCAACAAACGAAGCATCATCCTGGACCTCAAGAGTCCGGAAGGGCGGGGGATCCTCCATCGGATCGCAANAGAGTCCGACGTTCTCGTCCAGTCGGCNCGTTTTGGCGTCCCTGAGCNNTTGGAGTACGACTACGAGACGATCCGGGNGCTCCGGGAGGACATCATCTACATGGCAATCTCCGCCTACGGTGACCGTGGTCCGATGCGCGANCTTCCGGGATACGANCCGCTCATGCAGGCCTTCTCGGGGATCATGTCGGTGACCGGCAATCCGGGGGCACCGCCCTCCCGGGTCGGTGGCTCCGTGGTGGATTTCGGCACCGGCATGTGGTCGACGATCGCGATCCTCAGTGCTTTACGCACCCGGGACGCGACAGGCGAGGGTGCCAAACTGGACGCGGCACTCCTCGATACCGCCGTCGGGTGGGTGTCGTATCACATGATGGGGTACCTCGCCACGGGTGATGTGCCGGGCCCCATGGGCTCCGCCATGGACTCCATCGTACCGTATCAAGGGTTTCAGACCGCCGATGGCAGTGTGATGATCTCGGGCGGGAGCGACAGAATCTTCGTGAGGCTGTGTGAGGCTCTCGGGCTCGGCAAGTTGGGTGCGGATCCACGCTTTCTCACAAATCCGGACCGTGTGGCAAACCGAGACGAACTCATCGAGATCCTCGAAAACCAAATCAAGAGTCACACCACCGACGACTTGCTCGAGCTCTTGAACGACCATGCGGTTCCGTGCTCGCCTATCCAGAACATGGCGGAGGTGGCCGCGCATCCGCAGGTGGCTGAAGCCGGTCTGTTGCCCATGGCTGCTCATCCGGAGGTGCCTGACTACCAGGACGTAGCGTTGCCGCTGCGTGTGGACGGTGAAAGGCCTCGAGGTGTCAGGCCGCCGCCCGCGGCGGGTGAACACACGAGCGAGGTTCTCGCCGAGTTAGGCTACACGGAAGGGGAAGTGCAGGGGTTTTTCGAGCGTGGAGTGGCTTTCGAGTCCAGCTTGAGCCCAGCTTAGGGCGAGGGCGACTGGAACCCCGCAACGGACGGGACGTTCAGTAGCCCGCTAAAGGCGACCGAAGTTCGCCTCGAATCGATCGAAACGTCCTTCCGGGCGGTCGATTCCCTCGGCGTTCCCGGTTACACCCTCGGCCACGGCACGCAGGTGGTGGATTAACTGTTCTTGGCCCACCTCGACACGGGTCAATTGGGCCCAATATTTCTGCACTGAGAAGCGGGACATGGAGAGCATTTACGGCAGGCAAGCGCTGACGCGCCTCAAGGCATCAAGCTGGGCAGCCAAAGCGCAATCGCAGGAAACAGGACCAGCAGCAGGATCACCACGAACTCTCCTAGAACGAACGGGGCCACCCCCCAGAAGATGTCTTCCATGGGTACGTCGGGTGCGATGCGGCGCATCACGAACACGTTCGCCCCGATGGGGGGCGTCACGAGCGCCACCTCAGCCATGATCACGACGAAGACACCGAACCAGACGGGGTCGAT
>PCCM01000029.1 GCA_002731735.1 Gemmatimonadota bacterium | reverse complement strand
CTCCTCTTCGGCAGCCTCCGCTTCGGGCTCGGCCTCTCCTTCAGCTGCGGGCTCCTCTTCGGCAGCCTCCGCTTCGGGCTCGGCCTCTCCTTCAGCTGCGGGCTCCTCTTCGGCAGCCTCGGATGCGGCAGCCTCTTCAGCCTCTACCTCGGCCGCAGCTGTGGCTGCAGCCTCCTGGGCAGCCGCTGCAGCCAGCGCCTCCTCGCGGGCTTTCGCCTCGCCCTTACGGCGCTCCTCGATGGCAACGGCTTTCGCGGCCTTTGCCTCTTCGGGATCGATCTCGCCGATTGCGACCTTGTCGTCGCCGCCCTTGCGAGCCTTGTTCAGAAGCGTGCGCATCGTCTCGGACTGCTCGGCGCCCTTTGCGATCCACTCGTCGGCCTTCTCCAAATCCACCACCAAGCGGGCCGGAACAGTCAGAGGCTTATAGTACCCGAGAGTCTCCACGAAGCGACCATCTCGCGGCGCTGCGGAGTCGGCCACCACAATACGATAATGGGCCTGTTTCTTACGGCCCATACGGCGAAGTCTAATTCTTACGGACATGTGCGCATTCCGGTTCGTCCTTTGTGGCCGGTCTATCCGGCGGTTTTTCAGAAGGGCGTTGAAGGAATACAACGGCCTTCAAGTGATCAGACGGGCAACATGCCCCTCATCTGTTTCATGAACTTCTGTGTCTCTTTGAACTGCTTGAGCAGTCGATTCACCTCCGACACCGGCCGCCCACTCCCCTTGGCGATACGCGCCCTCCGCGACCCGTCCAGAATCTCCGGCCTGCTTCGTTCAGCCTTCGTCATCGAGAGGATGATTGCTTCCACATGTTTCATCCTCCTTGGATCGAGTCCGCCGGCGGGTATCTCCTTGGCCCCACCCGGAATCATCTTCAACAACTGTTCCACCGGACCCATCTTCTGGACCTGCCGCATCGCGGTCAAGAAGTCTTCCAGCGTAAAACCTCCCTTGAGCATCTGTTGCTGAAGCTCTTCGTGCGCTCCAGGGTCCAGGGCGCGCTCCGCCCTTTCCACCAAACCGACCACATCCCCCATCTTGAGGATACGCCCGGCCATGCGATCCGGGTCAGTCAATTCCAGATCGTCTACCGTCTCCCCAACACCGACGAACTTGATCGGTTTTCCAACCACTCCGCGTATCGAGAGCGCCGCTCCTCCCCGGGCATCCCCATCCATCTTGGTGAGGATCACACCGCTCAGACCCAACACATCGTCGAAGCCCTCGGCGATCTTCACCGCCTCCTGCCCGGTCATGGCATCGGCCACGAGCAAGATCTCCTGCGGCGCTAGGTCTGCCTTGAGCCGGCGAAGCTCATCCATCATCGGCTCGTCAATCTGGAGCCGACCCGCCGTATCAACAATCAACACGGCCCTGTTATCCCGCCGTGCAGCTTCCACGGCGGCATTCGCCACGGCAACCGGGTCTTCACCCGATTCGCCCCGGTGAACCGGCACGCCGACCTGCTCTCCAAGCGTGACCAACTGATCGACGGCCGCCGGCCTGTATTGGTCACACGCAACCAGCAAGGGCGCCCTGCCCTCACCCAACAACCTCTTCGCCAGCTTCGCCGCAGTGGTCGTCTTGCCCGAACCCTGCAGGCCCACAACCAAAATCACGGTCGGCACCGACGACGCCCACTCGAGCGTGGCCGGTCCCTCGCCCAGCAGCGCCGCCAACTCGTCCTGCACGATCTTGACGACCTGCTGCCCGGGCGAAACAGACTTGATTACCTGCTCCCCGAGAGCCCGCTCCTGCACGCGCTCGAGAAACTGCCGCGTCACCTTGTAGTTGACGTCTGCCTCGAGAAGAACCCGCCGGACCTCACGGAGTCCGTCCCGGATCATGGGCTCCGTGATGACGCCGCGCTGCCGAAACTTCCCGAGAACCCTGTCCAGCTTGTTGCCGAGTTCATCGAACATCGGCGCGCAGTCCTCCTCATAGGCAAAACACCCGTTCTCTCACCACAGATGCGCAAGTGAATGGATGCGACAAAGCTCCGAAACATAAGAGTATAGGCGGTAGGACGGTAGATCGTGCACCCGCTTTTCATCGTTGGCGTGCATCGTCGGCGACGTCACCTTATTATGTGTCGCTTATACCTAGCTTTCGTCCCACCCTCGTCCCCGAATTCGGGGACGGAGCACACACACAACGGAGTCCCGGTCATGCGTCGCAGCAGACAGGTCCCAAACGGAAGAGCCATGACACGTCACGGTGGCGCTCGCTTCAAAATGGCTCTAGCCGTCCTAGCCTGCGTCTTGTTGCTCGCACCGCCCGCCTGGGCTCAGTCCCGACCCACAGCAGGCCAGCAGGTGGTTCTCGTGACAGGATCGACGAGCGGCCTCGGGGAGGAGGTTGCTCGCCGAATCGCTGCGGGTGGTGCACACGTCATTGTCCACGGCCGCAATCGTGAGCGAGGGATGGCACTCGTCGACGAAATCGAGCGAAGTGGTACGGGCAGCGCCTGGTTCTACGCCGCCGACTTCGCTTCTTTCGCACAGGTCCGTGAGTTCGGGGAAACGATCCTTCGGGACTACACGAGGCTCGACATCCTCGTCAACAACGCGGGATTCGGCTCCGCCCCCGATGAGCGCCTCCTCTCTGAAGACGGCCATGAGTTCCGTTTTCAGGTCAACTATCTGGCCCCATTCCTGCTCACGAGAATGCTGATGCCGCGACTCTTGGACAGCACACCCTCGCGGATCATCAACGTGTCATCGCTCGCCTCCAGCCCGATCGACTTCGACGACGTCATGATCGAGAACAACTTCAGCGGTGGGCGGGCCTACGGACAAAGTAAGCATTCCCAGGTCATGATGACTTTCGATCTCGCCGAGGAACTCGAGGGGACGGGTGTGACGGTCTACGCCCTCCACCCGGCAGCGTATATGGACACCCCGATGGTGCGGCGGCTGGGCCAAAGGCCCATGGCCACCGTGGACGAGGGAGCCACCGCTCTGATGCAGCTGGTCACTTCGACAGAGATCGAGAGTGGGCAGTTCTTCAACGGCCTACGCGCCGGGCGGGCCCCCAACGCTCAGGCGTACGACCTGGAGGCGCGGGCCATGCTGAAAGAGTTGAGCGAGGATTTGACGGGCCTACGCTAAACACGAACCGGGCAGGACAGTCTCACACCCGGATGATCTGCTTCCGGCGGGTCCCCACGGACACCATTTGGACGGGCGTCTCCGTAAGTTCCTCGATGCGATCGAGGTAACGGCGAGCGGTAGCAGGTAGATCCGCCAACTTCCTGACGTCCCCGGTTGGTGCCTCCCAGCCGGGGAGCGTCTCGTAGATCGGCTCCGCCTCGCCGAGCTGCCACGTGTCGGCCGGGAATTCGCGGGCCTCTCCCTCAGGGGTCCGATAAGCGGTGGCGATCGAGATCTCGGGGAGCGTATCGAGCACGTCCAACTTGGTCACGGCCAACCCCGTCAGCCCGTTCACGCGGGCCGCATATCGGGCGAGCACGGCATCGAACCACCCGCACCGGCGAGGCCGTCCGGTCGTCGCTCCGAACTCCCCCCCCAACTCTCGTAGCTTCTCGTCCATATCAGGCTCGAACGCCGTGGGAAGCGGCCCGTTCCCTACGCGCGTGGTGTAGGCCTTCACCACGCCGACCACCGCGTCGATCACGGTGGGGCCGATCCCCGAGCCCGTAGCGGCGCCGCCGGCGGTCGTGCTTGAGGACGTGACGAAAGGGTACGTGCCGTGATCCAGATCGAGCGCCGTACCCTGGGCTCCCTCAAGCAGCACACGCTTCCCGTCTCGAATCGACTGCACGATCTCGAGGCCCGTATCGGTGGCGAACTCCCGCAGTCGCTCCCCTGCCGCCAGAGCCTCGTCGACCATCGCAGGGACATCTCCCGGGAGCTCTCCGCCCAGCGCCGCGGCACGCCGGCGCGCGCGCGCGACTCCCTCTTCGACAAGCGAGGTGACTCGGTCGGGATGGGCGAGATCGGAAACACGTAGACCCCTCCGGCCTGCTTTCCCCTCGTAGGTCGGCCCGATCCCTCGACCCGTCGTTCCGATCTTCTGTTCCACCCGATCCTCCGAGACCTGATCGAGCAGCCGGTGATAAGGCATCACCAGGTGGGCCTTCTGGCTGACACCGACCCTCCCCTCGACGGCGATACCCCGAGCCTCCAACTCATCGTACTCCTTCCCGAATTCGATCGCGTCGAGCACCACACCATTACCCAGGAGACAGCGTTTTCCCGGGTGGAGGATCCCCGACGGAATCTGATGCAGAATGAATTCATCGTCTCCGGCATGTACCGTGTGACCGGCGTTGGCCCCACCCTGGTAACGGGCCACGACATGCACGTCCCCGGCGAGGACATCGACGATCTTACCCTTCCCTTCGTCACCCCACTGGCAACCCACAACTACCATGCAGTTGCCGGAATTTCTATCTCGAGACACGGCGTCATTCCGCGTTGGAAGGCCCGAAAGTGCCTTCGTATACCAAAGAAAAAAACCCATTCCGAGGGGAACGGGCCTGGGTGGTGCTTCCTTTAGTAAAAGCTAGAGCGCGGAGGAGGCACCGTCAACGACCGCCGGCCCCGTTTGGGCAGCAGCAAGCACCTCGGCCACGTTATCCCGATCCCGATCGGGCAGCGGCCGGAGAGGAAGCCGCGGATCTCCCCCCCGCAGGCCGAGGAGATCTAGCCCCGCCTTCACACCGGGAACACCCATTCCAGCAACGATCTCGACGTGCACCGGAGCCACTAGTTCCTGCATTCTCCCCGCCTCCGCCGAATCACCGGCTCTGTGGGCTGCGTGGATCGCGGAGGCCGGCCCTGGCGCCAAGTTTGCGACAGCGAGAACCCCCCCCACGGCGCCCACCTCGAGGCCGCCGTACAGNATGGCGCCACTCCCGACCAGGACCTGGAAGGTATCAGGCGTGCGGTCCACCCACTCCGCCACCAACTCCAGGCTGCCCCTTGAGTCCTTGATCCCCACGACATTGGCGATCTTGGCGAGGTCCGCGACGAGACTGCTGGAAAACTCCAACGTGCTCATGCGTAGCGGGACCTGATAGAGGATGACCGGAATCGGGGATGCGGCCGCCACTGCCCGATAGTGCTCCAAGAGGGCGNCGTCGGTCATGGCGCCCCTGTAGAACGCCGGCGGCTGGACCAGCACTGCGTCCGCCCCCATCCCCGCAGACTCCTCACAACGACGGATGGTCGTCCTAGTGGACTCCGCCCCAGTCCCCGCAACCACCAGGCGGTCATCCGGAACCAGATCACGGGCGCCCTGGAGCAAGACCATCCGCTCGTCTTCGTCCAACAATACTGCCTCTCCNGTGGATCCTCCGACCACTATCCCTCGGACCGAATGGGCCAGAAAGCTCCGCACGTTCGCACGGAAGCCCACGAGATCCACGTNTCCCGTTNCGGGGTCGAAGGGGGTGGTGCAGGGTACGAGAACACCCGCGAGGTCGACGCTCACAACGTGAAGCCGCCTACCTCACTCTCAGGCGCCGTGGCAGCCTCCGATCCACCGAGAAGGTTCCACTTGAGGTCGANGTCGCTCGGGCTGTTGGCGGCAGCTTTCGCCAACTCAAATTCGACGATTCCGCTCTTGACCAAGTCCATGAGGTGCTGATCGAAGGTCTGCGATCCGTATTGTTCTCTTCCTTCCTGGATCAAATCGATGATCTCCTCCATGNGCTCCGGGTCGGTAATACAATCTCGAATCGNTCCCGTGACGAGCATAACCTCGACAGCNACCNCGCGCCCACCTTCCTCCACAGGTAGTCCATGATCTCGTCGATGCGANCCCGGTCTCGTTCGTGGCGAATGAGCTTCAAAGCCAACTCCCGGACCTGAGCGTGGGAGACCTNCTGGTTCGGNGAGCGGAGNCAGATCTCCGTCCACNCGGGCNCGCACGAAGTCACCGGNCTTGATGTGGATGTCACTCGCCCCATCCGCAATCGCCTTCTTGAACATCTCATTCATNAGCGTCGCACCCTTGGAGATTCGCGATCNACTCAAAGAATAGACCTGTTCAAAGCTGTGCACTCAGAGAGCGGAACGCCACTTGATTCCCATACGGGCCCGAGCCTCACCCAGCGTCTCCCGAGCCACCTCGCGCGCCCGATCGGCTCCCGCCTCCAGCACACCACGCACTTCTTCTGGGTGCGCCCGGAGGTGTTCGGCGCGCTCACGGAACGGAGCGAACTCACGCACGAGGCTGTCAGCAAATATTCGCTTGCAGTCGACGCACCCCCGGGTCCCGGCCTTACACTGCTCCTCNATGTCCGAAATGAGGGACGCATCCGTGACCAGTTTGTGAAGCGAGAACACGTTGCACACCTCGGGCCGGCCCGGGTCGTCGCGACGGACGCGCTGTGGGTCGGTCACCGCACGCCTGACGCTTTNCCACACTCCGTCTTCGTCCGCCAGNATGCTGACAGTATTGCCGAGCGACTTGCTCATCTTGGCCTCACCGTCGAGCCCCTTGATCCGACCGACCTCGGGGATGATGGCATCGGGCTCGGGAAAGTACTCACCGTATCGCGCGTTCCACTTCCGGGCGATGTCCCGAGTGAGTTCCAGATGCTGCCTCTGGTCATCACCCACAGGCACGGCATCCGCTCGATAGATGAGAATGTCGGCCGCCTGAAGAACCGGGTAGTTGAGCAACCCTACGGGGATCGAATCGTAGCGCTTCGACTTGTCCTTGTACTGCGTCATCCGTTCGAGATCACCGANCGGAGCCACGGTATTAAAGAGCCAAGCCAACTCGACGTGCTCAGGCACGTCGGACTGAACNAAGAGTGTACATNGCTCGGGGTCNACGCCGACGNCCAAGACGCTGATCGCCATGTCCAAAGTCCGAGCGGGAAGACTGGCGGGCTCGTCCTCTCCGAGAATCGCNTGCAGATCCACGATCGAGTAGAAGCACTCGTATTGGTCTTGCATGTGGACCCACTGCCGGAGGGCTCCCANGTAATTACCCAGATGGACTTCACCGGTGGGTTGAATGCCACTGAGGACCCTCTTTCGCGCCGCCCCTTTGCCTGTCTTTTCGCTGGTCTCGTTCATCGCATAACTTACCTGACGCCCCAGCCGATGTGAATGCGCCCATTCGCGGTTGGGTCGACGGATGTGGGCTGATCCGCTACCCTCCGCGATGACGAGCCAACGAACCGACTTTCTGGAAACAGCCCGCAAAGCCGCCGACGCAGCTGCCGCCGTCCATAAAACCCAAGCCGCCTCGGTTGGAATCAGCGACGCCCGAGAAAAAGGCCGAGCCGACTACGTCTCAGCGACGGATATCGCCGCTCAAGAGGCCTGCGTCACGGTCATTCGTGAGAACCATCCTGACCACACGATCGTGGCGGAAGAAAGCCATGAAGGGGATGAGAGCGGCATACCATCCGAGGGACCAGCCTGGATCGTCGATCCGCTCGACGGAACGACGAACTTTTTGCATGGCCATCCGATGTATGCCTCTTCGGTGGCATTGGCGATCGACGGGGTCCCGGCGGTCGGGGCCGTTTCATGCGCACCCACGGGAGAACGCTGGTGGGCAGCTCGGGGCGAGGGCGCCTGGAAGAACCGCGCCCCCGTCCACGTCTCAGGAGTCGAGGGGATTCACCGGGCCCTGATCGGGACGGGATTTCCGTTCAAGACCGAACATCTGCTCGAGGAGCATTCCGCGCAGCTGGTCCGTGTGCTCGGTGCGAGTGGAGGAGTCCGGCGCGGCGGTGCCGCCGCCCTGGATCTCTGCTACCTCGCGGAGGGAAGGTTCGACGCCTTCTGGGAGTTGTTCTTGAATCCATGGGACTTTGCGGCGGGATGGGTGATCGTCGAAGAGGCCGGTGGTGTGATGGGCCGGGTAGAGGGGGGCGCGCTGGCACTCT
>PCCM01000028.1 GCA_002731735.1 Gemmatimonadota bacterium | reverse complement strand
GGAGTAGCTTTGCTATGCCTCGTCGTCGTTCCTTGTCTGAACGCGCACAAGCGCCATGTGCACGACCCGCTGTACTTCCTCAATAGCCTTCTGAACCTGTGCTTGTAGTACTTTCGCTCGGCGCCGCATCATCGTCACGGAACCGAGAAGAAAAGCTCGAGAACAACAGCAAGCCGAGCATCACGCCGATGCTGTCCGCCACCCAATCCCCAACGCTAACGTCCCGGCCGGGAACAAAGCTCTGATGCCACTCATCCAACGCACCGTACCCCACCCCCATGAGCAGGAGCACGACCACCGGGACGCCGGATCCGGTCCTTGCCTTACCCCATGCAAGAGAAAGGCCCAGAATCAAATACAGCCCTCCATGCACCAACTTGTCGGTATCGGCCGGAAGACTAACGCCGGTCCCCGGTAACTCGCTCAATAAAAAGAGGACCGCCGCCCAGAGAGCGGCGGACCCCCATCCGAAGAGAGTGATCACCCTCCCAGAGCCCCACCCATCACTGATTGTTCGACAGCGGATACAGTACCCAGCCCTCCTGTTGAACAACCTTCAATTTACATCAGGAACGTTTCAAGTCTAACCCTGGCATCTGGGCGATACAAGAAATCTTCGTACCGCTGAAGGACTGCTGTAGAACTACAGTAGGCTGCATCGCGTATGGCGTTATCTTCCCCCTCGTCGCCGTGCGGTGACCACCGGGTCCTTACCGAACCGATCGGGCGCCTCCGGCCCGAAGGACACCATCCATGCTCAACGCAAAAAAGGATCTACTGGGCCTGCCGCCCCACGACGTGGAGGCGGCCCTGGCGGAACACTTTGTCGTCCGGGGCCAACCCTCGTACCGAGTAGAGCAGGTCAAGAAGTGGGTCTTCGAAGAGTGTGTCCCCGACATCGCCGGGATGACCAATCTTCCCGTAGCCGAGCGGGAGGCGCTCGACGCCGCGTTCTCTCTCGTGGAGCCCACCGCCGATACCGTATCCCGCTCTTCGGACGGGACCGTCAAGCATCTCTGGAGACTCGCGGACGGAGAACTCGTGGAATCGGTCTTGATCCCCACGAAGAACCGCTTGACCCTCTGTATTTCGTCTCAGGCGGGCTGCGCGATGGGGTGTACGTTCTGCGCGACCGGTTGGGCCGGATTCCAGCGTCAACTCACATCAGGTGAGATCGTGTCCCAATACCGAGCGTCCCAGAGGTGGGGCTTCGAGAACGGCCACGGACGAATTTCCAACATCGTGTACATGGGAATGGGGGAGCCGCTCACGAATCGAAAGGCGCTTCACCCGTCACTGACCATTCTCAATCAGGGTTACGGCGTCGGGGCGCGGCGGATCACGGTGTCGACCGTCGGCGTCGTTCCAGGCATCCTTGAGCTGGCTGAGCGGGAAGAGCAGTTCCGACTGGCAATCTCCCTGCACGCGCCCGAGTCCGATTTGCGAAGCCAATTGATTCCTCTCGAGAAGCGACACTCCCTGGAGGAACTCATGGCCGCCCTGGTCCGGTTCGATCGGGCGGGCGGGCGGAGAATCACGTTCGAATATACGATGATAAGGGGTATTAACGACGCTCCGCGCTTAGCTCAGGCGTTGGCAGACCTCGCCTCGACGGTCGACGCCTTCGTGAACTTGATCCCCTACAACCCTATCCCCTACCAAGACTGGAAAGCCAGCCGGGGAGAGCGCATCGAGGAATTTCGTTCGGTCCTCGAGGCCCGGGGTGTATCCGTGGCCGTTCGTGTACCGCGCGGACGGGACATTGATGCGGCATGCGGCCAGCTTCGGGCGACCAGGATGACGTCTGGCGTATCCCAAACCGGTGGGGACCCAGGAAACAGAAGAGGCCCGGCTAAGAAATAAGGCCGCCAAAGCGGCCACCGGGCTTCAGCGTATACGGGAGAAGAGCCGACCGAAGCGAATCTCACGAAGCCCCGCAAACGCCCTGAACGAGCCCCTGTTGTATGAGAAGTATATGAACGAGGCTCTTCCCTCAAGCCGCCAGCCCTCGAGCAGTCCCCAGTAACGGGAATCGAGCGATGTATCCCGGTTGTCGCCGAGCATGAAGTACCGGTCCTCCGGGATCACGAGAGGACCCCAGTTGTCCCGTGTGGGCCGGTAGGCCTCGCTCGGTATCCCGTCAATGAGATGCTCGGCTTGCCATTCCATCCGGGAGTCCGGGTCGTCCCCCAGGGGATTCTCGTGTTTGACGTACGGCTCGCTCTGGAGTTGTCCGTTGAGCGTAAGCTGGCCGTCCTTCATGGAGACGGTATCCCCTGGAACAGCGATAAGGCGCTTGACCAGCTTGAGATCCGGCTCATGCGGTGGATCGAAAACCAGGATGTCCCCACGTCGGACCGAGGAGTATCCGGGGAGACGTGCCCGCCTACAGGGAATCGGTATGATCGGGGGGCATATCGCCCCGGGAATCCGCACACCCACAGCGGCACGATTCGCGATCAGAAAGTCCCCGACCAGAAGCGCATTTTCCATGGACCCAGACGTGATCACGAAAGTCTGCAAAATAAAAGTGCGAATCACCAAGAACAGCACTGCGGCCACAACGAGCGACTTGGTCCACTCCACCAAAGCACCCTCGGGAGCCTCGGCATCGTCCGGGGCCGCGGCACTGTTCGCAGCCTGGGCTCGATCCTGTGCCTGGGCACTTTGCGGGGCCTCGGACTCCTCCTGAGCCTGAACCTCCGCCGGTCCGCCTCGGACCTTCCCACTCGCCCCACCCTTATGTCGTCGTTTCTTTTTCTTAGCCATAATCGATTATCGTAGGAACCTGCGAATATCCCACCAAGGAACTTCCTCGCCTTCACTCTCCTTCACGGGCGCGTCGGGAATCCATCCCCTACCCAGACGTACGGTAACATCAAGGTAAAGAGTCGTATCGGACTGGCTCTCGACCCAGTCCGTGCCGAGCGCTCGGGCAACGGCGGCCGCCGCTTCCGGCCTCGCAACCCGGTCGAGCACGATCGTGGAGTCCTGCCCGAATTCCTCCGCGTTACCGAAGTAGACGACGTCGAAACCTCGGTCCCGAAGGTGGTCGGTGGCAAGGCGAGCCATGTCCTCCCTCCCCCCCGCGTTGAGTACCTCCACACGCACACGACCCAAGCCCGCGGCGGTGAAATTCCTGGGTGGCGGCTCCACAATCTCCTGCTGGGGCAACGGGTTCCACTGCGACACGGCCGATCCGATGAAAATTCCGGCGGCCAGAACTACGCCGAGAAGGACTAGAGCTCGGAGGCGCTCGCCCATGACCTCCCCCTCGCCAATATGTTCCACAGCCCAAAGGTCTCCGTGGGCACGGGCCGCCCCTTCTTGATCAGAAACTGAACCCTTTTCCCCACGACGGCCTGTGCCACCGAATTGAGGCCCTCCGGCATTTCATCGCGCAACCGTGCCCTCCATTTAGGCTGAAGCTTACGCCCAGGCTCAAGGAAATCCGCCACATAAAGCGCTTTTCCGATATCATCGAAGTTCGGACTTCCCAGCGTGTGGAACGCGATGGCGGCAAGTAGCGGTTCGTCCGCTACTCCACCCTGGCGAAGCCGATCCGCCGCGGCTGGACCGTGGACAACTTCGTCCGGCAGGTGATCCAGAGGCACCGACGATGCGACTCGTAGCTCATCAGGATCCGCATCGCGCAGAACGTCATGAAGATAACCCACTGCGGCCCAACGCTCGACGTCCCGCGGATCATCACCCCGGCCTTCGCCCCACTCTCGCAGCAGTGCAGAGACCCGCCCCATGTGTGCCCTGCGCTTCTTCCGGGCGACGGCCCACTCAGGAAGCGCACCCCTGGCCGCCCCCACGACCCAGGGATGGAGTTCGCTCATACCTACCTTCCGGCCAACTTCGGTGCGCTCTCGATCATTAGAGGGCTGTTGAAGGAATACAAGGAAAGCTGTGCGGTGGGGCATCGTCACCCCAACCCATCGACGTGTAAGGTTATGTCAAAAATGGTGTGGGGCACAGGGCGGCTGCGCGGCCAGGCGCGACCCCTGTTCTCCGCTATCTTCCCTCGATGACGATGCGATGGGATCCGATTCTGACCACCGCTGTGGCGGCCGAACTGAACGGCGCCCTGTCAGGAGCGCGGCTCAGGGGGATCTTTCTCGATCACGGCGCCGGGACTCTCCACGCCTACTTTCGCGAGATGACTGTGCTCGTCGATCTCGGGCCTTCCGGTCTCGGTGTGGAGCTCCTCGGCAAGTCCGAGCCTCCCGAGGGGAGCCGCAAATTCCCGTGTAAGCTGTCGGGGGTTGAGCAAGTACCGGACGAGAGGGTCCTCGTTTTCGTACTGGCCCGAATCCGTGGGCGGGGAGGCGCCATTCGGATCGTGGTTGAATTCGTACCGGGCCGGAGCAACGCCACCGTGGTCGAGGGAGAGGAGTGGACGGTCAGGCATATTCTGGTGCCGCATCAGGGGACACGGGCGCCCCAGATTGGAAGCCCCTACCGAAAGCCGATCTCGGACAGGTCAGGCGTGGATACACCTCTGAGTCTTGAGGAGTGGATCGAGATCCTCGAACCCTTGGAGACGCTGAAAGAAAGAAGGCGCGTACTGCTTCAATCCGTCGCGTTCACGTCCCCCATCAACGCCCCCGCACTCCTGGGCGGCCAGGACGGACCAGCCGGGAGCGCGTCACCCGAGACCGGCTATGACCTCTGGCTGCACCTGAGGGCGATCGGTCTCGGGGCAGACGTGGAACGGCCGGCCTACATCCTCGAATGCGAGTGGGGAGACCAGCCCTATCCAGCCGAGTTGCCACATTGCGGTTACCGAACATCAGAAACGCTCCTCGAAGCCGTGGAGGCGGTGCGACGGGCCGATGGAGCCGTGGCGATACTCACCCCCTCCCGATGGTCGAACGCTCTTGAAGGAGCCCTCCGCGCGGTTGGCAAGAAACGGGGCAAGCTCGAGCGAGAACTCGGAGCCACCCCGGACCCCAAGGCACTCCGCGCTCAGGGAGACATGATTCTCGCGCACCTGCGCCTGGTTCGAAAAGGAGCTGCTGAGGTGACCGTTCCGGGTTTTGAGGGCACCCCGGAGAGGATCGTTCTCGATCCCGCGCTCTCTCCGCAGTCTAACGCCGAGCGCTTCTACGATCGGGCGGGGCGAGCCGAGCGGGCAAGGGCGAGATTGCCTGAGTTGATCCGGGAGGCAGAGTCCCGCATCGTCGAACTGAGCGAGCTCTTGGATCGGGTTCAAGCAGGCGAGGCCTCCGTGGACGAGATCCGTCAGGTGCTTCCCGAATCAGGAGCGGGTGGCCGAGGGACAGTCGGCGCCACCGGACCCGCCCTTCCCTACCGGCCCTATTGGACGTCGGGGGGGTTGGAAGTACGGGTCGGACGAGGATCCAAAGCCAACGATCAACTGACCTTCAAGCATTGTGCCCCCAACGACATTTGGCTTCATGCGAGGCATTCGGCGGGTGCACACGTCGTACTCAGGTGGACCAGCGCAGCGACACCGCCGGCCCGCGATCTGGAGGAGGCAGCAAACCTCGCCGCCCTGCACTCCAAAGCCCGAACCTCAGGCAGTGTGCCGGTCGATTGGACGAGAAGGAAGTACGTGCGTAAGCCGAGAAAGGCTCCCGCGGGCAGCGTCCAGTTGGATCACGCAAAAACGCTCTTCGTCGCACCCGATCCCTCGCTTCTGGATCGGCTCATGGACCGCAAAGCAGAAAGCTAGGGGGGGCCTCTGCCGATTACGATCCTAGGAGGGTCCGCGCTCCGTCGACACCTAAGTCCATGGCCAACCGCAAAGTTGCGAGAAACGCCGCTGCACCGTCCGGACCGCCCCTGTCCAAGGCTTGGATCAGCGCGCTACCGACGATCACGCCATCCGCAACACCAGAAACCAACGCCGCCTGTTCGGGCGTGGAGATCCCGAAACCCACCGCCACGGGAAGCTCGACGACTTCGCGGAGAGCCCTCACCTCCTCCTCCAAATCCCCTGCCAAGGCTTCACGAGCCCCCGTCACTCCCGTCCTCGAGATGTAATAGAGAAATCCCTGTCCCTGGTGCGCGATCGAGGAAGCGCGATCCGGGCGGGTCGTGGGAGCGACCAGCCGGATCAGATCCAGGGCAGAATCGAGGATGGCGCCTTCGACTTCTGAGTCCGCACCGGTTGGTACATCGGTCAGAAGTAGTCCCTGTGCCCCTGCCTCTTCTGCATCCGCCAGGAACGCCTCGAGGCCGTACCGGAGGAGTGGGTTCAAGTAGCTGAAGAGAACGATCGGGGCATCCGACAACCGTCTGAACTCCGCAAGCACCTCCAGCGTTCCCTCAACGGTCATACCACCCTCGAGGGCCCGGAAGGTAGAGTCCTGGATGGTCGGGCCATCCGCGAGCGGGTCACTGAACGGAATTCCTAACTCCAACACGTCGCCGCCGGCTTCCACCAGGCCTGTCAGCACATCCACGCTTGCCGAACGGGACGGAAAACCGGAGGTCATATAAGGGACCAGGATGGCGCGCCCCTCTGCCCGGCGCTCCGCGAACTTCTCAGAGATACTCGGCATGGAACTCGTATCGGGTGCGGAGGTGGGAGTGAGCCGCGTTGCGGAGATCAGATGAGGTAGTCGCTGACACGGATACTGTACTTCGTCCTGAGTGGTGGAAACTTATGTTCCAAGATAACGCGCTCCTCCCTCTACGCGAGCAACATGTGTGACGTCCTTATCGCCCCTTCCACTCAAACACACCAACAGAGGTCCTCGCTCCCGGTATTCCGGAGCGATCTTCAGGACGTACGCAATGGCGTGCGCGCTCTCCAACGCGGGGATGATTCCCTCCAAATCCGACAGCCCGTGAAACGCCTTTAGGGCTTCCTCGTCGCTGACGGATACGTACCGGGCACGTCCGATGTCCTTTAGGTATGAGTGCTCGGGACCGACACCAGGGTAGTCGAGCCCGGCAGAAATGGAGTGCGCCGGCGCTACCTGACCGTCACCATCTTGGAGCAAGTAACTCATGGCCCCATGGAGCACGCCCGGCTTTCCTGCCGAAAGCGTCGCGGAGTGTTTTCCGGAATTCAAACCCTCACCGGCCGCCTCGACACCGATAAGTTCCACGTCCTCTTCTTCCCGGAACGCTTGAAAGATGCCCATAGCGTTCGAGCCACCGCCCACGCACGCCACGATGGCGGCGGGTAGCGCCCCTGCGCGTGCGAGCATCTGCTCGCGTGCCTCGTGGCCGATCACGGCTTGAAAATCCCGAACGATGCGCGGGAACGGCGAAGGCCCCACGACCGAGCCGATGATGTAGTGCGTCGTTTCAACATTGGTCACCCAGTCACGGATCGCCTCGTTGGTCGCGTCCTTGAGGGTGCGTGTTCCCGATCCGACTGGCCTGACTTCGGCACCGAGGAGTTCCATGCGGTAGACGTTCAACGCCTGACGTTCCACGTCGACCTCGCCCATATAAACGACACACTCGAGATCGAAGAGCGCGCAAGCCGTGGCCGTGGCCACGCCGTGTTGGCCGGCTCCCGTCTCAGCGATGATCCGGCGCTTTCCCATGCGGCGGGCGAGAAGTGCTTGCCCGATCGTGTTGTTGATCTTGTGTGCACCGGTGTGGTTGAGGTCCTCCCGTTTAAGAAAAATCGGAGGTCCGTCTACGTAAGCCTCCAATCGCGAGGCGCGGTAAAGAGGCGAGGGACGGCCCACGTAGTCGCGAAGCAGGAGGTCGAGTTCTTCGCGGAAGGTGGAGTCGGTGATCGCTTCCTCGTAGGCGGCAGCCAGTTCGTCCAGAGCCGATATGAGCGTTTCGGGCACATACCGGCCCCCGAACGGACCGAATCGCTCTCCTTCACTTTCCATGGTCACTCCTCACCTCGGGCGTTACGAACGAAGGCCCCGATCAGCTCCGGGTCCTTACGACGAATGTTCAGCTCCACACCAGAAACGACGTCGACGACGTCGGGCCGAAGAACGCGGACGACATCGGCCACATTTCCGGGAGTGAGGCCCCCCGCAACGATCACTTTCAGGGCGGACGGAATCTGGTCCCTCATCACACGCACTCCCTCCCAAGAGAAACTTACTCCGCTACCACCGGGTCGGTCCGGATGCCAGCCATCGAGGAGCAGGCCGTCCACGGAGGTTCCCAAGCCCTCCACTGCCCTCGTCACGTCTTCAGGGTCCCGAACCCGAACAGCCTTCCAAATGGTCCACATACCGCGACGTCGCAACTCCTCCACGTACTCAACGTTCTCCTCACCGTGTAGCTGGATCACAGAAGCGCCCGACAACTCCGCGATGCGCTGGGCTTCGTCCAATGATTCGTCTACGAGGACCGCCACCAGCGGAGTCTCGGCAACGAGCCCGATGTCCACGGCCTCGTCAGGCAGAATGCTCCTCGAGAACCCCTGGGAAAGAATCATGCCCAGGTAATCGGCTCCGAGTTCTTGCGCAACGAGGGCATCCTCAGGAGTGGTGATGCCACAAATCTTTACGCCCAACTCGCTCATTTCGATCCTAGGGAAGTTTCGCGGCGAGCCATCCGCTGCCCCACCAGGGCCGTCACGCCGGCTCCGGGATCTTCCTGACGAAGGAGCGATTCACCCACGAGTACAGCGTCCACTCCGCTCTCTCCGACGCTCCGCACATCGGCCCGAGTGTGAATTCCACTCTCGGACACGAGTACCACGCCAGGTGGCACCTGGGCCGCCAACGAGAGCGTCACATCGATCCGCGCTTCAAAGGTGCGGAGGTTGCGATTGTTGATGCCGAGGAGCTGAGCACCCGCCGCAAGACCACGGTCCACTTCGGCCCCGTCATGGGCCTCCACCAGCACGGACATCCCCAGTTCTTCGGCCAGGGCCCTCAACGAGAGAAGCCTCGAATCTTCTAAGATCCGGACGATGAGTAGAATCGCATCCGCCCCTGCCAACCTCGCCTCATACACCTGCGACTCGTCGATGACAAAATCCTTCCGAAGGACGGGAATCTTCACGAGACCACGCACCACAGCCAGGTCCTCGAGAGACCCTCCGAAGTACTCGACGTCCGTGAGAACGCTGAGGGCGGCGGCACCTCCCGTTTCATACCTGGGTCCGAGACGGAGGGGATCGAGATCCGTACGGATCTCGCCCGCACCTGGCGAACGCCGCTTGATCTCAGCAATGACAGCCACCCCATCTCCGCCCCTGAGGGAGCCGATGAAATCTCTCGCTGGTGGCGCATCCTCGGCTCGATCGCGGAGGCCCGCAAAGCCTCGCCTCAACTCTTCGACTTCGGCCCGCTTGGTCTCGACGATTCGTTGGAGGATGTCTTCAGGCGGCCTCATGCGCTATACGGCCTTGCATTTCGGGCAACCTTCGGGTACCATTTGTTCGGTTCCTATTCGGGTCTCCATCAGACAGAGGTCGTCGGTATGCCGCTGACTAAACGACAAAAGGAAATCCTCGACCACATTGAGAGCTTCATCGAAAAACATGGGTACGCCCCGAGCTTCGAAGAGATCGCCGACACATTCAGGTACTCTTCCCTGGCGACCGTGCACGAGCATCTGAGCAATTTGGAGCGCAAAGGCTATATCCGGAAGGCCTACAACAAGAGCCGTTCCATCGAGTTGGTCGGTACGAGCTTCGGTGTAAACGCTACCGAATTGCCGCTTCTCGGCGCCGTGGCCGCAGGGCTACCCATCGAAGTCATAGAGCAACAGGAGACGCTCGCGGTTCCGCCGGACATGGTACGGTCCGGAGACAAGAGCTTCGTGTTACGCGTCGAAGGTGAGTCGATGATCGATGAGCAGATCCGGGACGGCGACTATATCGTGGTGAGCTCCCAGGAGAGCGCGTCGGACGGACAGATGGTTGTCGCCCTCGTCGGTGGTGATTCGGCGACGGTGAAGAAGATGTACAGGGAACCAGGCGGCCGGATTCGGCTTCAACCGGCGAACCCCACCATGCCGCCTATCGTCGAGGACGCGAACAACGTGCAGATCCAAGGCGTAGTCGTCGGGGTCATCCGGAAATATTAGAGGCCTGTAGAAGACGTACCCCGCGTGGCCTCTCGCAGGCTCTCAAGCGCATCGAGCGCGCTCCCGTCGTCGATTGCGGCGGTGGCGGCCTCAGTACCCTCTTTGAGCGTGTCTGAAATGCCCGCCACATAGAGCGCGGCACCAGCATTCATGAGGATTGCTGTTCGGGCACCTCTCTGCTTCTCACCTTCCAACACGCTCAGAATGATCCCGGCGTTGTCCTCTGGCTCCCCGCCGGCCAGTTCCTCCGCTGAGCAGGGTTCCAACCCGAAATCTTCAGGGCTGACCGTCCGTTGGCTCACAACCCCATCGTGGAGTTCGGCCACATCAGTCAGCCCCATCGGACTCAACTCGTCGAGCCCCGCCTGGCCGTGTACGACGAGCGCGCGGATATGACCAAGTTCTCTCAACGCCTCGACGACGAGTGGAACGAGTGCGGGGTCGGCAACACCGACCAACTGCCTGCGCACACCGGCGGGGTTCGTCAGCGGACCGAGGATGTTCATGATGGTCGGGAAACTCAACTCCCGGCGGACCGGTCCCACGTGGCGCATCGAAGGATGGAGCAACGGCGCGAACATGAATACGATACCGACCTCTTCAAGGACCCGAGCCATCTCCTCCGGGCTGAGTTCAATGCGGACGTCTAGCGCCTCGAGGACGTCCGCACTCCCGCTCCTGGACGTGAACGAGCGGTTCCCGTGCTTCGCGATCTGTGCTCCCGCACCACGGGCGACCAGGGCCGCAGCCGTCGAAATGTTGAAAGTGGTCACGGCTCCGCCGCCGGTCCCGCAGGTATCGACCAACTCGTCGGGCGACCCCGCCTGTATCGGAATCATGGCTTTTCGGAGTGCTCTCACACCGCCGGCCACCTCGCCGGGAGCAACGCCCTTGACTCGAAGTGCGGTAAGGAGCGCGGCCATTTGCACCGGTGTCGCCTCACCCTCCATGAACACATCGAAGACGAACTCGGCTTCGAATGCGGTGAGATCCTCGCTTCCAGCAGCCTTCTGGATCACGGCTCGGAGGTCGAAGGACTCCAGCGGAGATGTAGAATTTTGACTCACTCTTTCGCCCTACCTACCTTCCGGTCGTGAACGCCGTGAAGGACAATCGCCTCAAGTTGATTCTCCAATATGATGGATCCGCCTTCCACGGCTGGCAAATCCAGCCCGCGGAGCGCACCGTTCAAGGGGAGTTGGAGGCGGCCCTGGAGCAGCTCACGAGTACCCATCGCCCGGTGATCGGATCGGGAAGAACCGATCGAGGGGTGCACGCGACCGGTCAAGTTGCGGTCGCGTCCCTTCCAGGCACGTGGCAACCCGAAAAGCTCGAGAAGGCCCTGTCCGCTGTGCTGCCGAACGACATCTGGATCAAGAGCGTAGAGCCCGCGTCCCCTGGCTTCCATCCGCGTTACGATGCGATAAAGCGGACCTATCTATATAAGCTCGGACTTTCTTCGGAGGCCCGGTCCCCTTTCCATCGCCACTGGTGCTGGCCCCTCGCCAAGCCCCTGGAGAAGGGACTTCTCCATGATGCCGCCGGAACCATCTTGGGCGAACACTCCTTCAAGGCGTTCGCTAAATCGGGCCAGCCCGAGAGGGGAGACGGGTGCACGATACACGAGTCCTCTTGGGAACCCTGGGAGGACCTCGGACTCACGTTACGGGTCACCGCCGACCGCTTCTTGCACCACATGGTTCGGTATTTAGTTGGAACGATGGTAGACATTGCAGGAGGCAAGCGCCCCCTCGAGGATCTTCCGCGTCTCCTCCAAGAGCCCGACGGTGAGCTTCGGACCTCCCCGCCCGCTCCGCCGACCGGTCTCTTTCTTCACCACGTTACATATCCGGCCCGACCCTCGGTCCGGTCCTCTTCATCTACGAATAAGTGACTCAATGAAAATTTTTCTCGATACGGCAGACATCACAGAGATCCGCCGCGCCGCGGAAGCCGGCCTGATCGATGGCGTGACGACCAATCCGTCGCTCATGGCCAAGGTGGGGGCTACGCGCGAGCCAGCGGACCTGTTTCTCGAGATCTGCGAGGCCGTAGACGGCCCTGTTAGCGCTGAGGTCGTCGTGCTTGACGCCGAGGGGATGATCGAACAGGGCCACCGCCTGGCGAAGATTCACGACAACATCGTGATCAAGGTCCCTCTTACCGAGGCCGGACTCCGTGCATGCAGCGCGCTGACGAACGAAGGCATTCGCGTGAATGTGACACTCTGTTTTTCTCCCACCCAGGCTCACCTCGCCGCCAAAGCGGGGGCCACATACATCTCACCCTTCATCGGACGGATCGACGATGTGGCGGGAGACGGAATGGAGTTGGTCGGCCAAATTCGCCAGATTTACGACAACTACGAAATCGATACGGAAATTCTGGCCGCCTCGATCCGACATCCTCAACACATGGTTCAGGCGCTTTTGCTTGGAGCCGACTGCGGCACCTTGCCGCCTAAAGTGCTATATCAGTTGCTGGAGCATCCTTTGACGGACAAAGGACTCGAGGGCTTCATGGCGGATTGGAAGTCCCTCGGGAGAGAACTCTAGCCGCAATGGCGAAACCATGGCGGACCCGACAATGAGTCCCCGCAAGTTCAGACCGATGTTGTTTTGGATCGCATCAGTGGCGATCCCCCTCGGAGCCTGCAACGGAGGCGACGGAGACAACCATGTTCTCGACTCGGCGCCTGCCGCGGAGACTGTCGAGTCCGCTCCTGTCATTCGGCAGACTGCACCCGCTACGGGTCAGCCCCGAGAACAGGAGATCTCGAGTTCCAGAAATACCGCCATCGTCGAGGCGGCCGCCCGGGTGGCTCCCGCTGTCGTGAGCGTCAACGTGATTCGCACTGAGCAGGTACAGCCGAAAGGGTCCTTCTTCGACCCCTTCCCGATGCCTCGAACACAGCGCCGCCGCGGTTTGGGATCCGGATTCATCGTCAGTATCGAAGGCGTGATCCTCACCAACGATCACGTGGTTCGGGACGCCGAGCGGATCATGGTCACGCTCCCAGACGGTCGGGATTTCGAGGCGGAACTCGTCGGGACGGACCAACTCACCGACGTGGCGGTGCTCAGGATCCGAGGAACGGAGCTACCTGTCGTACCATTGGGCACTTCAGCGGGACTGCTCATCGGAGAGTGGTCGCTGGCGATCGGCAACCCGTTCGGCAACCTGTTCTCCAACTCGGAACCCTCGGTGACCGCGGGCGTGATCAGCGGAACGGAGCGCCACATCATTCCGGATGACGAGGACCGAGTGGTTTACCTGGGCATGATCCAGACCGACGCCTCCATCAACCCCGGCAACTCGGGTGGACCTCTGGTGAACTCCGTTGGTGAGGTCATCGGTGTGAACAGTTCTATCTTTTCCCGCAGTGGGGGGAGCGAAGGGCTCGGTTTCGCCATACCGATCAACCGTGCGATCCGGGTGGCCAATGAACTCATGGCCTCGGGAGAGGTCAATCGGGCTTGGCTCGGCTTTAAGGTAGACGCGGGCCAGGAGGATATTTGGGGCAGAACGCATGGTCTGGCCGTATCGAACGTGTCCCCGTCTTCGCCAGCTGCGCACGCAGAGATCACGGAAGGCGACCGTGTGGTCACGGCAAATGGAAGAGCGCTCCGGACCTTGTTGGACTTCGAGTCCTTCATGCTGGACCTCCAGGAGGGTGAGTCCATCACGCTGGGAATCGAGGGACGGCCAGGTTCCGTGACGCTCGTGTCCGAAGCGCTACCGTCCATCTCCGCAGACCCTGTCACCGCCCTGGAACAGATGGAGTTGATCACCGTAACTCCGGGCATTCGCGCCGAACGGAATCTGGGCTATGAGACGGGAGCCCTCATCGTGGATATCGGGCGTGACCTGGAGGGGCGGATCGGCCTCCGTGTGGGGGACGTGATTCTTCAGATCGACCGTTTGCTCATCGAGTCGGCTGAGCAGGCCGCTGAAGTCCTCCGCCGGGGGTCTGGTAATGTAGTCGTCTACATCGAGCGGAAGGGCGAAGTACTTGTGGACCGCCTCATTTTCAGGAGAGGCCGTGGCTGAGCCAGGCACCGACCGCTACAGCCATCCTCTCGGGGAGCGATACGCGTCCAGGGAGATGCAGGCCATCTTCGCACCGGCGCATCGCTACGGAACCTGGAGGCGTTTGTGGTTGGCTCTCGCCGCGGCGCAGCACGAGTTGGGGTTGCCGATTTCACAACAGGCACTCGACGAGATGCGAAGTGGTCTCGACGAAATCGACCTCATCAAAGCGGCAGAGTACGAACATCGGTTCCGCCATGATGTGATGGCCCACGTNCATCTCTTTGGCGATGTGGCGCCCGCCGCGCGGNGCATCATCCATCTGGGCGCCACCAGTGCGTTCGTCGGTGACAACACGGATCTCATCCTCCACAGGGAGGCCCTCACGCTGGTGNGAGACCGNCTGGTCCGATGNGTTTCACGCCTGGCCGAATTCGCNGCNGACCATCGNGATCTACCCACACTCGGATTCACTCATTTTCAGCCCGCNCAACCCACTACGGTGGGGAAGCGANCAACGCTTTGGTTGCAGGATTTCCTTCTCGACATTGAAGAACTCGATTTTCGTCTGGAGAGACTGCGTTTCAGGGGTATACGAGGCACCACCGGAACGCAGGCCTCTTTCCTCCAGTTGTTCGATGGAGATCACGAAAAGGTGGATGCGCTCGATGACGCCGTGGCAAAACGTATGGGTTTTGGAGAGCGTTACGGTGTTACCGGCCAGACGTATACGAGAAAGGTGGACGCTCAGGTTCTTGGGACACTCGCGAACGTGGCCGCCTCGGCGTCCAAGATGGGCCACGACATGCGCCTTCTCACCCACCTCCGGGAAGTCGAGGAGCCGTTCGAAGAGGAGCAGATCGGATCATCGGCCATGCCCTACAAGAGGAACCCGATGCGAGCCGAGCGCATCTGCGCCATGGCACGCCATGTGATCGTTCTGGCCCAGGACCCTCTGTTCACCGCTGCCACTCAATGGCTAGAGCGTACACTGGACGATTCGGCCAACCGGAGACTGTCGATCCCAGATGCTTTCCTTGCGCTGGATGGGATCCTGGTCCTGGTGGAAAACGTGTCTTCGGGGCTCGTGGTGAACCCATGGATCATCGGGAGGAACCTGGAGGAGCACCTTCCGTTCATGGCCTCCGAGACGATCCTCATGCACGCGTCGGCCGCCGGAGGAGACCGACAGGATCTGCATGAGAGAATCCGGCGACATTCCATGGCCGCCGCCGGCCGTATGAAAATCGAGGGGGGCCAAGCCGACCTGCTGGAGCGGATCGCGGAAGATGAGGCCTTCGGGTTGAGCTTGGAGCAGTTGGTTGAGATGGTCGATCCCGCGCGATTCGTCGGGCGGGCCCCCGAACAGGTGGACGAGTTCCTGGCCGAGTGGGTACAGCCGGCCTTAGCACGCCTTGAATCGGGTGCAAATGAACGCCTTGGAGAACCCGATGTCCGAGTCTGACGCAATGGCAGTGATGGAATCGCAGGTGCCCCTACCGCTCCTCCACCGGGGGAAGGTGCGTGACGTTTACGACGCCGGGCCAGGCCAACTCCTGATGGTCGCAAGCGATCGGGTGAGTGCGTTCGATGTGATCCTGCGCCAGCCCATCCCACGCAAAGGTGAAGTACTCACGCAACTCACGGCCTGGTGGCTGGACTCGCTGCGCGGGGTTCTCGACCATCATCTATTGAGCTGCGACACCGACGACATCATCGATCGCATACCGTCGTTGAGAGAGTCCCGCGAGGCCTGGGCCCGCCGGAGCATGCTGGTTCATCGCACCGAACCGGTCCTGATAGAGTGTGTGGTCCGGGGGTACGTGTCGGGATCCGCCTGGAAGGAGTACCGAACCGAGGGAACACTGGCGGGCGAGCCCCTTCCGGAGGGTTTGGTCGAGAGTCAGAAACTGCCCGCCCCGATTTTCTCTCCGTCCACCAAAGCCCAGACCGGCCACGACGAGAACATTCCGTTTTCTGGTGTCGTGGAGCACCTCGGCACAGAGGAGGCGAACCGTCTTCGGGACCTCTCCCTGGCCGTTTACGAGCACGGCGCGACGACCACAAGAGAATACGGGATCATCCTCGCCGACACCAAGTTCGAGTTCGGGCATCACCCGGACGGCCGACTCCTGTTGATCGACGAGGTGCTGACACCGGACTCTTCCCGGTTCTGGCCTGCGGACCTCTACACGCCCGGCCAAGGGCAACCATCTCTGGACAAACAGCCGGTTCGTGACTTCCTGGACGGTCTAACCGACTGGGACAAGTCCCCACCGCCTCCAGATCTACCCGACCACGTCGTGCGCGAAACAACGGACCGATACCTGGATATTTTCAGGCGCCTGACCGGAACGGACCTCGATGAATTTCGACCCCCACACTTCGAGTAGCCGCCGAATGCGCTTCGCCCGAGAGGGCTATCCGTTCATGCTCGGTGCCGCTGTTTTCGCCGGGCTGGCCTGGGTCGGAGTGGTCGTCTCAGGATCCTGGACGATCCTGCTGGCGAGTCTACTCACCCTCTTGACGGCGTTTGTATTCTATTTCTTCCGGGACCCCGAGCGTGAAATCCCTCCCGGAGAGGGCGTAGTTATTTCTCCCGGCGACGGCAAGATCATCGACATTCGTGAGGTGGGTGAACCCTCTTTCGTGGAGGGGCTGTGCCGGCGCATCACCATCTTCCTGAGCGTATTCAACGTCCACGTGCAGCGCGCACCTGTTTCAGGGGAAGTGGCGTACCGCGAATATCGTCCCGGTGAATTCGCCGTAGCCTGGCACCCCAAGGCCAGCGAAAAAAACGAACAGTCCTCACTGGGATTGACCGCGTGGGGCGACCGGGTGCTGGTCCGCCAGATCGCCGGACTCATCGCCCGCCGGATCGTCACCTACCCCGAGCGAGGTGAGCACGTCGAGCGGGGAGAGCGCATCGGTCTCATCCGGTTCGGATCGAGGGTGGACCTGTTCATTCCACTCGAATGGAATCTCGACTGTGCGGTAGGGGACAAAGTGGCAGGCGGATCCACAGTCTTGGCACGGATTGCCGGACCGGAGAAGGCCCCATGATCGATCGAATGCGGCCCGTCAGGCGACTTCAGAAGGGCATCATCATCCTGCCCTCGGCGTTCACGATGCTGAACCTCTTCTTCGGGTTCTATGCCATCGTGGCGACCACGCGGGGGGACTTCGAGTGGGCCGCGTGGTTCATCGTTTGGGCTGCGGTCACGGATCTGCTGGACGGTCGCATCGCCCGATTTACACGAACGGGATCCAAATTCGGTGAGGAGTTGGACTCGCTGGTGGATGCGATCTCCTTCGGGGTCGCGCCCGCCTTCATCATGTACACCCTGTATTTCTCCGACGACTGGAACTGGGTACTACCGCTGGTATACGTGATGGCGGTGGTGGTCCGGCTGGCCCGTTTCAACATGGAGCAAGAAGGAGAGGCCAAGCGGCACTTCCACGGGCTCCCTTCCCCGACGCCCGGGATCATCCTTGCCACGTTTTACCCGTTCAGCCAGACCGCCTTTTTTGAAACGTACCTCGCGGACATGCTGCCTTGGCCTCGTGTCATGGGCATCCTGTTGATCATGCTGGGCGCCTTGATGCTCAGCAACATCCCCTATGCGATCGTCCCCAAGCTGAATTTCAGAACCGGAAAGGGCATCCTGTTCTCGCTTTGGGTCTTCGCCAACGTCCTCGTGGCCGTCAGGTTTCCCGCTTACTACTTCTTTCCCATGTTCCTCGGTTATACGGCCTGGGGGCTGGTCGGCTCTGTGATCCACGGTCTGCTAGAACGCCTGCCGGAACGCGATCCACTGGCGCACAGTTTCGACGATGGAGGAGAAGAGGTACGGCCGGTCGACTACGGAGATTTGACACCTGAAGGATATCGCCACCCCGTAACACCCAGTCATCCCGACGATATGGAGAGCGGAACGTGAGTCGTTTTCGCCTGGAGATCCGAGTTGTACCGCGCCCCGGCCTGCTGGACCCCGAGGGGAAGGCCATCCAAAGCGCCCTACACTCTTTGGACTACGAACAAGTCCACGAAGTTCGTGTCGGCAAGCTCCTCTACCTGAACGTAGAGGCCGCTTCCAGCGAGCACGCCCGAGAAGGTGCTGAAGCGATGTGCAAGCGATTGCTGGCAAATCCGGTCACTGAGGACTTCGAGATCGATGTTGGAGAGGCCGTGGAGCAGACGGTGCCCGCATGAAGGTCGCCATCGTCACTTTCCCGGGATCCAACTGTGACTATGACCTCTACAAGTGCGTTCAACTGGTCGGGGGGCAGCCTGAATTCCGCTGGCACCGGGACGTCGACCTGCGTGAGGTCGATGTGGTCATGCTCCCAGGTGGTTTCTCGTACGGCGACTACCTGCGAGCCGGCGCCATCGCCACCATGAGTCCGATCATGGATGCAGTGAAGGAGTTCGCCAAGTCCGGTGGTCCGGTTCTGGGTATCTGCAACGGGTTTCAGATGCTCTGTGAATCCGGTTTGTTGCCAGGAGTTCTCTTGCGAAACCGGTCACTGCTCTTCTCGAGCCGAGACGTGCTGCTCCGAGTCGAGAACACGGCTTCGATCTTCACGCAGGAGTACGAATCGGGACAGATTCTCAGGATGCCGATCGCCCATGCCGAGGGGAATTATCACGCCGACGATGAAACGCTCGACCGCCTGGAGGGCGAGGGCCGAGTGCTCTTCCGGTACGCCAACGCTGAAGGGGAGGCGGTGGACGGTGCGAACCCGAACGGCTCCG
>PCCM01000027.1 GCA_002731735.1 Gemmatimonadota bacterium | reverse complement strand
GTGCCATGACCGTGGGAATACTCTCCTTCGGTATCCAGTATTTCTTCTGATCTCGCGGCAGGGTACCGGGTGCCCCCGACAGGTCTAAGCCATAGGTGGCTCGTCCAGAATCCCGGCGTCCAACAACACCTGGCGTGCCCTCTCCTCATCCTCTGCCCGAACGACCAGCCGCGCAGGATTGACGAACGCCAGGCCTACGTCCATACCTCCCGCATCGTCGATGTGGAGGATCGAGTCCACCTCGGCGCTCTCCAAGTACCCGTGAGCCAGTTCCGCTTCGTGGCGATAGTGGAAACGGGCCACGATCGCGGTCGAGATGCGTTCACGACTCAAGGAAACAGCGACCGATCGATCTCAGGGACGAGCTCAAGCGCATTCTCGTAATAGATCTTCCGGAGCACCTCGTCCGGGAGGTCCAACCCATACATCTGCCAGAATGCGTGGTACCTGCGGTAGTAGTCGAAGTAGTCGTCTGCCGTCTCGAAGACACGGAAGTACGTGTGGAACTCCTCCTGGTTGTAGGAGTCCTTGCCCATCAAAACCCGGTCTTGGTATTCGATGAGCCACTCCCGCGCGAATCGGGGCTGCCTTCCCAACTCATAGATGACCGCACCGAGACCCACGTACATGTTGGGCATCTCGTCGAGGAGAGTCCCGAGCCGAGTCAGGTCATGGCCCATCCATCCGAGATGAGCCGCGATGAACTTTGTGTTCGGATGTCTCCGGAAGAGGTTGTGCTGCTCCCCGATGATCTGCTCAAAAGGTGCGCTCCTGCCTGGAGGCTGTATCCGCCGGGGTCGGAGCGTCAGCTCGAGCCAACGCTCATTGAAGCGGTCGTAAGGCTGCCAAAACTCAGCTGGATCGGCCGAGTGGATCAACACCGCGATCTCCAGTTCGCCGGCTTTCGCCCAGACGAGGTCGAGACGGGGATCGTCCACCGGGATCCGATTTCCATCGGTGTCGAGGTCGCTCAACCCCAGGCCCTTGAAGATCTTCAGACCGGCAGCCCCCGCGGCGACATCCGCTTCCAGCTGGGCCGCAGCCCGCTCACCCCATCCGGAATCGCCCACACCTCGGAAGTTGACGTTGGCAAAAAAGACAAAGCGCTCCGGGTGGTCGCGGGTCATGTTCTCGAGCCCGGTGACGAGGCTCGCCCCGCTTCCGCCCGAAAGGTTCACCATGACCGCCATGTTGAGTTCATCCATCTCCCTCACTAGCTGGCCGACGGCCTCGGACGACATTCGGGCACCGCTCTGGTGGCCGTGAATGTCCACAAAGGGAAAGCGGGCGCTCGTTACAATATTCTCGGGAACGACCAGCGTATTACGTGGCTGGTACTCCTCTACGCCGACGCCCTGGCCGGCGACAGGCTGCGCAGGCCCCGGCGAGAACATTCCCACCACGAGTAGAAAGCCCCCAATGATCTCAGCAGAAGTCAAACGCATACGCAGCACTCCACAGTCGCACAGGTCACGGACCGAAGCCCCCGGACGGGACCACGTGAGTCGGACCACGATGGTCGGCTATTCTAGCAATAGCGGCACGTTGGAGAAACCCGAGCGTTGGAGACTCAAGTCACGGAAGAACGCAGATCTCTGTGGGGTATGGGAAAACACATTCCATCGCCCTCAAGATCGCCCTGAACGAAAGCGCCGAACGCCGCATCATGGGGCTGGAGCTCGAGGCCATCGAGTTCACTTGGAAACACGAAGAGGAGTTGGCCCACATCATCGACGAAGAGTTGACGCCGGACGACGTTCGCGAGCGGCACCTACGGCGGTTACCCGTCACCGTGGTTCAATGAGACGTCTCGCCCTCTGCCACACCGCATCGAACATCGGTTCGGTGAGCCGGCCCGTGAACGTATTCTGCTGGCTCGGATGGTAGCAGCCAAGCACCGTTCTGTTTTCGAGGGTCACCTCGACACCGTGCGAAAACTTCGGACGTGGATGGGGGACACCCTCGTCCCGAGTCCGGAGAATTCGAAGCACCTGATCGAACGCGAACTGCCCGAGCGCCACTACCACACCGGCGGAACGAAAGATCTCCACCTCCTCTTCGAGATACGGCCTACAGCAGTCTCGCTCGGCGGGGCTCGGGCGGTTCGCAGGCGGAGCGCACCGGACGGCCGCCGTAATGTAGGCTCGCGACAGACCTAAGCCGTCGCCGGCCGTGCGTCCGTCGGGCTGGTTCGCGAACCCCGCGCGGTACAGAGCCCGAAACAACCAGTCCCCGGAACGATCCCCGGTGAACATGCGCCCAGTCCGGTTGGCACCGTGCGCACCGGGAGCGAGACCCACGATCAGAAGTGATGCGTCCGGATCTCCGAATGACGGGACGGGACGTCCCCAATAACGGTCTGCGGCGTAGGCAGCCCGCTTTTCCCGAGCCACGGTGGAGCGCCACTCCACCAGACGCGGACACTTCGTGCACGCCACGACCCGTTCGTTGATCCCCTGCAGGCGTGCTCCATTGTTCGATGGAGGGAGTGTCCCACCTCGATCAGGCTGATTCTTACTTTTGCTCATCCGTGAGAACACTTCGCCGAGCGAATATCGTACCGATGAGAGGGCCGACCAGCGCCCCAACCGTGACCCCGATGACGGTCATCACTCCGATCGGATTGAGATGACTCATCGAGGGTCCGCCGCTCGCGATAGAGCGGTACATGCTCAAGGCGAAGAACAGGCCTCCGCCGACCGCCGCACCCTTTGCGGTCCACCGTACAATGGTCTTCAAGCAGGCACAGCCCCTGTGGGTTCGAGACTCGACTCGGCTCCGCCGGATCCAACGCGACTCGGTTCCGGTAGGGCGGGAATTTTGATCTCCGTCTAGAACGGAGGCTTAAGAACCGCGGTCAGGCTCAAGTCGTAGACGAGCACGGCATCGCCAGGGACAGTCGAAAAGCCATCACTTCCGTACCCGAGGGAGGCGGGAATAACGATCGTCCGTTCGCCTCCGACCCGCATGCCGGTCACACCCTCATCAAACCCGGCGATCACCGCTCCCCCTCCAACGAGGAACTTGAATCCCGGCCCGCTGTCGATCGGCGTCGCGTCCGCCAACCAAACTTCGTAAGCTACCGTGGCTGTATCGCCGGCGGCCGCAATTGCGCCGGTCCCAACCACGACATCCAAGACAAACAGCCCGCTTGCCGTCTCGGTCATGGCGGCGAGATCAATCCCGAGCGAGGCATCGAACTCTGCGTCGGTTGGGTCGGGGCCGAGTGGGCTGCCGCCGCAAGCCGCAATCGCCAGTGTCAGAGCCGAAGCCACGCCGCACGTCCTTCTCAAACTTCTCTTGATCATATGAAATCCTCTCAGCCTAGATTTTCTTGCAGTTCTCCCTCTCCTTACACATAGCGCTAGGTCCTCGGTTCCTCGAAACGTTTGAGACCGGGTCACTGGGGAGGCCGGGCGGCGTGTCGTACCAGGTCTTCGACTTCCTCGAGGCAGCTGTAGAGACCTCGGTCAGAGCGCACCGATTGTTTCACGCACGGCTTCGGCGCTGCTCGCCAACGCCTCGGTCTCACTCTTCGTGAGTTCCACCTCGATGATCCTCTGGAGCCCACCTTCGCCGAGCTGGCACGGCACACCCAGGAAGATTCCGTCGTGCCCGTATTCGCCCTCCAGGTAGGCGGCGCACGGAAGAATACGACGCTTGTCCTTGACGATGGCCTCGGCCATTTGCACCGCCGCCGCCGAGGGTGCGTAGTAGGCACTGCCGGTTTTCAGGTGGGCCACGATTTCGGCTCCGCCTTTGCGCGTGCGTTCTATCAGAGCCTCAATACGCTCGCTCCCGAGGAATTGCGTGAGCGGAATGCCCGCGATGGTCGTGTAGGAGACCAGCGGGACCATGGTGTCGCCGTGGCCACCGAGAACGAGAGCCTGGATGTCCTCCACGCTCACGCCGAGTTCCAGGGAAATAAACGAACGGAACCTCGCCGTATCGAGCACACCCGCCATGCCGATCACCCGCTCCCGGGGGAAACCGGTGGTCTTCATCGCCACGTAGGCCATCACGTCCAACGGGTTGGACACCATGATGATGATCGAATCGGGCGCCACGCGCGCGATCTCCTTCGACACCGATTCCACGATACTGGCGTTCGTCTTGAGCAGGTCGTCCCTGCTCATGCCCGGCTTGCGTGCGATCCCAGCCGTGACAATAAAGAGATCGGAGTCCGCCGCCTCTTCGTAGTCGTTTGCGCCGATTATATGCGAGTCGAAACCCTCGACGGGGGCGCTCTCCCACTGATCGAGCCCCTTCCCCTGAGGGATTCCTTCGACGATGTCGATGAGGACGACTTCTCGGGCAAGCTCTTTTTCGGCCAGACGTTGTGCACAGGTCGCGCCCACGTGACCCGCGCCCGCTACCGTAATTTTATTCGCGCTCATGTGATCCTTCATGGAGTGTTGAAGTGTTATTGGCGGGTTGGGTTTGCTCGGGTTCCTGAAACTTACTACTGGAGTTTTTGAAGTCTACCTGTGTGATGTTCCGGCTCAGCCACCCGTCTGAGAGAGGGCGACCAGCCCTCCGGAACCCTCGTCACTCCCCTGGATCAGATAGTGGCGCTCGGGCTTGATATGGAGCGTCTCTTCGATGAGTGGGACGAGGTCAGCGCCCGCCCGGAGCGGGTCGCGAAGGTTGGTCTGGATCGAGCCAAAAAGGCACGGGCGGAGTTGGCCATCGGCGGTCAACCGCATCCGGTTGCAGCGGTCGCAATAGTTGTGGCTCATGGGGGTGATCACCCCCACCGTACCTGCGGCTCCGGGGAAACGGAAATACGTCGCGGGCCCGTTTCCGGCAGGACCTTCAACGGGCTCGATATTGCCCATCCGGCGGATTATGGCGAGCGCCTCTTGGCAGGACACGTAGTTGTCGGCGCTCAACTCCAGGTTGGATCCAGTCGGCATGAGTTCGATGAACCTCACGTGCCACGGACGATCCCGAGTGATGCGTGCGAAGTCCTCGATCTCGTCATCGTTCTGGCCACCGATCAGGACCACGTTGATCTTGATGGGATCGAACCCCACCGCCTCCGCCGCCTCGAGTCCCTGCATGATACCGTCGAAGCATCCGGGGCGGCGTGCGATGGACTCCACACGCTCCTCCTGAAGCGAGTCGAGCGACACGTTGACGCGGCTGATTCCAGCGTCGCGGAGGTCTTGAGCTTGATCGGCCAACAGCACTGCGTTTGTGGACAAGGAGATGTCTTCGATGCCGGGGATCTCGGCTACCAAACGCACCAGATGAGACAGGTCCTTTCGAATCAGCGGCTCGCCCCCGCTGATGCGCACTTTCTTGAGACCCATCCCGGCCATCGTGCGAACCACCGATGCAATCTCCTCATAACTGAGGAGACTCTCACGCTTGAGCCAATCCAGCCCCTCGAACGGCATACAATAGACACACCGCAAGTTGCACTTGTCTGTAACCGAGATACGAAGGTACTCCACGCGGCGGCCGAATTGATCCCTCATGACCCGTCGGCCTTTGGTGCCACATCGGGCGCCCCTGGCGTCCGGCCCTCGACCCATTCCTCGGCACCGTCGCTGTAACGTTCCTTTTTCCAAACCGGAAGGCGTTTCTTGATTTCCTCGATGATGTAGCGTGAGGCGTCGTACGCCTGAGCCCGATGAGGACTGGACACCGCAATCGCCACGCTGACCTCGCCCACCTCCAACTCGCCGGTCCGATGGATAGTAGCGATCCGATCCGTGCCCGCTGACCGTGCCGCCTCGTCCACGATCTCCGAGAGCACCTCCGCGGCCATCTCTTCATACGTATCGTACCGCATCCCCCCCACCGAACGGCCGGCATTGTGGTCTCGAACCACGCCCAAAAAGAGCAGACTCGCCCCGTCCTGGTCCGCGCCGATCAAAGTCAACACGTAAGCCGGTTCGATGGGCTCCCGAACGATGGCCGAAAACATCACCTCACCCCCCCGCGACCGGTGGAATCAGCGCCACCTCGTCGCCGTCGCTCAGCAACGACGTCGGGTCCGTATAGGTCAGGTTGACGGCCACGGCAGGCGCGGCGGGAAGCACCGTAAAAGCGCCTCCGCGGGCGCGTAGTGCCGAAACGAGGTCGGAGACAGTCGCTCCCTCAGGAAGATCGACTTGCAACTCCCCAGTGCCGAGGAGTTCCTTATAGGAAGCAAAGAACAGGGTGCGGATCTCCACGTGTTATAAATCCGGGGAACGAGAGCAATTTGGCTGGAACAACTCCCTGAGACTAAAGGGACCCAGCCTTTCCCGTCAACGTCCTGGGGGGTCAGCGACGGGGGGATCAACGTCGGCCGGGGGCTGCCCCTAGCGCCGACCATCCTGGCGCCCACGTCCCCGACCAGGACCGCCTCTCCCACGGATTCCTCGGATCTGGTCACCGAGTTCCTGGCGCATCACGAGATAACGCACGACTTCCTGGGGGCTCAGGATCTGGAGGAGCGCCCCCTGCTCTTCTCGAAACAGCGTCGCCTCCTGGTCGCTCAACTCAAGCATTTCGGTGAGGATCTGGGAAGCCTCCTCCTCGGTGAGGTCCTGTCCTCCGCCCGGGCCGCCCAAACGTCCTACCCTGGCGCGGGTGCTACGCTCACGTTGTGAGAATTGGAGCCGTTGGGTGGTGAAGTTGCCCACTACCTCCTGGAGTCGCCGCATTTGGTCATCGCCGAGTCCGAGGTTCTGCCGAACCCGGTTGTCGAAGCCCGCTTGGACTCTCAGCTCCATATCTGCGCGGCTACCCCGGCCCCCACGCTGCGCGACGAGGTCCTGGACACCGCCCATCAGTAGGACGGACATCAAGATCCCCAACCCTCTCGGCATCACCTGACCTCCTCCTTTCATCCTCCGAGCTCCTCCAGCAGGAGTGCCAACTCCTCGTCGGTGAGATCCGCCAACATCGGTACACCCGCCACGATCGATACGCCGGCCAGATCAGCGTCATCACTCGGCCAGACTGCCGCGAAAGGATCTTGACCGAGGGGCCCCACCACTGGCAGCGTTTGCGCGCGCTGCCAGAGCACGGACGTACCCAGGGCTAAAACTACGGTCGCCGCCGCAGGGAGCCCCCAACGTACGAAGCGTGTCGTTCGGCTGTACTTGAAGCCGGCGTCCGACTCCATCTCCGCGGCCACCGCGGACTTGATCTCGGAAGCGAGCGACGCACGCGGGCTGAAGGCCGCGCCCAGGATCGTTTCTAGGAACTCGGCTTCCTCCGAACACGACACGCACGAGGAGACATGCGCGGTGACGACGGCGCGATCACCCTCTTCGAGCTCCCCCCGGATCAACTCCGGTAGGAGGTCCTTCACACCTGCGCATTCGGTTCTTGTCATGGCTCCAGCAACTCCCTCAACCGCCGTATCCCATGGTGATAATTCACCCGGGCCGACCCTTCCGTCGAATCGATGATTTCACCGATCTCACGAAAACTCAAGCCATCAAAGATTCTCAAACTCACGGATAATTTCTGCTTTTCAGGGAGGTCTGCCAGTACCGCTCGCACACGTGCGACTTCGGATCGATTAATGGCCTGCGTCGAAGGATCGTTCCCTTCGGCCGGCAGGACGTCCGCATCCTCGAGCGTGTCTTCTCTTCTCTGCTGGACCTTGCGGAATAGACCCCGGGCCTCGTTACCCGCGATGGCCAACAGCCACGTCCGAAACGCCGCCTCTCCGCGGAAGCCATCGATCGCCCTGAAAGCCTTGAGAAAACTGTTTTGGCTCGCATCTGCCGCTAGATCCTCGTCGCCAAGGATACCCACACATCTCCGAAACACCACACCATGATGGCGATCCACGAGAATATTCATAGCCCGTTCGTCGCCTTCCCGGACCCGCTGGACCAACTCTTCGTCTGTGCGCGAATCCAGGCGTGAATCCTCCGATATTGTTAAGCAGACGTCCCGTGTTAGGAGAACGTTAAACAACAGCCTTCTACTAATGTCTGGATGGAAGGTGTTGGGAGGACGGGCAGAATGGAACGAGGGGCCAGGAGGAGTAGGTGTATGACGGGGAGGAGAGCGGGGGAAGTGGTGTTGTAGCGATGCTCACGGTGCTCCGGCTATGGAACCCGATCACCGAGAGTTATTCCAGGCTCTGCCCATCGAGCTGGCTGACGCGGGTCCGAAGATGTTTCGATGGCTTGAAGACCGGAACGCTTCGCGCAGGAACCTCGACGCCCTCGCCCGTGCGCGGGTTCCGGGCCATGCGGCTCTTCCGCTTCCTCACCTTGAACGTCCCGAAGCCACGGATCTCGATATTGTCGCCGTTCGCGAGCGCACGCTTGACCGCGTTCAGGAGACCGTCGACGACCAGAGCGCAGTCCTTTTTCGTAATCCCAGGACCTATGGCCTCTGCGACCTGTTCGACGAGGTCGGCCTTGGTCATGCATTCCTCCAAGATTCGATGAATAGCTGTGGCAGGGGAGTCACGGTAACGGCGTCGAGCCTGGAACGTCAAGGGACGCTTGGACCTACGAAATCCGGGCTTCCATCAATCCGATGAATTGATCGAAGAGATATACGCTGTCGTGAGGTCCGGGAGCGGCCTCCGGATGGTACTGGACGCAGAAGACGGGGAGCTCCCGGTGGACCAGACCTTCCACTGTTCCGTCGTACAAATTCAGGTGGGTCAGGCGGAGGTCAGGAGCTCCGGGGATCTCCAGCTCCTCCCCCGCAACGACGGCAAACCCGTGGTTCTGCGACGTGATCTCGACCGTGTTCCGATCGAGGTTGCGGACCGGGTGGTTCCCGCCGTGGTGCCCGAACGGAAGCTTATACGTCTTCGCGCCGAAAGCCCGGGCGATCAGCTGGTGGCCAAGACAGATTCCGAAGACGGGAACGCCCCGTCCGGACAACCCGAGGATGGCTTCCTGCGCCTTTTCTACCGCCGAGGGGTCACCGGGACCGTTGGACACGAAAAGCCCGTCCGGTTCACCCGAGAGGATCTCGTCCACTGGCATCTCGGCCGGAATTACCGTGACCCGACAACCACGCTGGGCCAGGAGGCGAGGCGAGTTGGCCTTCACACCGAAGTCGTACGCGAGGACATGGAACCGCTCCTCGCCGACGGCCGGCACCTCGTAGGACTTTTCCGTGGAGACGCCGCACGCCAAGTCGAGGCCCTCCATGAGGGGGTGCAGGAGCACACGCTCGAGCAGCTCCGCTTCGTCTTGGTCGACCGGAGCGATGGCACCGCGCTTGGCCCCTTCCGACCGGATGTGGAGGGTGAGGGCCCTGGTATCGACACCCGCGATTCCAACGACGCCACAGTCGACGAGGTACTCCTCCAGGGACCCCGTCGCCCTCCAGGAGGAATGGAGGGGCGGAGCCTCACGGATGACAAACCCGGTCACGTGCGGACTCTCCGACTCCCGATCTTCGTCGTTGACGCCGTAGTTGCCGATCAGAGGATACGTCATCACCACGTGTTGGCCCGCGTAGGAAGGATCGGTGAGGATCTCCTGATACCCGGTCATGGAAGTATTGAAGACGACCTCTCCCAACGAGGGACCTGGAGCCCCGAAACGGTAGCCGTCGAAGCGGCGACCGTCCTCCAGGAGAAGGTACGCGGGGTCAGGCTTGGGAATGCGAGCCATCAGTCCGAATGATGTTGAAGGAGGAACGAGAATCCGCTTTCGATCCGAAGGAACGAATCGGTTCGGCCGGCAGAATCTAAAATCGAGAGGGGGCTAGTCAAGCGAGCCACACCNGTCGTTCCATCGATCTCCNCACTGCCCTACCTTTCCCGAATGATCGAATCCCACGAAGTGGCCATTTTCGCTGACGAATCGTGTCTGGGGAACCAGTTTCAGGGACNGGCCAACCCCGGNGGCGCGGCCGGAATGATGGAGTACTGGACGGGGGACCGGTGGGTGCGCCGGGACTATTGGACATCCGAACCGGACACCACCAACCAACGCATGGCCCTGCGTAGTGCCATTCTGGGACTGGGCTTGCTCAGCAAGGGCCCNTGCAAAGTCCAGTTCGTGTCGGACAGCAAGTACTTGGTCGACGGCATGAAAGAATGGGTCAGGGGGTGGAAGGCACGGGGCTGGACGCGGAANGGTGGTAAGATCCAAAANCTCGAGCTCTGGAAGNAGTTGGATCGGGTCAGGGACAAGCATGACATCGAATGGGCCTGGGTAAGAGGTCACGCGGAACACCCTAAGAACGAATACGCCGATCACCTCGCCACAACAGCCGCAAAAGAGGGCACGTCCTCGGACGGATTGATCGAGAGTGGGTTCGGNGCTTGGCTAGAGAACGAGCGGAACCGGCGTGGCCGCTATAGCGACTANTTGGAACTGGCGCCGCCAGGTTAGGCATGAACTGAAGCCCCCGGGTCGGCAAGCCGCCCCGGGGGCTTCAGTTTCGTTGGTAGAAGCTGCGCTGCGTTTGGACGCGTACCTGACCTCCGGCTCGCCTCGCGGCTACCTTTCCTTCNGGTAGCTGACTCAGCTTCCCTTTTAACCCAATCTTCGCNTNGTAGCGACCCTGGGCCCTCCGANCNCTGAAGGCTTCGACGGAGACCANCGGCTCCTCCATCGGCATACCGACTTCCAATTCCTCTGCATGTTTCCACCGCTGCGACGTCTCACCCGGTCGNACACGTTTCACGAATCNCATGAAGGGATGACCAACGCCATCGAATCAGCGANCCACATCGGAAACGCACGNCTNATATGTGGACCAGGAGGGGCACCGTCAAGCCTNAGAATCCGGGATAACCCAGTTTNNTTAATTNAGTNNTGTNTATTNNTTACATTTATTTATACGCTTTACTTAATGTATTTTATAGATANTTATGCACTCTCAGAAACAGATTGTTTCGATGGGCATTTGCGAGGNAAAACGCGGTGTTCTAGGTCANGGGACCTCGAAAAACTCGCGGGGAAAAAAGCGCCGGATCGGCGCTGACGTGGGGTCTATTTGTTGGCCCGCCAACATAAGTCCAGGCCTNCGGNTAGGAGATGGAGCGTCCGAAGACTTCCGAGAACGCCCGGGAGACGATCCCCAGGATATCAGGCACACCAACCGGTCGCCCCAACTCCTGGGAAANGGACGTAACCGACACATCCTGGATGCCACATGGAACGATGGTCTCGAAAAAGGATAGATCGTTCGAGACNTTAAGCGCGAACCCGTGAGAGGTGATCCAGCCACTCGATATTCGCACGCCGATCGCGGCGATCTTTCGTCCGTCCACCCACACGCCGGTGANGTCGGGGACGGGCTCGCCTTGAATCCCCATCTCGCCGAGCGTGTGGACGAGCACGGANTCGAGGTCGCGTAAGTACCGGTGGACGTCCTTTCGGTCCGGCTCCAGGTCGAGGATCGGGTACCCCACNAGTTGCCCTGGTCCGTGATAGGTAACGTCGCCCCCCCTCCCCACGTCGACTANATCGATTCCCANCTCCTGTAGCCTCGATTGGTCAGCGACTATGTGCGCCCGGGATGACGCCGTGCCGAGGGTGATCACGTGCGGGTGTTGAAGGAGTAACAGTTGATCCGGTATGTCGCCGGCTCGCCGGCGTCCAACCAGGTCCGACTGCAAGGCCAACGCCTCTGCATAGGGAACCAAGCCCAGGTCCTGTACTTCGAGCGCTATAGCGTCATTCATGCTTAGGAGGGTCGGAGGCCTCTCGGGGCTTCTAGGCGTCTTCGGGGAAGTCCTCCAGAAGAGNCTTCAGGTCCGAGAGAAACCGGGCGGCGTCCGCACCGTCGACCAGACGATGGTCGTAAGCGAGAGAAAAGAACGCCCGCTTGCGGATCGCGACGGCGTCCGTGCCCGTGAGCGGATCCTCGACGACGACCGCCCGCTTTTCGATCGCCCCGGTGCCGAGGATCGCGGCCGTGCCTTTCGGAATGATGGGCATACCGACCAGCGTACCGAGGACCCCCGGATTGGTGATAGAAAACGTCGCTCCTTGGATTTCAGCGGGAGCCANCTTCCGGGAACGAGCGCGCTCGGCGAGGTCGATGATCTTCTTCCCGATCCCTACGAGNCCGAGTTCGTCGGCGTCGTGTATTGCAGGGACGATGAGGCCCGGATCGAGGTCCACGGCGATCCCGACATTCACACTACCTCGATGGATGANGTTGTTGCCCGAGACGGTGCCGTTGATCGACGGATACTTGCGCAGTAGACGCGAGCATGCCCACACCACGAACGCGGTAAAGCTCACCCTCACTCCCTGGTCCGCCCACTCAGCCTTGTGCGCCACCCGGTGGTGGTCCACACGCGAAAAGTCGATCTCGATGAAGGAGTGCACATGGGGNGCCACCCTCTTCGCCAAAACCATGTGCTCCGCGGTGAGGCGACGNATCTTGTCCATGGGCTCGACCTGGTCTTCTGCCCGCANCGGGAACTCGGGGTGNTGCACATCTCCATAGAAGGCCGCCCATAGCTCCGACGACGACCCCGANCCCATGGGAACCGTAGAACCCGCGGGAGGCGTTGCCGCCACNCTGCTCGACGCCGATGCGGCTGTGGAAGTCTTCGCCCCACCATTCTCGATAAAGTCGAGGATGTCCCGTTTGGTCACTCTGCCGGCCTGACCACTACCCGGAACGTCTGCGATCGAAATGCCATACTCCGCAGCGATCTTCCTCACGACCGGAGTCGTTCGAGTTTGTATTCGCTCCTCCGCCGTCGCGGAGGCACTTTCCCGGGAGGCGGCCTGAGCCGCGTGGCCGTCGGGCGATGATGATGCTGCGCCGACCGGCTCCGCAGGAGCATCCGGGGGCCCCACGTCCGACTGCGATCCCTCGGAGGCGCCGATCGAATCATCCGCGTCGGCAACGGGGGTGGGGGCGCCCGCTTCCCCGGTAGTGACGGTGATGGCCGCACCCGCCTCGGTATCGATAAAAGCGACGACCGTACCGACTTCGACGGTCTCACCCTCCTGGATACTGACTTCCACGAGGGTGCCCGATTCAGGTGATGGGATCTCAGCGTCCACCTTGTCCGTTGAAATCTCCAGAATCGGCTCGTCTCGCTCGACCGGGTCACCGACCTGTTTCAACCACTTCGATACCGTACCCTCAACGATCGACTCACCCATCTGGGGCATGGCAACCTCGATGCGGGCCATGTCAGTGAACCGACTCAGAGGACGTCGTCATCGCCAAACGCGTCTCGTGCTCGGCCAAGGCGGGTGCAGCCCGGTCAGTCGTTCCCGGCGCCGTCGGAGGGCGCCTCGATCGGCTCGGCAGATCCGTCACCCACGTCTCCTGTCTCATCGAGCAAACCGGGCAAAATGGCCTGACCGGCATCCACAGCGGGCGCCGCGTCCTGGCGCAAGATCGACTGAGGCAGTTGGCCACGCGACGACATGATGGAGAGGACCAGAGACAACAACATGAAAACCGATCCGGTCGTCCACGTGGCCCTCGTGAGCATGGTCGTGGCCTGGCGTCCACCAAGGATTCCGTCCGTGGCGGCAGCGCCGCCGCCCATCGCAGCCAGCCC
>PCCM01000026.1 GCA_002731735.1 Gemmatimonadota bacterium | reverse complement strand
TGGTCATGGCGAAAGGCATCGCGAATGGTGCGCCCGTGGGAGCCACCATCACACGGCCTGATATCGCGGCCTCCTGGAAGGCCAAGTCCATCTCCACGTTCGGTGGAAATCCGGTCGCGATGGCGGCGGCGAGCGCCACGCTCGATGTAATGGTGGGGGAGGACGTCCCCACCCGCGCCGAGACGAGAGGGGCCCAGCTGGCGGGCGGCTTAAGAGAGCTCAAGGAAGACTACGATTGGATTGGTGACGTCCGGGGAATGGGACTCATGCAGGCCCTCGAACTCGTACAAGACCGGAGCACCAAGGAGCCCGCCCCGCAGAGGGCCAAGGCGCTACTCGAAGCTGCCAAGGACGAATGCCTGCTCATTGGGATCGGGGGCTTACACGGGCAGGTGATCCGCATCGGTCCGTCCCTGTTGATCACTGAGGCTGAAGTGGCCGAGGGACTGGATCGACTGGGTCGGGCTTGCGGGCGGGTGGAGTAGTTGCCGCCGAGATTCCCAGTTCGTGGCACAAATCACTCCCCTGAGACGTTCCTTCTACACTGGTCGGGCCTCCTTTCGCGGCGCAACTCCATGTGGCCAGCCTAACCGAGCATACCGCGCACCGTCGTTACGCCAGCAGGAACCTGGACCTCGTCCGCGGATCTCAAACCGCGGATCCTACCCTGCTCCACAAGAACAGTCTGGTCCCTCAGAACTCGCCCTGAACCCATGGGAACGACGTTGACGTGGGTGAGGGCGACCGCCGAGGAAGGACTCTGCGCCGCCACCGGGAGTGCGGAGAAATCGGGTGCCACGGGTACGCGCGAGGCGGCCAGCGTGGAGCCGCCGACTGCGACGGCACCGAGCGTGACGGCGGTGAGAGCCTTCATATGGGGAGCTCCTTACTCGTCATCCATCGTCCCCCGTCATCCAATATCCCGATCGGACTCAAACTCGGGCTCAACCTTGGGAGGATGGGTGGTGATGGCCAGGCTGACGCGCTTCTGTTGACCCCCGGGATTAGCAGAGACATTCTCTGGATCGCCCCACCCAACATCGGAGCCAGACAATGAGTTGGAGCAAGACATCATGAGTCGGAACAAGTGGAAATGGGGGAGCCAGGTCCGCGCTGTTTCTGGAGTGTTCGCGCTCGCCGCCTTGGTGAATCCCATCACGTTCCCCGAGGAGTCGATCGCCCAGGAAGTGGCTTCGCCGGTGGAGCAGGCCTTCCAGGCCCTCAACTACCGGAACGTAGGGCCGTCCCGGGGCGGACGAGTCACAGCGGTGGCCGGACATCCGGCCCACCCGTTCACGTTCTACCTGGGCGCCACGGGTGGAGGTGTGTGGAAGACGGAAGACTATGGGACGACCTGGCGTCCGATCTCCGACGGATACTTCGAGACTGGGTCGATCGGGTCGATCCGGGTGGCACCGTCCGACTCCGATATCGTATACGTAGGTACCGGCTCGGATGGGCTCCGCTCGAACGTGATCGTAGGGCGAGGGGTGTATCGCTCCGATAATGCGGGACGGACCTGGGACCGTGTCGGCTTGGTGGAAATGGGTCAGATCACCTCTGTCGAGGTCCACCCGACGAACCCGGATGTCGCCTACGCGGCGGCTCTTGGGAACCCGTGGGGCAAGAGCCCCCAGCGCGGAGTGTACCGGACCCGTGACGGCGGACGCTCGTGGGATCATGTGCTCGCCACCTCCGACTCGGTCGGCGCCGTCGACCTGGAGTTGAACCCCGCCAACCCGAACGAGATCTATGCGGCGATGTGGCGCGGCCAACGTCAGCCCTGGACGATCATCTCGGGCATGGAAGCTTCGGCCCAGGAGGACGGCGTATGGAAGTCGACGGACGGCGGCGACAGCTGGCGGATCGTGACCGAGGGCCTTCCGACCGGCTTGATCGGAAAGATCGACCTCTCGGTCTCCGCAGATGCCCCGAACCGCGTTTATGCGCTGGTCGAGACGACCGACCCTGATGAGGGGCTTTATCGCTCCGATGACTTTGGTGAAACGTGGGAGTTGGTCAGCAACCAGCGCGGCATCATGAATCGGCCGTTCTACTACACGGGAGTTACTGCCGACCCGACCGACGCCGACCACGTCTACATCAACAATGAGGGCTACTTCGAGTCGAGCGACGGTGGACGGACCTTCGCGCGCCGCTCGACTCCACACGGCGACAACCACGACCTTTGGATCAACCCTGAGAATCCGAGCATCCAGATCCAGTCTAACGACGGTGGCGCCAACGTGACCTTGGATGGAGGTAGGACATGGTCGACACAGCATAACCAGCCGACCGCCGAGCTCTACCAGGTGGACATCGACGACAATTTCCCGTACTGGCTGTACGCCGGACAGCAGGACAACTCGACGATCCGCGTGCCGAGTAATCCTCCGGGGACCGGCTCGGCGGGTGGACATACCGGCAACTGGCAGTCCGTGGGCGGGTGTGAGACGGGGCCGGTGGTGCCCAAGCCGGGTGATCCATCGATCGTCTACGCAAACTGCAAGGGCCGGTTCGGCCGCTACAACCAGGACACCGGCCAGGAGAAGCAGTACTACGTTGGCTTCGTGAACCTGTACGGGGTAAATCCGGCTGAGCTTCCGTACCGTTTTCAGCGCGTCGTACCCATCGAGGTGTCTCCGCACGACCCCAACACCGTGTATCACGGCTCGCAGTACGTGCACAAGACGACCGACGAGGGTGTCACTTGGGAGCAGATCAGCCCCGACCTCACGGCGTTTCGTCCAGAGCGTCAAATGGAGTCGGGCGGGCCCATTACGCGTGACATCACCGGTGAGGAGCACTATTCGGTCATCTACGCCATCGAAGAGTCACCGGTAGCGTCGGGCGTCATATGGGCCGGCGCCAACGATGGCCCCGTACATGTCACACGCGACGGCGGAAATACATGGAAGGATGTGACCCCGCCGGATATGCCACCCGAAGGCCGGATCCAGACGATCGACCCCTCGCCCCACGACGCGTCAAAGGCGTATTTTGCGGGCTATCGCACCCTGCTGGGGGACTTCCGGCCGTTCATCTACAAGACGGAGGACTATGGTGAGAGTTGGACGCTGCTCACACCTGGCGACAACGGAATCCCGTCTCACCATCCGACGCGCGCAGTCCGTGAGGACCCGGTGCGGGAGGGTCTTCTCTACGCGGGCACCGAGTTCGGCATGTTCGTGTCGTTCGATGACGGCGGCAGTTGGGAGCAGTTTCAGCTCAACCTGCCTCGCACGCCGATCACGGACATCAAGGTCCACCAGAACGACCTCGTCCTCTCCACGATGGGCCGAGCCTTCTGGATCATGGACAACATCACGCCTCTCCGTCAGGGGGGTGAGGCGATTGAATCCGGGCTGGCAGCCGGCGGGCCGAACTTCCTTGAGCCGCTCGACGCTTATCGCATCCGCGGTGGTGGCGGTGGTGGCGGGTCACCGGACCAACCGCGGTACTCCAGGCGGGGAGCCGAGCTCGACTACATGCTCGACGACGATGCGAACAGCGTACGAATCGAGATCATGGACGAGGCCGGTTCGGTCTTGAGGAGCTTCGAGGGCCCGGGAAGCGGCGCGCCAGCGCCGACGCTCCACCGGGGACTGAACCGTTTCGTCTGGGATCTCACGGTGCCCGGACCGAACGGTGCGGCCCGTGGCGGCCCAACTGTCGTGCCGGGGACATATATGGCGCGGCTCACCGTGGACGGCCGGCAGCAGACGCGCTCTTTCGAGGTCCTGATGGACCCGCGTGTGGCCGCGGACGGTGTGACGGTTACCGACCTTCAGGAGCAGTTCGACTTGGGGATTCAGATCCGTGATGCGATCGAGGATGCCGATGCGACGATCGAGAGGCTGGAGGGCGCGATACGCCGGGTCTCGGAAGGCAGTGACGTCGAGGCACAGCTCAAGGAGATAGCCGACGCCCTGGTCACCGATCGGTCTATCTCAAGTTATCCGCAACCGATGCTACGGGACCAGTTAAACTACCTGAGCGGGAACTCACAGCGGGCGGACCAGAAGCCGGGCGAAGACATGTACGAACGCCTCGAGGTTCTGGTTGCCGAGCTCGAAGCTCACAAGGTCCGGTTGCAGCGACTGATCCGGTTGGTAATCTAGGCGGAATACCTTACGCTGCATTACAGCCTTTAGGCCGCAGTTGGTTGATCTGTCAGTTACGGAGGGAAAATGGATCGGAAGTGGGTGTATCTGTTCACTGAACTTGAGGCGGCGGAAGCCTCGGCGGGCGACTGGGAGGCGGTGCGCGCGCTGCTCGGAGGCAAAGGCGCGAATTTGGCCGAGATGTCGCGCATTCAGGTCCCCGTGCCCCCTGGCTTCACCGTGACGACCGAGGCATGCATCGCTTATCTCGGCGAAGAAGGTGTGTTCCCGGCGGAGATCTGGGAACAACAGATCGAGGGTCTGCGCCGCATCGAGGCTGAAACAGGGAAGGAGTTCGGCAATCCCGAAAAACCCCTTCTCGTATCCTGTCGCTCGGGGGCCAAGTTCTCCATGCCCGGGATGATGGACACGATCCTGAATCTGGGGATGAACGACGAAGTGGCCGAAGGGCTGGTGGAACTCACGGGCGACCCGCGCTTCGTGTACGACTCCTACCGGCGGTTGATCCAGATGTTCGGCACCGTGGTCCGCGGGATGGAAGACGAGGTGTTCGAAGAGGTCCTCGAACAGAGTCGAATGGCTGCCGGGGTCGAGACTGATCCGGAGCTCGGGGCCGAGGACTGGATGGCCATCACCCAGCGGTTCAGGGACCTCGTAAAGACCCATACGCGGGCGCCCTTCCCGACCGAGCCTCTCGATCAGCTCCAGGCCGCTACGGAGGCCGTATTCGAGTCCTGGAATACGAAACGGGCCGTCGACTACCGGAACGCGTCGGGGATCCCGCACGACATCGGCACCGCGGTAAACATCCAGACGATGGTCTTCGGGAATATGGGGGAGACTTCGGGGACTGGGGTCGTGATGAGCCGCAACGCCTCCACCGGTGAGCCGGGCCTTCACGGGGACTTCCTCGTGAACGCACAGGGAGAAGACGTCGTTGCCGGGACTCGGAAGACCCTCGACATCAGCGTGATGGCGGAGCGGTTTCCTGAAGCCCACGAAGAACTCTGTCAGATCGCCGATAGGCTCGAGCACCACTATAGAAACATGCAGGATCTCGAATTCACGGTCGAACATGGAACGTTGTGGCTTCTCCAGACCCGGAACGGCAAGCGCACTGCCGAGGCGGAGGTTCGGATCGCCGTGGACATGGTCGCTGAGGAGCTTCTCGGCCGAGAGGAGGCGGTGCTCCGGGTGAGCCCCGAGCAGGTGGATTTCTATCTCCACCCTCAGTTCGATGAAGAGGCCAGAAGCGCGGCCAGCGTGTTTGCACACGGTCTGAACGTGTCGCCTGGAGCCGCCGTAGGCGTCGTGGCTTTCGATGCAGACACGGCGGAAAGATGGGCCAGGGAGGACGGGAAGGCCGTAATCATGGTCCGCCCCGAGACGAGGCCCGACGACGTTCATGGGATGCTAGCAGCGCAGGGCATCGTCACCAGCCGAGGGGGACGGACCAGCCATGCTGCGCTGGTTGCGCGCCAGTTCGGCAAGCCGGCCGTCGTGGGGGTGGAGGCTCTGGAGATCGATCTGGTCGACCGCGAGGCGCGGGTTGGAGATTTTACGATTCGTGAAGGTGCGGAGATCTCCATCGATGGGATTCGCGGTGAAGTTTACCTGGGCGCCCTGCCGACTGTCATCCCCGACCTCGAGGACCCCTGGCTCAACGAACTGCTTGGTTGGGCGGATGAATTCCGGAGGCTGGAGGTGTGGGCAAATGCGGATTACCCGGATGATGCGCGCCGTGCCCGCGATATGGGGGCACAGGGGATCGGGCTCTGCCGCACGGAGCATATGTTCTTCGAGGAGGATCGACTCCCAGTGATGCGGGAGATGATCATGGCTCGGAACCACGTGGAGCGTGACGACGCCCTCGATCGGCTCCTCCCCCTTCAGCGTGGCGATTTCGAAGGACTCTTTAGGGCAATGGACGGGTTGCCAGTTGTGGTCCGTCTCCTGGACCCACCGCTCCACGAGTTTCTCCCCGACCATCAGGAACTCCTCCGGGAATTGGCGGAGCTCAAGGTCAGGCTTCAGCACCTGGACACTCTCCACGAGATCGACGAGACGCTCGAGGAGATCCGAGAGAAGCAGGACTTCCTCGGACGCACCGAGGATCTCATGGAAATGAACCCGATGCTGGGTACGAGGGGTGTCCGTCTCGGAATGTTACTCCCGGAGCTGACCCGGATGCAGGCGCGTGCGCTCTTTCAAGCGGCGGCTCGCTGCATGCGCGCAGGGGTCGACGTGAAGCTCGAGGTCATGGTCCCGCTGGTCTCACACGTGAACGAGTTCCGGACCCAGCGTCGACTCGTGGACGAGGAGGCGCGGGAAGTGATGGATGAAGAGGAGCAGGAGATCCCGTACAAGCTCGGGACGATGATCGAGATTCCCCGGGCGGCCCTGACGGCGGACGAGATTGCCAGGACGGCCGAGTTCTTCTCGTTTGGAACGAACGATCTGACCCAGACCGTGTTCGGCATCTCTCGGGACGATGCGGAGTCCGGATTCCTCTATGACTATATCGAGCAGGGTGTGCTCCCCGATAACCCGTTCGCGACCCTAGACGTAGATGGCGTTGGAAAGATCATGCGGATGGCTGTCGAACTCGGGCGAGGCGTTCGTCCGGATCTCGAGATCGGGATCTGNGGTGAGCACGGAGGTGATCCCCGCTCGGTTGAATTTTGCCACAAGACGGGTCTCNACTACGTGAGTTGNTCTCCGTTCCGGGTTCCGGTCGCCCGCCTCGCGGCGGCGCAGGCTGCCGTTNAGGNTGCGGGNTGGCGTCCGATGCCGGCCGCTCCGAGAGACGCATTCCGGCAGGAGGAAGCTGCAGCTGCGGATGCGGCCAAGGGCGAGACCATTGCTTCCTCAAAGGACGCCAAGGGCTGAACCACAGCTGCGGGCTGAACCGAAGAGCGAGACNCGACAAGGCCGCTNAAGAAGTACAAGGGAGGAACGTCTAATGCCGAACCGTGAATCGTCGGCCCATTCCGGAATCTTCTACGTGATCTTCTTTACCCTTCTCCTTGGCCTCCCCCAAGCGACGGTACAGGCACAGGAGACTCTCGANATGTACCTGATCGACGTCGAGGGCGGGGGCGCCACCCTGTTCGTGTCACCGGCCGGGGAGACCTTATTGATCGACACGGGGAACGGAGGCCAGAGTGCCGCGCGNGACGCCGGTCGCATCATGGACGCGATGCGCGACGCGGGTGTCGATGAGATCGACCACCTGATCACGACCCACTGGCACGGCGACCACTACGGCGCGATGCAGGAACTGGCGAGCCAGGTCCCGGTGCGGCACTTCATCGACCACGGATCGAGCGTCGAGTCGANCGCCAGGGTGGCCGAATTTCTCAACACCACGTATCGGGCGTTATACGAGGCGGCCGAACATACAGTCGTCACGCCCGGAGACAGGATCTCCCTCGCCGGTATCGAAATCACCGTACTTGCATCGGCCAAGCAGGTCATCGACCGGCCGCTACCCGGCGGCGGCGAACCCAATCGCTACTGCGCCGATTTCGTCCCGCAGGACGAGGACAACGGCGAAAACGCACAGTCGGTAGGAATCCTCGCTCAGCTCGCTGGGTTCCGTGTCCTCCACCTGGGCGACTTGACCGTGAACACAGAGTTCGAGCTCATGTGCCCGAACAATCCGATCGGCACGGTCGATCTATTCGTCGTCTCCCATCATGGACAGCCGATNTCCAACGCAGAGGTCCTGGTTCACGCTATCGAAGCTCGTGTTGCCATCATGAACAACGGCACGCGCAAGGGCGGACAGCCGGACGCGATGCAGGTNCTCTACTCGGCTCCCGGCCTGGAAGACCTNTGGCAGCTTCACTTCTCTCAGCTGAGCGGACAGGAATACACAGTGCCTGGCCTGTTCATCGCCAACGCGGTCGACGAGGAGCAGTCCGCCATGCCGATTGCTCCACTGACCGGTGGTCGGCGGGGAGNTGGAGCCCCTCCACGGCTNGTCCACAACGGTGAGGCGCACTGGATCAAGGTGTCGGGGCAGGGTGATGGCTCGTTCACCGTCACGAATAGTCGGAACGGGTTCACCAAAGAGTATCGCTAGACCGGTTTCCTCTACTCCGCCAGNCCGGAGACATCGAGCCGATCGCGCAGACCCTCCAGGATCTCGGTGAGGCNGCTCGCGTCTTTGCTGGAAACAGCGACTTGCACTTGGCGGTCGATTTCTTGAATGGGGCCGTCCATCTTCGCAGGGTATTCGATCGATATCGATGGACTGNGGACCGCATANCCTGATGTGGGGTGNNACCGCTTCACTGACTGGGCCGCCGCAGTCGTGCCGCCGGCTTCTTGGCCGAGGCGGAGCGGGNGGCCANCGCGTNGANCGGCAAGAGCGGGCCCCCGGGTGCTNGATCAGAAAATGGCGATCGGGTTTACCGGGGAGCCCGTGCCGTTGGGGATGGGTAGAGGAGCGAGCGTCAGCATGAACTCCCACCGCCCTTGGGCNGCTGCNACCTCACTCAGCGCATCGAAATCCGCGCGGTCGAGGAGGTGTATGCCCAGCATGGTCAACGCGAAGTCGTGCAAAGCGAGGCGGGGCAGTTCGCCGGGAGGCCGCGGCATGTAACCGGGTGTCTCCCATCCGATGAGTGCGACGTCCCGTGCCTTCAGCCATGGGATGACCGAGTTGTCGAGTCCCGCTGCCTCGGCCCCCGTGTCGAACGGCCCAATGGCCTCCTGCCTCGCCCAACGGCCCCATCGCANGAGGAACGCGTCACCTGAACCCACCCTCACGCCGGTGCGAGCCTCCCACGCCTCCAGATCCGCGACGGTGATGCGCGTACCCGGCTCCAGATAGGGTACTCCCTTTAGTCGGGGAATATCGTAGAGCACGCCTCGGGTCACGATTCCGTCCTTCATGGTGAGGATGTCGTTCCTCAACGCGCCNTCTTCCATCGTGACNAGNTCNGCGACCTCGTAACCGTTCCACATCTTGCCGTCGAAGAAACGATGGGCGAACCCGTCGATGTGCGTCGTGCCGGGGCCGTGGATGCAGCGATAGGAGATGCGGTCGGTGGCCCCGCCCCNATTCGCGTTCGCCATCTCCCACTCCAGCGGACATGGGTTGTCGATCGTTCGCTCCGTTTGGGCGGTTGCCGCGAGCGACACGGTGATCCCCTCCTGCACCAGCGCCGATGCCGACCGGCGTTTCGCAGGAGTGATCAGGTTGAGNGTGCCCAGCTCGTCATCCGGGCCCCACCGGCCCCAGTTGGAGAGTTCCTCCTGCCACCGCTCATACTCGGCTTCGGTGATCAAGGGCAGAACTTCCTGGGCGCTGGCGCTCACGCCAGCCGCAGAAAGCACTAGAAACCCGGGAAGAACGAAAGTGGAGACGGCGNGAGNGCCGAGAAGCGGAGGTGTGGATCCTCGTCTGGTCATACTACGTCCCACCTTCCAGGTTGCTGGGTTCAGTAGCACGGGCCGCCCCAGCGACCCGTCGCACTTCCTAAACGGTTTTCTAGTGCTCCACCAGCGCCAAGTGGTCCCTCAGCAAGTCCCGACCGAAGTCTCCGTCGAAGTCACGCCACCCCGAGTGGATGTGATTCGGGTCGCGCNNCGTGTGGTCGAACTCGATCAAGAATCCTGGTCCCTGCACCCGGAAGTANGACACTTCGCCGTACCCGAGNCCGCCAGCCCAGGCGAACGTGACGTTCTCGATGCCGTCATCCTGAACTTNTTGGAGTCTGAGTGNCGCGATNTCGGCAGACATCACCCCCGTGTAGTACTCGATCACGGCCATCAGTAGATCTTGCTGCTCCGGGGTGAGGTCCGAGCCTACGATACCGACCGGGGAGAGGGGATTGGGAGCGAGCTCCACGCCCGAGACGATGTTTGTGGGCGCGGTTTCGGCGATGATAGCGACGCTACGCTGCGCCGCGTCGAGGGATTCGAGCAAGGCATGGCCCGCGTCCTCCAGGGCACCCAGTGGGCGTAGCCCTGCCCCACGTCCCTCCGTGACCACTGCGGGGCTTGCGGCCAAGAAGGTCGGAGAACTGACGGTGATGGCCCCGTCGACGATCGTGAAGTGCAGTGAGAGGTGGTGTCCCTCGAACCTCCATGCCCATGTCCCGACGGTCGACGGCGTCCCGAACACGGAGACGTAGTACAAGTCCGGGTCGCGCGAGAACTGTCCGCCGCCCTCCCGCTCCTCCAGTATCGCCTCCAGCTCGATGATCTCGTTTGCGGTCATGTGCCCTCGTTGACTGAGTCCGGTACTCAGGAGGGCCTGGGCCAAGTCCCTCTGTTCGGGGCTCATATCCTCGAGTGGGAATCCGAAGCGATCATAGGTCTCGTCCGGAACGAAGTGGAATCGCTGCCGTTCTTCGTCCTCGAAGGTCCACGTGGCACGCGTGCGCTCTTCGTCGGACAGAGACACGAGGAACTGATCTGCGCCGTCTACCATCCGCGCGACATCGTCTTGCATGCCGGACTCCACCCCCATGCAGGAGACCCCCGCGAAACCGACTACCGCCGCGATAGCAAAGAACATCGTCGTACGCCCGATCGTAGACCGCATGATGGATCCCTCCCTTCGATGCCATCAGCCCCCCGTCTTCGCCACATGAGGGTCACGGAGAAGAGGGGGGGCTGCTTCTATCTACCTTTTGCCTGCCTTNCTGTCNGATCAGTCCCCCTTGGAACTGGTAGCCAGACGGCACACACAATGCCACAATCAGAGTAGCAGTCGCCCCGGATGGCAGGCAAGGCTGCTCGGNCAAGTTGTTCTACGAGGTGGGCNGTGGCGTGGCGCTTGCCATCAGNCCGNCGCTNNGGNCANCGCTAAGCGATCGGCTTCTTCGCCTGCAGCCCATCCTTCTGTTCTATGAAGGGAACACCACCNGTGATCCAAGCTGGAGCTGGTTCACCCTTCAGATAGTGTCCGAACCACTGCAGAATCCGGCNGTGGTAGTCCCTCTGGTTGGGCTCCCTCGCGAGGCCGTGGTTCTCACCGTCGTAGGAGAGCATCACCATGTCCTTCCCGAGGCGGCGTGCCGCATTGTAGAACTCGACTCCNTGGTTGTATTCGACCGCACCATCGTTGGTACCGAACATCATCAGCAGTGGCGTGTTCATGTTCTGGATCTGGTGCAGNGGCGAGTTGTTGAAGTAGGAGTCGTAGTCCTCCCACCAAGGCACNTGCATNCGGCCCTGACNGATCTCGAAGATGCGCGCGTCCGTGCCTCCGCTGTTCCNATAGAACGAGAGGTACATGCTCATCAAGTTGGTCAGCGGAGCGCCNGCCACCGCTGATTTGAAGAGGTCGTCCTGGGTCACGAAGAATGCGGTCTGGTACCCACCCCACGAATGACCGATCAGACCCATATTCTCTTGGTCGATCATACCCGTCGCNACCGCCGCCGCGACGGCAGGCCGCAGCGTNTCGACGCTCGACTGCCCAGGACGACGATCACGGTACACGATGTCCGGACGGAAGACGAAGTAGCCTTCCTGGCTCCAGATNTGGATGTTGTAGTAGTTCGTCGGGTCGGGCACCTGGTACTGGTGGAGCGACTGTGACACGAGNTCATAGTAGTAGACGAGCATCGGGTATTGCCGGCCCGGCTCGTAATCGGCCGGATAGATGAGCGCGCCCTGGAGCGGGCGGCCCCANTCGTTCTCGTAGTCGATGAGCTCTGCNCTGCCCCACGCGAAGTCGCCCTGGAACGGGTTCGTCGTNGTGACCTGACGAGCGTTCGACAGATCGGCTCCGGCGACGAAATAGTCCGGNGAGTCCTCGAAGCGCTCCTGGCGAAAGNCGAAGANATCCGCGTCGTCCGCCTTCANGAGGCGGCCGAAGGACTTGTCGTCCCAGATGAGCATTTCAGGTTCGTCACCTGGTTCTGNCCGAGCGTATCCGGCCTTCTTNGTCNATTCACCGTATGTCGTGTAGTAAAGCGGCTCGTCGGGGTCGTACGCGTCCTCGTCAGGATCNAGATCGGTCACGCGGTAGCGGATCGACTCCGAAGCACCCGCGGTGAGCGCCCGCCCGCCGGANCCGTCGAGTTGGACCTCCCACACATCCCACCGGTCGTTGAGAAGGATTGCCTCGTCNTCCTCGAGATATCCGGCGATTCCGAAGNTGGGCATCTGCTCACGCGTCGGCGTCACNTCGAGGTTCACGAACTGCGTCGCAACGTCTTCGGTGATGTTGCGCGTCTCACCGGAACGGAGGTCGTGGCTGAAGTAGTCCGCACCCTCGAACCAGATGACGTAGCGGCCGCCCGGGCTNGCNGNNNNTNGGCCCGTGAGCCGGTTTTCGATCAANTCCNTGNTGCCCGTCNCCACGTCGATTGTGTAAAGATCGAAGAACTGCTGGCGAAACATCGCGCTCTNGTCGTACGGGCTCTCGTCCAAGCCCAAAACGTTCCGGCCACCCTCGACCATCCTCGTGACCTCGGTGAGGTCGTTCCCGAGTTGTACGAAGCGATCCTCGTCGGGATACCAGGCGGAGAGGAAGTTCACGCGCCTGAGCTGNTGCTCGCGGACACGCTGTTGCGGCACGGGGTCGACATCCAAAGAGTGCCAGATCTCCACTCCTGGCGGATCNTCNTCTTCNTCNTCNNCATCGGCCTCTTCGNCATCNGCCTCATCTGGGTCCTCCCCGTTCTCTTCCCCCTCCTCATTNTCTTCGTCTTCGGGAGGCTCCCAATCCGGGTCCGGCCGCCGCTCCTGTATGCCGACGAAGAGCACCGACCCGTCTTNGGACCANGAGGGNCTGCGGAACTCGACCATACGCATGGACTGCGGGAAGTAGCTGTCAGCGCGAGGATCGAGTCCGAAGCTCTCGTAATCGTTCTCGTCGAGATCCCGCCACGCCAGCGCGACGTGGGCTGTGTCCTGAANTGCCTCGTCCTCGAACGTCTTCAGGACCGCGAGGTCGGCAGACTCGTCCCGCCAAGAGAGTCCCCGGTACTTTGCGGCGTCGGTGTCGAGCGAGCGGATCTGCCCGCTGTTTGGATCATAAACGGAGACGGCGTTGCCGATCTGCCCGTCCGCGTCGATGGTGAGCGCGAGCAGGTGACCCTCGTCCTGCCACGAAAACGCCGAGACATTTCCGAAGCTCATCTGAGCGCCTGTCGCCATCGTCCGCACGATGACATCGACGCCGTCGCTCTCCTTGTCCTCAGGCTTGTAGCGTCGAATGGCGAGATACGCCCCGTCGTCGGAGAACGAGAACGACTGGATGTCTTCGATCTCCTCTTGTTCGCCGGTCAGTAGATTCATCAGACCCAGCGTGTTACGCACCGGGCTGCGCGCCCTCTGAGCCGCCTCCCTAGCGTCCGGCGAGACGCCGATCGAATAGGCGAGCCACGCACCGTCCTTGGTGAAGGTGGCTCGGGTTCCGAACGCGACCACCACAACAGAGTCCGAGTCGGTCCGGTGGATACGTAACTCGCCCTCGTCGTTTACTCGACCGATCGACACGGCCATCCACGTGCCATCGGGCGATAGGACGCCGCCGCCGAGACGCTCCCACTGATCGTAGTCGCTGGAACCGAGGGTCGGCTCGTCCTGAGCGAACACGTCGGTCGCACCCAACGTCAGTGGTAGAACGACCCCGAGCATGGCGCACACGCACGCGATTTCGAATCGGCTCCTCATCTTTACCACCTCCAGCGGTGATGTCTTCCAGCCGTCATGTTTCGTCTGGAGCTCCCTCAGCGTCCCGCCTGGATCTCTGCGGCTGCGGCCTGAACTTCGTCGAGGACACGAAGTAGATTCCCGCTCCAGATCATGCCGACCTCTTCTTCGGTGTAGCCGCGACGGACCAATTCGAGCGTCACGTTGAACGTCTCCGAGGCGTCGTTCCAATCGCTGACTCCGCCGCCTCCATCGAAGTCGGAACTGATGCCAACGTGCTCGATGCCGATCAGACCGACGAGATAATCGATGTGGTCCGCGAGGTCCGTCACGCCGACCGGAGGTGTCAGAGGGTCGACCTCCGCGGCGATCCTGGCCGCTGATGCCTCTTGGAAGCGGGCTAGGTTGGCCTGGTACACATCGCGCTCCTGCTCGCTCATAGCCTGGAGCGCACCTCCACCGCCCCGGCCGCCTCGCCCACCGATGACCTCGAAGTCCATCTCCTCGGCTATTGCCGTCCGGGTCGCTTGGGCGGCGTCGCGATTCGCGTTGTTCTTATCGGTGTTCAAGTAGCTCCGGAAGGCGACGGTTTGAACAACCCCACCATTCTCTTTAAGGGCCATGAGTTGCTCTTCGTCGAGATTCCGGCTCACGTCGTTGAGTGCCCGCGCCGAAGAATGGGAGGCGATGATCGGGGCTCGCGTCAGCTCCATCATCTGCATGCTCGCCTTCTTGGATGGGTGGGAAATATCGATCATGATCCCCCACCTGTTCATCTCGGCGATCGCCTGGCGACCGAGGTCGCTCAGCCCGTCGTGGAGCCAAACGCCGTCCCGCTCACCCGTATTCGAGTCGGAGAACTGACTGTGCCCATTGTGGGCGAGGGACATGTAGCGTCCCCCCCGCTCGGCGAAATCACGGATGTTGTCGAGGTCGAGCCCGAGTTGGTAGGCATTCTCGATGCCGATCATCGCCACCTTCTTCCCCGACGCAGCGATGCGACGAACGTCGGCAGACGTTAGCGCGAGTTCGATGCGATCCGGCGCGATCTCCTCGGTCAGGCGATGAACGGCGTCGAACTTCGCGATCGCCTGCGCGTGGGCATTCGCGTATCCCTCCGCTGTCAGAGGGCCCTGGCCCACATAGACGATCATCCACGATACGTCTAGCCCGCCGGCTTCCATCTTGGGAAGGTTGACCTGGTTCCCAAGGTCCATGGTGTAGTTGCGCTCTGCCGTGAAGTTAGCCGGGCTAATGTCGTTGTGGCTGTCGAGGGTGATAACCCGCTCGTGGATGCCGCGGGCGCGCTCGATAAGGTCAGCCTCGGTCTCGTTCGCCGGCTCACCCGTGCAAGCGGCCGTGGCGACGAGAGAGACCAGGAGGCGGAGCTTCGAAGAAATCGGTCCTGTGTCGGCAAAGCGCATGAAACGCCCGTTTGTCAGGTGTTATGCAGGGCCGTGATTGTAGTGGTGGCGTAGCAGACGTGCCAGAGAAGCTGCACAAGTGGGGGAGAGACGCCCACCGGTCGATCTACTTCGTCCTGAACGCCTGATCCATCATGGCGGCATTGAAGTGCTC
>PCCM01000025.1 GCA_002731735.1 Gemmatimonadota bacterium | reverse complement strand
GCTACGAGGGTGTCAGCCAGTGAACGGTCAGCCCGGACCCCCCCGGCGAAAATCACTGTGTCTGCTTCGAGTCGGTGGGTCATATCAGCCTGTCGATACTCAACCTGGGTTGGAGAAATAGCAGTTGTCTCGGCTTCGGTGTGGAACATCACGCCAGCAAGCCGCGCCTCATGCAGAANCCGCCAACGNCGAGGATGCGCCATGGCGGTGGCTGGCTGGGTGCCTGGCTCGAGTACGTGGACCATGCGTCCCCGACTGGCGAGAAAATGCGCAATTTCGGTACCAACNAGGTCGCCATGCACGACTACAACGCGGCGACCAATCGGCATCCACAATCGGGAAAGGAGACGGACCCGGCCCATATCCGCCGTGAGCCCCAGGACGCGACTGGTCTTGAGGACTAGCCGCGTCAGCATTCCTGGGCGACGCGCACCCAGGTCNGCGTCGCCCGTCAGCTGGGCCCGAAGGTCGTCGCCTGACAACACATGNGGGAGATCAAACCCGGGGAGGTCNGGCTGGCCCCGGNGCGCACCTGTGGCCACTACGACAGCGTCCGGCGCAAGTTGGGCAATCAGTTCNTTGTNGGCCCTCACTCCGGTCTTGACTTCGACACCAGCCTCGTTGATCGCNATGCCAAGGAACTCGACGAACTCGCCGTTAATTGGGGTCGTAAGCGACGAAAAGCGTGCCGTGCCTCCAAGTCGGTCGGAGGCTTCGAGCAGAGTGACTCGGTGACCCCGTTCGGCTGCAACCCGCGCGCACTCCATGCCGCCGGGTCCGGCCCCTATGACAACCACGTGGCGCGGTGAACTTGCAGGTAACGGATCGGGCTCGTCGTAGTGGCCGAGTCTTGCGTTGACAGCACACACCGGTCGACCACTCCAAAAGTTCTGCGCGACGCACACAAAACAATTGATACAGGGACGCACTAATNCGGGTCTCCCCTCATCCAGGCGTCGGACCAGGTCNGGATCGGCTAGNAGTTGTCGACCCATCGACACGAAGTCGGCGNCGCCGNTNCCAAGNATGCGCTCAGCATCTGANGGGCGAATNCGCCCGACCGCGAGGACGGGTACGTTGACCGCTTCCTTCACACTTCGTGCCAGGCTTTCGTATTGGTTGGGCTGCCACGGAATCGGCGCATCCGTGAACCCNACCCCTGTCCCCGCGGATGAAGTCGCCGAGACGTGAATCGCATTCGCGCCANCAGCGACCGCCGCTCGAGCGTGTTCGGCCGCATNCCAGACGGTAATTCCGTCCTCAACGCCATACTCGTGGCCNTCCAGTCGCACGACGACCGCGAACTGTGGTCCACAGCTGCGACGCACCGCGGTGATCACGTCGGAGAGGAGTCGGGTGCGGCCCTCAAGGGAACCGCCGTAGATATCGTTGCGGCGGTTCCATGCCGGGGACAGGAACGTGGAGAGGAGGTAACCGTGAGCCGCGTGAACCTCAACCCCGTCAAATCCNGCCCGCTGAACACGGGCGGCGGCGGCCGCGAAGTCTCGGACGATATCGGTGAGTTGTGCTGCTGTCGCCTCAGCGTAGGAGGGCATCTGACCTCCGGTCAGGGTCCCCATCTTCAGCAATTCGTCCATAGTTGTGTCCGCCATCATTCCCCGGGGGTCCGAGGGGGGCGGCGGGACTGAAGGGATNAGTGCCGGTCGCCCCTCAGAAATGTCGACGCTTGATGTCTTTCCGTGATGACAAATTTGGACGATGATCTTCGCGCCATGAGCATGGACAGCGTCGGCGAGCCGTCGGAGATCTGGGATCACTTCGTCTTGCGAGAGGGCTGGTTGGTGGCGGGCGGTCGCACCGTGCGGATAGGAGACAGCTGAGGTCTCGACAATCAGGAGCCCCACCCCTCCCTTGGCCCGCGCCTCGTAGTGGGCGATGGTTTCGTCGGTGATCAGGCCCTGTTCAGTGCAGTTGTTCTGATCCATGGCTGGCAGGACGATCCGGTTACGCACCTCNAGCGGACCAAGCCGCCCAGGAGCGAGCAGATTCGGAAACAANTCTTTCACAGCATCCATCTTGCCGNCTNGTGATCCCAACGACTCAACGCTGTGGGTATTGCGTCTAACCAATCGATATNACTCACTTGATAGAANNGGGNCCACACCAAGAAGTGGCGCTGGCCCTCGTCGACGAATCTGATCATTTCTTAACGGTAACCGCCGTGGTGACTGGGGGGAAGGGGAAGGATCTAGCCTCGGAGCATGGAAACCCTCGAAGGCAAGACAGCCGTCGTCACCGGAGCTGCCTCAGGAATAGGGCTCGCAATGGTTCGCCGTTTCGCGCGAGCCGGTGCGAAGTTGGTCATATCTGACATAGACGAGGCCAAACTGGGTCAAACCTTTGATGAGGTGATCGGGCTTGGCGCGACGGCGGTGGCGGTGACGGCCGACGTCGCGGATGAATCTCAGAACCACGCATTNTTTGAAGCTGCCATTGACGAGTTCGGGCGCGTCAATGTGGTGTGTCTTAACGCGGGTGTACAGGGATCGATCGGGCGATCATGGTCTCTATCCAAAGATGACTATGAATGGACCCTTGGCATCTTGCTCGGTGGGGTGATCCATGGTGTTCGGACTTTCGTTCCGCACTTGATCGATCATGGTGACGGCCACGTCGTGATCACTGCCTCGGTCAGTGGTCATGTTTCAGCGCCATTCAACGCCCCTTACACCGTCAGCAAGCATGGCGTCATAACCCTCGCCGAGACCCTCTTCCACGAACTAAAGATGGAGCGGTCCACGGTCGGTGTCACTTGTTTATGCCCGGGATCGGTGAAGACCAACATCGCGAACGCCACGGCCGCTCGGCCGCCAGGTTCGGCTGGCTCCGCCCGGGACGACCTGGGCGATCAGATCCTCAAAATAGCCCAGCGCGCGGTGAGGGGTGGTTTGGACCCCGCGGTAGTCGGCGATCAAGTTCATGACGCAATTCTTGAGGGTCGATTCTGGTTATTTACCGACGAGGACTGGGATGCTCCAATAGCGGCGCGAGCTGCTGAAATCGCGGGACGACTTCAACCCCAATTCCGGGCACCGAGTCTGGGATGACCAGACTCTAGAACACCCGCAACGTCCGACCGTTGTGCACCATCATCGGGGGCTGTACCACGACTCCCCCACCTTTCGCTGGCTGGCTACCGGCGAAGGTTCGTGTTTGGCTGAGGGATTCCCTGCCCGGCGTTCATCTTAGTTCCGCAATCTAACTATGAGATTTGCGGTTGAAAGCGTCGAGCCGCTAGGCGATGTCTGCTGAGACAATCCTCAAGGTTTGGATGCGCTAGAACTCCATCACTGACAATTTCTTTGCCGTGTACGAAGACGTGGGTGGCTCCCAGCGGACCGCACCGTAGCCATCCCTCAATCGGATCGTCGAGGACACCAGCGAACTGGGGGCCTTCGAGTCGCCATACCGCGACATCGCCGACAGCGCCAACCGACAGTTCCCCCAATTCCCCGAGGCGACCAAGGCAGGCCGCTCCACCCCGCGTTGCTATTTCCAACGCTGCCCGAGCGTCCATCTGATCTACACCCGCGACAAGCTTGCCTTGAAGCATCGCCAAACGTGCCTCTTGCCACAAAGACGCTGCATCTGCCGAAGAAGAGCCATCGCATCCCAAACCCACTGGACAGCCCGCATCTCGCATCGCCACGACCGGCGCTATACCAGAAGAGAGAATCATGTTGGAACTTGGACAATGGGAGATACCGACACCTGCTGCGCCGAGGCGAGCTATTTCAGCGTCATTGGGTCGCACCACGTGCGCCCCCCAGCTCCGGTCGGTGAGCCACCCTACGTCTTCGTATAGTTCCACCGGTCGCAACCCAAACTGGGCTATGGAGAACTCGTCATCTTCGGAGTTCTCGGCCAGGTGGGTGTGAAGTCTGACATCGAGCCGTTCCGCCAGCTCGGCGGTTCGACGCATTAGGTCCGGGGTAACAGTGAATGGCGAACAGGGCGCAAGAGCGACTCTGACCATCGCTCCGAATGCGGGATCGTGCCAACGAGATACGTGCCTTTCGCTTTCCGCGAGAATGTCATCCTCATCTCGCACCGCGTCGTCTGGAGGTAAGCCGCCGTCTTTGACAGACAAGCTCATCGAACCGTAGGTCGGGTGGAACCTCATCGAAAGTTCGCGCGCCGCGCGAATCTCGGCAGCCAACAAATCGCCGGCTCGCGCCGGATGCAGGTAGTGATGATCGCTGGTCGTGGTGCATCCCGACATAGCCAGTTCGGCTAGGCCCACCCACGCCGCGAGATACATAGACTCCTCATCAATCGATGCCGTCCACAACGGGTACAGCGACCGCAACCAATCGAACAACGGCGCCGAAGTCATAGGCCGATAGGCGCGGGTCAAATTCTGGAATAAGTGGTGGTGGGTGTTAACGAGACCAGGCGTAATCAGGCACCCGGATGCGTTGATCCGCTTTAGTGAACGGGGAGCTAGATCGGTCGCCGACCCGACGCCAACAACGTAACCGTCGTCGATCGCTACCCAGCCCCCCGCTAACTCACGCCTTTCCTCATCCATCGTGGCGACTAGCCAGGCTTCATCGATGAGAAGGTCAACGGGCTCAGCCATCTCCAACAGTTTGGCACTATTGCTAAGCCGCTGTCTTGACTGTACGTGGAGTCATCGGTCTATCGTTGGGAATGTTTAGGCCCTTAGCAGTCTTCGAAGATTTCGATCCCAGCGGCACTCAGTCTTATGGCAACGCTGTTACTCGTTTCCGGGAAAAAAACATCGTTTTGCCGCGGTTTAGTGAACTGAAAGATCCCACCACTTTCAACTCTGGCCTTCTCGAAGCCTTGAACCATGTCGCCGCAGATGACGCCCACGCCCTCAACCTCTTTCGTGTCCATTGGTTCAACCAGCCCGGACAGCCTCTCCCTGCCGCGGTACCTGACCATATAGAACTTCCTTCAGAGCTCACCGGCACCGACGCTCGCATAGTGATTGCCCTGGGGAACCGATTCCCCATGATCGGCGCCCACAAGGTGCTTGCTGCCTACTCCTGTCTCGTGGCGCGTCTGGTCACCGGCCGATTTGATCCGACCACCAACCGCGCTGTCTGGCCGTCTACTGGCAACTATGCGCGCGGAGGCGTAGCCATCTCAAAGATCATGGGCTGTCGCGGGGTCGCAGTTCTACCTGAGGGAATGAGCCGTGAACGTTTCGAATGGTTGGATCGCTGGATCGAGCACCCCAACGACGTAATTCGCACTCCCGGCACCGAGGCAAACGTCAAAGAGATTTACGACGAGTGCGGCCGCCTGGAAGCCGATGAGTCAAACATAATTCTCAACCAATTCAGCGAGTTCTCGAACCATCTTGGACATTATGCAGTCACTGGGGCGGCTCTGAAATCAATCTTTCATCACACCACGGTAAGTAGTCCTGCGCGACTAACTGCTTTCGTTTCAGCTTCGGGGTCCGCAGGAACTCTTGGAGCTGGTGATTATCTCAAAGACACATTTGGCACTCGGATCGTGGCCGCCGAAGCCCTTGAGGTACCCACAATGCTCTACAACGGGTTTGGGGATCACAACATTCAGGGCATCGGCGACAAACACGTGCCGCTTATCCACAACGTGACCAATACTGATCTAATCATCGGAGTTTCGGATAGGGCAACCGATCAGCTAGACGTGGCGTTCAACAGCCCAGCCGGCCTGCGAGCATTGGATCGACAGGGCGTGAACCCAGACCTTGCTGGGCTACTCACCAATCTGGGGTACTCCTCGATCTGCAACATTCTGGCTGCAATCAAAGCAGCAAAACATTGGGAGCTTGACAGCGCCGACATGGTGATGACTGTCGCCACTGACGGCTCAGAGTTGTACAACTCTGAGCGTGAAAAAGTCATGCGCCGCGACTTCCCCGAAGGATTTGAAGACTCAGAAGCCGAAGACACCTTGACAACCCATATAGAGAACATCACGACAGAACACATACTTGACATGGACGACGCGAACCGCAATCGGGTCTTCAACCTTGGATATTTCACTTGGGTCGAACAACAGGGCATTGCAATCGAAGACTTCGAACGACGGCGCAGCCAAACCTGGTGGGACGGTCTAAGACCCCTCGTTGACAGTTGGGACGCCCGAATCGTTGATTTCAACGAGGCCACTGGAGCAAAGCACCACTAGAGAGATGGCTGAGATTAACCCTTTTATTCGCTACCGAGAACGGCTGGATTCTTATGGTCGCGCGCGGTCAGCTGGTTGGAGTGATCAGCGGTTTGTTGATCTAGTGTCCGCCCTTAACAACGAGATACGAAATGTGGATGGTCGAGGGTTTCATGTGACGCCCACCCTCGACGGATCCCATCTCGCGACGGCCCTCGGTTTGGACGTCAATTTGAACATCAAGGTCGAGATTGACTCAGTTGGAGGATCCCACAAGGCTCGGCACCTTTTCGGGGTCGCACTTCATTTGGCTATCGACGAGGCTGATCGTCCTGTCTCAAACCGTCCATTGGCGATCGCTAGCTGCGGCAACGCGGCTATCGCGGCGGCGGTAGTGGCCAAAGCAACCAGCCAACCGATAACGGTCTTTGTGCCTACCTGGGCTGAAGAACCGGTGCTTGAACAACTCGCAGACCTCGGAGCGACGCTCCAAATATGTGAACCCAGAGTCAACGAAAAAGGTGACCCCTGCTACGCCCGATTTATTGAAGCTGTAGCCAAAGGATCACGCCCATTTGGGGTTCAAGGAACCGATACCCCCACAACTTTCGATGGGGCACGAACCCTGGGGTGGGAGTTACGAGACCAAGTAAAAGACCTTGACACTGCGTTTATTCAGGTCGGGGGTGGCGCTCTTGGCACGGCCACGGCGCGGGCACTCCCAGGTGTGGCTGTGTATCCAGTCCAGGTTGAAGGTTGTGCCCCATTTAAGCGGGCGTGGGATCTTCTGGCACCCGATTTCGATATCGAAGCAGCTGCGTTAGCTCCCCAGAAGTTCATGTGGCCTTGGGATCAACCAACCAGCGCCGCCTCAGGACTTCTTGACGACATCACCTACGATTGGCTGCCGCTGCTAGAAGCCACTCTCGCTAGCGGCGGGGAGCCTGTGGTCGTTGCCGAAACCACACTTGTTGAAACTCACCGTGTTGCAACTAGCGTTAGTGGACTAGATGTTTCCCCGACCGGGGCAGCGGGTCTAGCTGGCCTGGTATCTGCCCCTCAACACGCCGGAGCCGTTGTGGCGGTTGTGTTCACGGGCATCGACCGCCAAAACAAGGTGACGACATGATCAGCCTCGAAGAGTTCCAGGTTCAAGGGCATGGCGGTGATCTTCACGTTCGACTCTGGACACCCAGCTCAACTCCGAGAGCGATAATTCTTGTTCTTCACGGCTACGCCGAACATGGGGGCAGATACGCACACGTTGCCGAGGTGTTGGCGGCTGACGGTCTAGCGGTCCTGGTGCCAGACCATGTCGGCCATGGATTGTCAGAAGGCGAACGTGCACTCATTACCGATTTTGGTCTAGTGGTCGACGATCTCGGCGCCACGGCATCGGCGGCATCGGAGAAATTGAACGTCACGGCACCGTTGCTTCTTGTCGGCCACTCGATGGG
>PCCM01000024.1 GCA_002731735.1 Gemmatimonadota bacterium | reverse complement strand
CTTCGATCACCACCGCGTCGTAGCCTGCTCCGAACCAAAGAAGAAACGGCCGTTCGCCACCTTCGTGGCTGACGATCCCTACGTCGACCGGTCGCGAGTCCACTTCGGGTAATGCACCTGCGACCGCGTCGGGATCGGAGTTGAATCCGAACGCCCGAGTCGCAGCGTTGGCGGTTCCTGCAGGTAAGAAGCTGAGTTCAGGCAACTCCTGGGCGGAACGCCCGGTCGCCACCAGCCCGCTCAGAACTTCATTGAGGGTCCCGTCGCCCCCCACGGCAATAATTCGGTCCACTGATGTGGCTCGACTGGCCGCGAGTTCCGCGGCCGCTCCCCGGTGTCCCGTCTCCACGACCTCTACGTGGCAAGACTTGGGCAGCCCGCTGCGCAGCACGTCCGCTCGGAGCCGCGCCCGACCCCGACCCGAAGCAGGATTGACGATCACCAGATACGAGGTCACGCTCAGAGGCCCAACTCCTTCCGCATCCGCTTCTCTTGTCGATTCGGGACAACGGCGATCAGAATCGTCCAGAGCGCATAACCCCCTCCGTGTTTTCGCCAGAGTTTCCCGACAGCGCCGCCGCCCTCATCCTTCTTGCTCTTAGCGAACAAATCTCCATGTATTTGGATGCCTGACGGCCATACAAAGTTGTCGTGGATAGATAACTTAAAGCTTACGTAGCCAAAGAAGGGATTACCGGGATGGCGGTGGCGTGACTGAGCATTACCAGCGGCGCAAGAACGCGAAAGTCGAGATCGTCGACTTCCGCTCGGAGCATGCCGACGCGTTCCGCCAAATGAACCTGGACTGGATCACCCTTTACTGGGAGGTCGAGGACGCCGATCGGCTCTATCTCGACAACCCGAGGGAGAAGATCCTCGAGCCCGGCGGCGCGATCCTCATGGCCCTGGATGAGGGTGAGGCTGTCGGAACGGTCGCTCTCATATCCATGGGGAATGGTTCCTACGAGCTCGCCAAGATGGCCGTCGATGCGCGATCTCGGGGCAAGGGAGTCGGGTGGCGGCTCGGCAGGGCATTGCTGGGCCGTGCCCGCGACATGGGTGCGACCCGTGTGTATCTCGAGTCGAACACGGTCCTCGAGCCGGCCATCAGCCTGTACCGGAAGCTCGGGTTCAGGTCAATAGAAGGTGGCGCTTCGTGCTACGACCGGTGCAACATTCAGATGGAAGTATGGCTCGGCGGAGACCGATCCACTGAAACTGTCGAGCACCCGAGTCCGTAGTGACGTGTGTCGATCGAACGATTCGACATCGGGATGGGAAGACGACGCGATTCGCAAGAAAGGGAACCGAAGAATGTATAGAACACTATCGACCAAAGACTTCTTGGGAGCGATGGTCCTACCGGCAGCCGGGCTTCTGTACCTCCTCTAACAGGGCCACCTGTAGCAAGGCTACTTGTAATAAGGTTACCTCTTCAAAGGCCTCTTAGAGGATCTCCCGCAGTGCCGCTATCAGGTAGTGGACATTACGCTCGCTACAGCTGTACCCCATCAGCCCGATCCGCCACGCTTTGCCCTTGAGCGGGCCGAACCCGCCTACGATCTCAATACCGTAATCCTGTAGAAGGCGACCTCGGACCGCCGCATCATCGACGCCGTCCGGGATCATCACGCAGGTGAGCATGGGCAATCGGTTCTCCGGATCGCCGAACAGTTCGAGACCGAGTTGGGTGAGCCCGGCCTTCAAGAGGTCGCCACACTTCTGATGGCGGGCGAACCGCTCTTGGAGACCCTCCTCCTGGACTAGGCGAAGGGCCTCGTGGAGGGCGTAGATGAGCGATCCCGGCGCCGTGTGATGGTAACCCCGATCGGAAAGCCAGTACTTCCGGATCAGCGTGAGGTCGAGATACCACGTGTCGACCGGGCGGCTACGGGAGTCGATCACAGCCATCGCGCGATCGTTGAGTGTGATACACGAGATTCCTGCCGGACCCCCGATGCACTTCTGCCCGCCGCTGTAGCAGATATCGATCAGATATTCGTCCACCGGGATGTGGGCGCCGCCGAGCGAGCATACCGTGTCGACGAGAAAGAGCTTTTCACGCTCGCGCACGAGCTTGCCGATGTCCTTCAGTGGTTGCCTAATCCCTGCCGAGGTCTCGCCGTGTACGACCGCCACCATCTTGGCATCAGGATGGGCATCGAGGGCGACCTCGATCTGATCTGCACGGATCACTTGGCCGAAGCCGACTTCGACTCGCACGGCCGTGCCACCGTGCCGTTCGACGATCTCGGCCAGCCGTTGCCCGAAAAAACCGTGGATCCCCACGACCACCTCGTCACCAGGCTGGACCACGTTGCAGACGGCTGCCTCCATTGCCGACATTCCGGTGCCCGGAAGTGTGATGGACAACTCGTTTTCGGTCTGAAAGAGATGACGCAAGAGAGCCATCGTGTTGTCCATAACCGCCAGGAACTCCGGGTCGAGGTAACCCAGAATCGGACTTGCCATGGCACGGAATACGCGGGGATGCAGGTTGCTCGGGCCAGGCCCGAGGAGGACACGGGCATCGTGTCTCAACTCTCCGGTCGATCCATCGTTTGTGGTTGACATGTCCGGCAGTGATCTCACCAATAAAGTGGTGATCTTGGAGGCGTGTCCCGCCTCCCGTAAATTGCGGTAGCGGTTCCGAACCCGAACAAACAAGGTGACACGTGAGTCAATGGATGCGAAGGCCGTCCGTCGCCGTGAACGTCGGCGGGGTCGCGATCGGCGGAGAGAATCCGATCGTCGTCCAGTCCATGACGAACACGGATACGTCGGATGTGGCCGCCACGGTTGCCCAGGCCAAGGCGTTGGCCGAGGCCGGAAGCGAGCTGGTGCGCGTGACGGTCAACGACGAGGCCGCCGCTCAGGCCGTCCCCGAGGTCGTGGCGCGCCTTTTGGATGAGGGCACATCAGTGCCCATCATCGGCGACTTTCACTATAACGGCCATCTTCTTCTCACAAAGTTCCCCGAGTGCGCCGAGGCCCTGGCGAAGTACCGCATCAACCCCGGCAACGTTGGGACCAAGCACAGGGACTCCAATTTCCAGAAAATCGTCAAGGTGGCCATTGAGTATGCGACGCCCGTGAGGATCGGGGTGAACTGGGGGTCCCTCGACCAGCGTCTCCTCACTGAATTGATGGACGCGAACGCCGCTCGCTCCGATCCCAAAGATGCGCGAGTGGTCCTGTTGGACGCGATGGTGGAAAGTGCGACGCGGTCGGCGCACCTGGCCGAGGAAACTGGGCTGGGGCACGACATGATTGTGCTCAGCGCCAAGATCTCCGAGGTCCCGGATCTGGTCGAGGTCTACCGGATGCTTTCCAGCGAGGTTGATTACGCGCTTCACCTGGGTCTGACCGAGGCGGGTATGGGCGTCAAGGGAATTGTCGCAACCACCGCGGGAATCACGCCCCTCCTCATCGACGGAATCGGGGACACGATTCGCGTCTCGCTCACGCCGGAGCCGGGCGGGGACCGCACGGAAGAAGTACGGGTAGCGCGACAGATCCTCCAGTCTTTGAAGATCCGGACGTTCGAGCCGCAAGTCACCGCCTGCCCGGGCTGCGGCCGTACGACCAGCAGCCTCTTTCAAGAAATGGCTCAGGATATCGAGACCCACATCCGCGAAAAAATGCCGCTCTGGAGTGAGCAATTCCCTGGCGTCGAGAACCTGACGGTAGCGGTGATGGGATGTATCGTGAACGGGCCGGGCGAGTCGAAGCATGCCGATTTGGGAATCTCGTTACCCGGTACCGCCGAAGATCCCAGGGCCCCTGTGTACGTGGATGGGGTGCACCATTCGACGCTCCAGGGGGAGGGGATGGTGGATGAGTTCAAGGGGATTCTCGAGGACTACATCCAGGCACGTTACGGATGATCGCCCCACGCTTCCCCGACCCTAGACCCGACCATATAAATAACTTCAGTCCAATTCTTATAAGCCACTGTAATATATGACAATACGCGTTCGATTCGCTCCCTCGCCCACGGGATATCTTCACGTTGGGGGTGCCCGCACGGCTCTCTTCAACTGGCTGTTCGCGAGGCACCACGGAGGCGTGTTTGTCCTCCGTATCGAGGATACCGACCGAGCCCGATCCAGCCCCGAGCATACCGAGGTTATTCTGAGCGCTCTTCGCTGGTTGGGTCTCGACTGGGACGAAGGCCCCTTTTTTCAGAGTGATGGCGTGGACCGGCATCGGGGCGCCGCACTGCGTTTGCTGGAGGCGGGGCAGGCATACCGGGACTTCACCACAGCGGAGGAGCTGGCGCAAGCCAGGGAGGCAGCGAAAGGCGTTGGAACCGATGTCCGTCTTCCGAGGCGTCGAGCGGAGGCGATGCCTGCCGGGGAGGCGGAAGAGCGTGCTGCGAGCGGGGAGGCGCACGCCATTCGGTTTCTGGTCCCGGACGGGGAGACCGTATGGGACGACATGGTCCACGAAGAGATGCGATTTCAGAATGCCACGATCGACGATCTCGTGATCCTACGGAGCGACGGTAGCCCCATCTACAATCTCGCCGTTGCGTCTGATGATGCGGAGCAGAACATCACGCACGTGATCCGCGGAGACGACCACCTCTCGAACACACCCAAGCAGATACTTCTGTCCGAGGCTCTCGGACACCCNATCCCCACGTTCGGNCACNTACCGATGATCCTCGGGNCGGACGGGAAACGGCTTTCGAAACGGCACGGGGCCACAGCCGTGGGGGAGTATGAGGGNCNGGGCATACTTCCNGAGGCGATGGCCAACTTCCTCGCCTTGCTTGGATGGAGCCCAGGGGGCGATCTGGAGGTGATGGCCGCCGAGGATCTCGTTCAGCGATTCGGCATGGACCGTGTTCTAAAGAAGAGCTCGGTGTTCGACCTCAAGAAGTTGGATTGGTTGTCTGGCCAGTATTTCAACTCCAGCACGGCCGAGGCGTTGGAGCCTGCTGTGACGGACGGAATCGAGTCTGCCGGCCTTGCGACCCGAGCAGAGTTGGAGGAGCGGCGCGAGTGGTATCTGAGCCTCGTCGATCTGTTGAAGACCAGGGCCCGCACGATGCCCGGTCTGGTCGACTTGGCCCGCCCCTTCCTGGTGGACGAACTGGAATTCGATCCTGAGGCGGTTGCAAAGTATTGGTTGAAGGCTCCGGATCTGGTCCTCGAGCAGTTCACCGTGCTCAGAGCGAGACTCGAAGGCTCCGCATGGGAACCGAAAGTGCTGGAAGAGGTGATTCGAGGGTATGCCGAGGAGCTTTCAGTCGGAGCGGGTAAGATAATTCACCCCTTGCGAGTAGCGGTGACGGGCCGCGAGGTGAGTCCGGGGATTTTCGACGTGTTGGCCTTCCTTGGGAGACGCACCGTGCTGTCTCGACTCGACGACGCCATTGCCCGCTTGGAAGACAGCTGACGAATTTTCCGAAGGCCAACACCTCCATGCATTGCTTGACGAGGTGGATTGCCACCCATTAGGATAGCCCCCCGATAAAATCAACGCTCTGTTAAATTCGGGAACAAGTGTTTATCCTGTAACTAGGTAAGTGCTTGGAAAGCCTTGAGCAGAGCTAACCGTCGGAGTTCCGGATGGAGCAGAGCATCACAGAAATTGAGAGGAAGATTCTCGACTTCATGGTGCATTACCTTCGGAGCAACACGTTCCAGCCCTCCATTCGTGAAATCGGCGAGCGGTTCGGCATCAAGAGCACAAAGACCGTCTCCGAGCACCTGCAAGCGCTAGCCGACAAGGGCTTCGTTGAGCGCGATTCCTCCCGGTCGAGGGGGGTAAGGATTCTCGGCGTCGATCTTCGTGCGCAGACGGTATCCATACCTTGCTACCACGAACTTCCTCAGGGTCGTGGCGGTCTGAGAACCGAGCAGGCCGAGATGCATCTGACCGTCGACCGCCGACTCGCTGGATCGAAGGGATCATTCTTCGTCCGTGCCGGCGGGGAGGAGCTAGCCTCTCACGGCATCAGCGAGGGTGATTACCTGCTGGTCGAACCGGTGTCGGTCGGGGAGTTGGTCGAGAGGTCCGTCGTTGTGGCTCGCGTCAAGGATGGCCCGTCCTTCTATGAGTTCTCGAAGAACGGGAAAGCTATCTACTTGACGCCCACGGAAGGCGACGAGCCCGCCACAGCCATCGAGGATCCCGATAGACTACATCTCATCGGGCGAGTGGTCGCGCTGTACCGCCGTTTTGACGGCGCTTCGATTCTGGTCAGTACGACGGCCCACTGAGTCGGCCCACCGCTCTGATGGAGAGCGAAACGACGAGGGATGTCCAGTGGATGACCCGCGCTCTGGAGATGGCCGAATTGGCCAGTTCCAGAGGAGAGGTCCCCGTCGGTGCTGTACTCACCAAGGACGACGTGATCGTGGCGGAGGGGCACAACCTCACGGTCACCGACAATGATCCGACCGCTCACGCGGAAGTAATGGTCATCCGAAAAGCTGCTCAGACGCTGGGTAACTGGCGACTCACTGACTGCACGCTATACGTGACATTGGAACCTTGTGCGATGTGCGCGGGTGCTTTGGTATTATCTCGACTGAAGCGGCTCGTCTTTGGGGCCTCTGATCCCAAAGCGGGCATGGCGGGAAGTCTGGATAATCTGGTGCAAGACGAACGCCTGAACCACAGGATCGAAGTGACAGGTGGAACGCTTGCTGATGAGGCGGGCGATCTTCTTCAAGGCTTTTTCCGGGCGCGCCGTGGATCGTGAACCGAATCGAGCACTAGGCCACTTCAGTGTCACAGTGGCGGGGTGTCTTCTCCTTACGGCTTGCCGGACCGTGGGTCTCCCCGCTCCCCCCATCACGATAACCACGGCTACGGTTCCGGTCGTTGAAACTCCTGAGGTTGTCGAGGCTCTCGGCGCCGGTAGGGCGGTGCCTGGTTCGATACCCACCCCGGTCTCAGAGACCCGAGGGCTTTGGGTCGTCCGGTCCACGTTGGTCCATCCCGACTCCGTGCGGGCCATGGTGGCCAGGGCGGCGGACGCGGGCTTCAATACGCTGCTCGTTCAGGTGCGGGGCAGGGGGGACGCCTACTACTCGGGTGGGATCGAACCCCGAGCCGATGGGATCCAGGGTGGCCCGACTTTCGATCCGCTGGCCTTGACCGTCCGAGAGGCACACGCGCGGGGCATCGAGGTCCACGCTTGGATGAACGTACACCTGATTTCCAGCGCCTCGGTGATCTCCTCCGAGCCCACACATCTGGTCAATGAACGTCCGGAACTCCTTGCGGTCCCTCGAGAACTCGCCGGGGAACTGTATGACGTGGATCCAGCCTCTCCTAGATATGTGGAGCGCTTGGTGGAGCACGCCTTGGCCAACCGGGGCCAGATCGAGGGGCTGTACTCGAGCCCGTCCGCTCCGGAGATCAAAGAGCTAGTGTTCTCGGTGGCTACGGACCTCGTGGAGCGATACGAGATTGACGGCATCCATCTGGACTACGTCCGGTATCCGCGCGGAGATTTCGACTACTCACGAGGTGCGACGGACCGGTTCCGTACGTGGATCGAGGAACGAATTACGGATGATCGGCGTGCCGAATTCACGGTCGCCCGCGAACGAGGTCCGTTCGCGTTGGTTGAGGCGTTCCCTGACGCCTGGGCCGATTTTCGCAGAAATCAGATCACGGATCTGGTCGAACGAATCTATGTGGGCGTAAAACGTAAGCGCCCGGAGACGCTCGTTTCAGCTGCTGTTTTTCCTGACGCCCGCGAGTCCTTCGTTCATTTATCTCAGGATTGGGAGGGATGGCTCCGGAAGGGGATCGTGGATGTTGTGGCGCCGATGGCCTACAACCCGAGCGACGGCTTGTTCGATGAAGCGATCTCCAAAGCCGCGGGGGTTGTGGGACCCAAACGAGTCTGGGCTGGGGTGGGCGTATATCTGACAAGCTACGAGGGGACCCTGAGCAAGATCGAGATCGCCAAACGCCTGGGAGTGCGGGGCTTCATGCTCTTCTCATACGACTGGTCAGTGGCGTACGGAGCGGCGGACGGAGGCCAGCCGTTTCTCGAGCGGGTGGGCCGTGGATCTGAGGCGTTGAGGGACTGAGCTAGGAGCCGGGCTAGCAACCAAGCTGGGGACTAGGCTTCCGACCGCTCTGAGATGGAAGTACCGAACAACTTCAAGCCTCCCGCGAGAATCGCGATCGAGGCGAAGAGAGCGATCCAGACCGGCAGGCCCAAGGCGGTGCCGATGTCGCCCACCACCATCGCGACGAGCGCTACCCCAAAGGCATAAGGCAGTTGTGTCTTCACGTGGTCGACGTGATCACACGCCGCCGCCGTCGAGCTGAGCACGGTGGTGTCCGAGATCGGCGAACAATGGTCTCCGAAGATGGCTCCCGCGAGGGCCGAGCTGATGGCTCCCATCAGGATCGAGTATCCTCCGCCGATACCGAAACCCTCTGCTCCGCCTAGGGTCACCGTCAGCGGGATGATCAGCGGAATCATGATGGCCATGGTCGCCCAGGACGTGCCTGTAGCGAACGCCATAGCGGCTGAAGTCAGGAACACGAGTACGGGGATGACCGAAAGCGGCAGCGCGTCGTTCATGATTTGTGCGACGTACTGAGCAGTGCTCAGATCCTCCGTCACCTGGCCGAGAGACCACGCCAGCGTGAGGATGATCATCGCCAGGAACGTGGCTTTCATGCCGGTTACCCATGCGTTGAGCGATTCCTGGACCGTCAGAATGCGCTGCACCACCGAAAGTGCGATTCCCACGATGCATCCTGCGGCGGATCCCCAAAGAAGCGTCACAAAGGGGTCGGCCGCGCCGAAGATGTCCATCAGGGAGGCGTCCGCACCCGCAGAGGTACGCCCGGTCGTATAGAGCCCTCCGAGGACGACCAGCACGACAGTGATGATCGGAATCGCCGCGTTGTACCATCGGGGCGTCACCCCCTCCGGGGGTGCCATCTGTGGATCGGATGTGTCCACCGCGAGCTGAGCGCCGGGCCGATTGAGGCCCTGGCCGGAAGCCGCACGCCGCTCCGCGGCGGCCATCGGTCCGAAGTCCCGGTTCATTACCGATGTGAGCAACACGAACGCCAGGGCCAGAAGGGCATAGAAGCGGTAGGGGATCGTGCTGATGAATACCGCGAACGGACTGATCGACGTCAGCGTCGCAGCCAGTGCGGGATCGACGCCGGGCTGCTGGGCCGCAACGCTCAGGCCGTCCCCGATCAGCGAAATTTCGTATCCTACCCAGGTCGAGATCGGGACCAGAGCGGCGACGGGAGCAGCAGTCGAGTCGACGATGTAGGCGAGTTTTTCACGTGAGATCTTGAGGCGGTCCGTGATCGGCCGCATGGTGTTTCCGACGATCAGCGTATTTGCGTAGTCGTCGAAGAATATGGCCAGGCCGGCGATCCACGTGGCGACCTTGCCACGCCGGCTCGTGCTTGCGAAGGGGCTTACGGCATCGACGATGCCCTGTGTGCCGCCGTTCCTCGAAATGATCCCAACGAGGCCGCCGAGCAGGAGTGAGAACACCATGATTTGGGTATGTCCGCCCTCCACGTCCCCGAGCGTGGGTACAGCGTACATGTCGATGGTGCGCCAGAGCGCGGAGAGCGGATTGTATCCGGCCACCGCCAATGCGCCCAGCCAGACGCCGGCCAGAAGCGCGGTGATCACCTCCTTGAAGATCAACGCCAGCAGGATCGCCAGAATAGGAGGCGCGAGGGAGAACCAGCCCGGCGCGTACGGACGTGACAGCTCTTCACTCANCTGACCGATTCGGACCGTGAGCGGGAGCCCGNTCCGGNCTGATACCACAAGGTCGCTCACNGTGGTGGNTCCGCCGGCNGTGAGGGAGCCGGACCCCAGGACCGTACCCTGCGCGTCCCGTACGTCGTAGTNGAGNGNNGGGCCGTCAACGCCCTGGAGNTCGAGTGTGAAAGGCACCCCCCCCATGATCACCTTGGGAGCATCGATGACTTGGGGAGCGCCAGGGCCGTCCTGGGCCAACAAGGCGAGGGGACGAAGGCCCCAGATCGCGATCATCAAACCCAAAGCGACCATCAGTGCGCATTTCGGACGGCTTGGGGGCGTGGTGCGAGCTTGCAGCCCGTCTTGCGCCCCGTGATGACGAGCGTTTTGGGGGTTCAGGAGCATGAAGGACCTTTCCAGTGAAGAAGCGCCGTTGAAGCACCGACACGTCCGGCTCTGCGGCGTTCATGATGTCGGGGCGGGATGTCCTTGTAAAGCGTCCGCGCCTTGTCTACACTTCTGGCGCCTTTGTTGAGTGGGTTGCACCGCCCCTTGGTTCCGTTGGGATCGGTGGCGGGGCGGCGCACGACGGAATCGAGCCTTCGACAGGAGCTCCTCTCTGCACGTCTCGATCATGGACGAACAGGCGGTGCGTCGCGCCGTCGCGCGCATGGCTCGTGAACTAGTGGAGAAAAACGAAGGACCTGGCAATTTGGCCCTCATGGGTATCCAACGCCGTGGTGTCCAGATTGCCGACCTCATCCAATCGGAGATCGATCGGACCGAAGGTGTCATCGTCCCGAGCGGATCTCTCGATATCACGCTGTATCGCGACGATCTCATGGCCATAGGGCCACTCCCCGTGGTCGGTGCGACGGTCCTTCCCGAGGGAGGTGTCGACGAGAAGGTCGTAGTGATCGTGGACGACGTGCTTTTCACAGGTCGTACCGTCCGGGCAGCCCTCAACGAACTCATGGACTTCGGTCGCCCCGCGCGCGTTTCGCTCTGCGTGCTGGTGGATCGGGGGGAGCGGGAGTTTCCGATCCAGCCGAACGTGGTGGGGAAGACCGTCACGGTGCGGCCGGGTCAGTCGGTGGAGGTGTCGGTGCCGGATCTCGATGACGGGTGGGGCGTGGACATCGTACCGCTCTCATCGGAGGCAGGGGGTTGAACCAGCGGCGTTCGTCCCTCGGGAAGGATCTGGTGGGACTCGAACTGCTGACCGCTGAACAGATTCTCACCATTCTGAACACGGCGGAGCCTTTCAAAGAAATTTCGGAGCGTCGAATCAAGAAGGTACCGGTCCTCCGCGGAAAGACGATCGTCAACCTCTTCTTCGAGGCCTCCACGCGGACCCGGGTGTCATTCGAGTTCGCCGAGAAGCGGCTGAGCGCCGACACGGTGAATATTTCATCGAGCGGATCTTCGGTGGTCAAAGGGGAGACGTTGGTCGATACGGCCCGAAACCTCGAGGCGATGCGCATCGACATGGTCGTCATGAGGCATGGCTCCTCCGGAGCCGCGAAATTTCTGGCGGAGCGGATTCCGTCGAGCGTGATCAACGCGGGGGACGGCAACCATGAGCACCCGACCCAGGCGCTCCTCGACATGCTCACCATCCGGGACCACTTCGCGAAAATCGAAGGGCTGAAGGTCTGCTTGGTGGGTGACATCCTCCACTCGCGAGTGGCGCGCTCGAACATTTATGGGCTCCTCGCACTCGGCGCCGAGGTCGCGGTATGTGGACCGAAGACGCTGCTCCCTCTGGGGATCACCGAGCTCGGAGTCACGGTCTTCTCCCGGATCGAGGAGGCCATCCAGTGGGCTGACGTCCTCAACATCCTTCGTCTTCAATTGGAGCGGATGGAGGGGGGCTTTCTCCCGAGTTTGAGGGAGTACAATCAAGTCTGGGGTGTTTCGAGGACCAGGCTCGAACAGGCGCCGAAGGACTTGTTGATCCTCCATCCCGGGCCCATGAACCGCGGCGTCGAGATCGATAGCGACGTGGCCGACGGGCCTCACGCCATGATTCTCCAACAAGTGACGAACGGCGTAGCGGTTCGTATGGCGGTTCTCTATCTGCTCGCTGGAGGTGCGCCGGACACGGCCGAGGCGGCCAAGGGAGGGGTAGAGGTGTGAGCGGGCCGTTGCTGATCCGGGGCGGACGGGTCATCGACCCCAGTCAATCGATCGACGCGATTCAAGACGTCCTGGTCGTGGATGGAGTATTGGCCGAGGTCGCCGAGGGAATCGATCCACCCGAGGGCGCTCGCGAGATCGAGGCGGAGGGACTCGTCGTGACGCCGGGCCTGATCGACGTGCACGTCCATCTCCGTGAACCCGGGGGAGAGCACAAGGAAACGATCGCTACGGGGGCGAGGGCGGCGGCGGCCGGGGGGTTCACAGCCGTGTGTGCCATGCCGAACACGGACCCCGTCGTAGACGACCCCGCGGGCGTGGGTTTCGTTCTTGCGCAGGGTATGGCCGCGGGGGCAGCACGGGTCTACCCCATGGGCGCGATCTCGATGGGGCAGGAGGGCAAGCAGCTCGCGGCCATCGGTGAGATGGTCGCCGCCGGGGCGGTGGGTATCACCGACGACGGCAACCCCGTCATGGACTCCGGACTCATGCGCAAGGCGTTGGAGTACGCTCAGGCCTTCGACATTCCGGTCGCGGATCACCCCGAGGATCTTGGCCTCTCCGGTGTTGGTGTCATGAATGAAGGGTTGGTTGCCACGAGGCTCGGTCTCCACGGGAAGCCGAACGCCTCGGAGGACGTGCACATCGTCCGGGACTTGATGCTTGCGGACCTTACGGGGGGACATATCCACCTCCAGCACGTGTCCACCGCGTACGGAGTGGAGGCGATCCGACGGGCCAAGGACCGGGGGGTGTGTGTCACGGCCGAAGCGACCCCTCACCACCTCACCCTCACCGACGAACGCGTCGAAGGTTTTGACACCGACGCCAAGATGAACCCACCACTTCGCTCGTCAGAGGATCGCGAGGCGGTTTGCGAGGGGCTGGCCGATGGGACTCTCGACGTTTTCGCGACAGACCACGCTCCCCACCATTACGATGAAAAGGAGCAGGCCTTCGCCGACGCACCCAACGGGATCGTCGGACTGGAGACCGCGTTGGGGCTCGGACTCACGCACGTTGTCGGAGAGGGACTCCTCGACCTCCCCACACTCATCCACCGGATGAGCGTCGGCCCCGCGATGGCGCTCGGGCTGCCCGGAGGAACCTTGGCCCCAGGCTCACCAGGGGACGTCACGATCTTCGATCCGAATGTAGCTTGGACTGTGGACCGGGACGCATTCCTATCCAAGAGTCACAACACGCCCTTCCACGGTTGGGAGTTGAAAGGACGAGCGCTCTTCACGATCGTCGAGGGTGTGGTCGTCTGGCAGGCGGGCGCTTAAACGACAAAAATCCGGCCAGCCGAAGCGGACCGGGTGCTGAAGTGGATCGAGTGGATCTCAGCTCATCGCGCCGACGCTGCGGGCCAGATTACTCTTCATCCGAGCCACCGTATTTGGATGGAGGAGCCGAGCCGTGGCCGCCCGGTCGAGAAGTTCCTGGACCTTCCGGTACTCGACCTCCGCCGTCTTCGCATCCTTGGCGTTTTCTACACGTTTCACGGCAGTCCGGAGCCGGGAGCGTGTGGCGCGGTTGCGCGCATTGGCGTCACGGCTCAAGCGGACCCGCTTCTTCGCGCTCTTGAGATTCGGCACTTCGGCTCGTTCGACCCCTCTGTATTCTATACCAGGGTAACGTTGGACGTTTCTACGGAAAGTGTTCGACGTTTCCGCGGAAAGTATAGACGAAACCAAAGACCCCATCAAGAAGCGCGCGGGCTAGCCGCCGCTCACCACCACGGATACCTTGCCGCCATGGACCTCCTGTTAATCCTCCCAGTCCTCATTTTCTCGATCGTTGTGCACGAGTTGGCACACGCGTGGGTCGCGCTCAAGGAGGGTGACGACACCGCCCAGTCGCTCGGCCGCATCACGCTCAACCCCATTTCACATCTGGATCCGGTCGGGTCGTTTCTCGTTCCGATGATCCTGTGGTTCACGAATAGCGGCGTGCTTTTCGGATGGGCCAAGCCGGTCCCGATCGATCCCCGAAAGTTCAGGGATTTCCGGGGCGGAGATATCCGGGTTTCTATGGCCGGGATCGTCTCGAATTTGATGTTGGCCGTCGCTTTCACGCTCCTGTACCTCGTGTTCGTCCTGCTGCAGGGTGCAATTCCCGCGGCGGAGTCGATGTTCGGCTTTCTCATTACGGCGGCCCGTTACGGGGTCTTCATCAACCTCATTCTGGCCTTCTTCAATCTCGTCCCGATTCCACCGCTCGACGGCTCCCATGTCTTGTACCACTTCCTGCCCCGAGCATGGCGCGCGGGGTATCAACAGGCGGGGCGCTTCGGGCTTCTGATCCTGATTGGGCTCCTGTACTTCTATCAGCCTCTTCTCAACATCATCCTTTGGCCGGCCCTGTTCTTCTTGGGCCTGGCCGACAGCTTCATCGAACTGTGGATCTGACCGTCACCGAGAGTCCCCTCGAGCAGGAGGACTTTCTTGTCATCGACATCGAGCACTTCCAGGGGCCGCTCGACCTGCTGCTGCACCTCATCCGCAAGCAGGACATCGACGTCTTCGAGATTCCGATCGCCCGGATCACACGCCAGTTTCTCGGCGCCATCGAGGAAATCGATGCCGAGACTCTGGACAACGCCGGAGAATTCATCGAGATGGCAGCGGGGCTCGTCCACATCAAGGCACAGATGCTCCTGCCGAGTCATGGGGAAACTGAAGACGAGGATCCACGTGCAGAGCTCGTCCGCCGTCTCCTTGAATACGAGCAGATCCGAGACGTCAGTCAGCGTCTGGCCAGTTCGGAGGCTGAGCGAGCCCGCAGATTCGGGAAAGGCTTCCTGGAGCCGCGCCCGCGNCCCCCGATGGAGGAGANGCCCNTGGAGACGACCTGGGATGAGGTATTCGCNGCGGGGCTNGCCGTNACCCCGCCGGATCCGAGAATTCGATCCCACACCGTGACAACCCGGNCGGTGGTCATGGAAGACAAGATGAACTTGATNGTCAGTGCGCTCGATCGTGTGAAGCGGATTGAATTCAGCCGGCTGGTTCGACCCTTCAAGAGTCGTGCGCACAGTGTCATGACCCTGCTTGCGGGGCTCGAGCTTACGCGNCGGCGCAGNATAAANCTGCGACAGGNAGAGATGTTCTCGGAGCTGTGGATGTATCCGGGCGTCGGGGGGGACGAGGACTTGGCCGAAGAGCAGGATTCGGAAGCACCGGAAACCAAAGCGNCGGCGGGAGCATGAATCCNACCCAAATCGTGGAGGCTGTGCTCTTCGCGAGCGAGGCGCCGTTNAAGGCGGAGGAGATCGCCCGCGCCGACGATGCGCTCAATGAAGATCTGGTCGAGGAGGCCATCCAGGAACTCAACGCTGTGTACTCGGAATCCGAACGGGCGTTCGAGATCCGAGAACTCGGTGAGGGTTACCAGCTTCTCACACGGGCGGACTTCGCACCCTACCTCGAGCGATTCGACACCATTCCCAGGCCTTCCCGGCTCTCGGGACCAGCTTTGGAGACGCTCGCCATCATCGCCTACCGACAGCCGATCGGGCGCATCGAGATGGAGTACATTCGCGGCGTCAGTTCGTCGGCTGTGATTAGAACCCTCCAGGATCGTGCGCTCATCGAGATCGTGGCTCGCGGCGCGGGCCTGGGGCGGCCGCTTCTGTACGGGACCACTCAGCGCTTTCTGGAACACTTCGGGTTCCGGTCGCTGGACGACCTTCCCCGCCCGGAAGAATTGCCCGTCATCCTGAGAGAACGTACGCCGCTCGAGGACTTGGAGGGGTCGAAGTCGGTGGAACCGATCGAGTCCGGGGAGGTTGCCACGAACGAGCCTGAACCAGATGTGGACGACGTGCTCGCTCAGGAAGCCGAGACTCCCCCTGAAGAGGGCGAGGAGCTGGTCGACGCTGCGGCAGGGCAGGGCGACGGAAACGAGGAGCTAGTCGATAGAACGGAAGATCGGACCGACCAAGCAGAGGAATCGGCCCACGGCTGAGGATCCCATGCGGATTCAGAAGTTTCTCTCCCGAGCCGGTGTGGCCTCTCGACGGAAGGCCGAGACGTTGGTGCTCGATGGCCGGGTGCGCATCAATGGGACCGTGCGCACTGAACTCGATACGACCGTCGACCCGGCCCTGGACCTCGTAGAGGTGGATGGGAGCGCGGTCGAGCTCCCGGAGGCGCGCTGGATTCGATTCCACAAGCCGGGGGGCGTTCTGTGTACTGCAGAGGATACCCACGGAAGGCGCACCGTCTACGACGTACTGCCCGATGAGTACTCCGGTCTCCGTTATGTGGGCAGGCTCGACCTCGAAACAGAGGGGCTGCTCCTCCTGACCAACGACGGGGACGTGGCCAACCGGCTTCAGCTCCCACGTCACCAGGTGGAGCGTGAATACGAGGTGTGCGTCGAGGGGGTGCCTTTGAAGACGGACATCGCCCGTCTTCGCACGGGTGTCATGCTGGACGATGGCTTGGCCCGCCCCGCCCGAGTGGAGGTCGCCGCCCCGGTCAAGGGATGCGGCAATCTCACGCTCGTGATGACCGAGGGCCGTAAACGAGAGGTGCGGCGGCTCATGTACGCCGTGGGGTTTCCCGTAGTGACCTTGAAGCGGGTCCGATTCGGGCCCGTGCAGCTCGGGGACCTTCCTTGGGGCGAGTGGGACGTGTTGAGCTTATCTGATGTGTTGGCGCTCGCGAAGTGCGTGACGGACGCCTGACGGGACAGGTGGAAGGAAGCCGGAGGGCAGATTACCTTCAAGCCATTCAGGGCCCATAGCTCAGTTGGTTAGAGCAGCGCACTCATAATGCGGAGGTCCCAGGTTCGAGTCCTGGTGGGCCCACCAAAACGGACTTTTTACGATTAGATACCTTGAA
>PCCM01000023.1 GCA_002731735.1 Gemmatimonadota bacterium | reverse complement strand
GATATCCGAGGAGTTTACGTACACACCAGCGAACTGGTAAGACACCGTCTCCGCGGCTCTTGTGATGCCCACGCCGAACGCGTTCAGCTTTCCGGAGTCCTCGTTGAGCCCACGACCCCATCCTGCCCCGATCGAAGTCGCCCCGTCGGCATCGCCCGCCGGAAGTACAGTGACGGGATAGTTAGTGAGCTGTCCCATGGCCGGCGTCGCAACCAGCAGCGCCGCGACCGCGATGGAAAATACGAATCTTGTTTTTCTCATTGGAGATCCCCTAGGCAAGGGTGGATGATACGCCACGTGACTGTGAAATCTTTTTCCCGCCGTTCGATTATCGACGCTCGCACCTAATACCTCACAGGTGTAGCGTGAGAGTCAAGATCTTTATTTGGGACGGGTTCCAGGCTTCCGTGGATTCTATGTGGGCTCCAGTCGCTTCCGTGAGAGGTGTTTCCCCTCGATCGCCCATGAACCCAACACGTGGGCGATGTTGAATCTAGGTTGCAACAGCAGACTGGCGGCGGCTCCCTATGTTGGGCAAGCTTGTCCCATGGGGAGGACAGTTACCTGTCCCGCCCGGTCCCCACGTCCACGGATTGCTCGCCTGATCACGTCGCCGTGGTAGAGATTACCCTATATTTGTAAGGTTTCTGGGGCTGCCAGAGCAATCGGACGTTGGTTCCGCAGTCCTGGCATCAGTTTTGCCCATTTGATCTCCTGGAGCCCGCGGAGAGTCCCGCACGGAACCGACAAAATAGGTGGAGAAGAAGAAGAGATGCGTTTCGCGTTGATGGTCAGCCTGGTCATGATTCTCGCACCCGTGCCAGCTCTGGAAGCCCAGATGCGCCGTCCGCCTCGCTGGCACTTGGATGGTGCGCTGGTTGGGGCGCAGCCAACGGGGGAGTTCGGGCTGATTGTAGACGACGGTTGGGGTTTCGAACTCGGAGGACGTTATGAGTTGGCCGGCCTGCTAAGCGTTCACACCAGCCTCGGATTCATCAACTACGGGAAGGAAACACTCCGGTTTTGCAGTGCCTACAGCTGTCGGGTGGGGGTGGATCTCAACACGTGGAACAACATCTTCTTCTTTGGCGTGGGCCCGGAGTTCGGCGTCCGAATGGGTCCGTTACGACCCTATGCAAGGGCCGCCGTGGGTCTGGGCTATTTCCAAACGACCTCCGGACTCAGCGGAGACGACAGCGACTACACGTTCGCCAGTACCGACAATTGGGATGACGTCGTCTTTCAGGGGCGGGTAGGCGCGGGATTAGGGTTTCAGTTGTCGCACGGACGGAATCCGGTTGGGTTGGATTTCGGGGCTGACTATCACCACAACGGCCTCACTACCTACCTGAGAGAGGGTGACATCGTCGACCAGCCGGACGGCAGCATCGTCATTTCTCCACGTAGGAGCGAAGCGAACCTGTGGAGCTTCCGGCTAGGGGTCTCCGTAGGGCTCGGTAGCGCGGACCCAGGACCCTAATGGCAGTTTATTCCGGATGGGCGACCCCGGTCGACCCGCTCGGTGCCGGCCCCATCCCCATGTAGGTGTGCTTCTGGAGCCGCTTCCCTTCGTAGGTCTCCGTCGTGTAGATGTTTCCCTGAGAGTCGGTCGCGATGCTGTGCGTCCCGAAGAACTGACCGGCCATGCGCCCGCCGTCGCCAAAGTTGTAGATGTATTCCATGCCCTGGCGTCTGACGACGTGGACCCGTTCGTTCAGGCCGTCGGCGACATAGATGAACGATTGAGCTGGATCCGGTGAGAAGGCGACGTCCCAAACGGCTCCGGAGCCGCCCGAGTTCTTCTCAATGAAGATCTCCTCCACGTAGTCGCCGGTCTTCGTAAAGACCTGGATCCGGTTCCCGCCACGGTCGCAGACATACACGAAGTCATCGTCGGCCGGATCGGCGCAGTGCACCGGGCCGCGGAACTGTTGAGCCGGCTCCGCCATCGGGTCATAAGCTCCCAGGAAGTCGTCGCTTATTGTGGTGGTGCCATAGGCTCCCCAGAATCGCTTGAGATTTCCGGTCGAGGCATCGATGACGGCGACCCGCTTGTTGCCGTAGCCGTCGGCCAGGTAGATCTCGTTGGCCGGCCCGTCGTAGGTGACCTTGGCGACGCGTGAGAAGTGGTTCTCGGCCATACTGTTGACACCGTTGCCCGGCTCGCCGACTTGCAACAGGAACTCCCCGGAGCGCGTGAACTTCAAGACATGCGAGTCGCCGCCCCCGTTCCCGCCGATCCAGACGTTGTCCATGTGGTCAACCACGATGCCGTGATTTGACGCCGGCCAGGTGTATCCGTCCCCCGGACCTCCCCAGGACCCTGCCAGGTTACCCTCGGCATCGAATTCGAGAACGGGCGGGGCCGAGGAGCAGCACTCGTCCGCAATCGGTGGACTTTGCTGCGACGGTATCTCGTTGGGTGCCAGGTTCCCATCGTCGTTCCCTCGGTGGATGATCCAAATGTGATCCCGGGAGTCCACTGCCGCACCGATGGTCGATCCGAGTAACCAATGATTCGGAAGCGGCTTCGGCCAGAACGGATCCACCTCGAACATTGGAGCCATGGAGGGGTCGGTTACCGCCGGATCGGATGCCATGTCCATGGGTGCCCCGGCGTCGGCGCTCATACAGGCGGCGCAAATGATGACGAGGGCTACTCCTGCGAGGTATTTGGACGGCATCGGGTGGTCTCCCTTTGGTTCGAAGTCAGCGTGAGGGTGCAGCCAACCAGTGTGAGGGTGCGGTCAATGGGTTCCAAGCGCAAGTACGGGTGGGACAACGGCGAGGCAGGAGACAACCGCCAGGTATGAGGGGACAGTTAGGCGGGCCTTAGTGGGTCAACGCGTAGATGATGTAATTCACGCCGAGCCGGTACGCATCGTTCGTGGGGTCGACCGCGAACAGCCCCGAGGTGGACCACTCCCAGTATTCAGCCAAGTCCGAGTTGTGGTTGGCCAGGACCATGATGCGCTTGCTTGGATCGTTGTCCTCGAAGATGGCCATGTACCGAGGCTCGACTGCGACCGAGGGGTGGGGCACATAGATATCCTCGACGTAGAAGAACGCCCCAAAAATTGGGTGCGTGTCGTCTAATTCGACCCACTGCCGCTCCGGAAGCGCGCGAACCAGCTGCTCGTCCATATTGTACCACTGGTCCGCCTCGAAATCGTCGAAGATGAGGAAGCCACCCTTGAGCAGATAATTCCTGAGGCTCAGGGCGCCCTGCTCTGTAATCGTCCAATAGCCGGGCTCCGAGATGTAGATGAGCGGGTGCTGGAACATTCGCGGGTCCTCGAGCTGGACCGCGTTAGTTCCTCTAATGTTGGGAGACATGCCTGTGAACTCGTCCAGGATGAGTTGCATGTTCCGGTCGGCATCCGGATAGTCGTGGGACCACGATGGGCCGCCGCCGAATCCCCGAAACCCCGGCCCACTGTAAAGGATGCGGGTGAAGGTGAACTGTCCGTTGTAGTGAACCTGGTAGTACCCGTCGAACTGGGCCGCGGTGGTCGCCCCCGCCACGACCAGAACCAATAGCACGCCCAGGACCAGGTAGCGTGCCGCCCCTGGGCGCGACCTAACCTCCTTTTCGATCATTCTAAGTCCCTTCCACGAACGAGCGGGCCTCCGCCATCAGCCCAGCCCACCGCTGCTCGTCGCGCTCCGGAACCAGTGCCCACTCACGGAAGACTTGACCGGACGGGGCGAACGGATGGGCAGATCCGCCATCGATCAACTCCTGAACCCGCTCCCGTGGAAGTTTCACCATCAGTTCGCCGGTCCGATGGTCGCACGTCGCGAAGAATTGCTCCTCCACCCTAAGACACAGAAAACCCATGAGGGCCCCTCGCTGGCTTCACCCGAGGAAAGCAGTGGAGCTGCCAGCTTCCAGAAGAGGTCGGTGACCGGTGGTTTCAGGTTCTTGGTCATGTCAAAGGTCTACCCACAGAGCCTGCCTAAGGTCTACCCATAGGAAGGGACACGTGAAGGTGATCCGCCGCACTGATATGATGGAGGTTTTGAAAGCCCATGAGCCGGAAATAAGTAGCAGTAAAGCTGTTCCTCCTCGCGCTTCGGCCTGTGGTACGGAGGTCCATCGCGCGGATATAGCGGTCCTCTAGTGTGAAGTGGAGGGACGTCTCGTTCATAGGGAGGCCCAACCCGAGGTAATCCTCGACCGTTCGGTCCAGAGCTGTGACCAACCCGTTCCGGTCGAAAAGGAAGTAGCTACTGGCTCCGAGTCTCATGAGCGGATGTAGAGACGTGTAGTAGTCCCTCAGCTCGGGTTCCCCCGAGTTTCCAGGGGACAGGTAGAGAAGCCCAAACATGCTATATCCCGCCACAGCAGCGATCAGCGCCCGTGGCAAGAATTGCCTCACGCGGCCCTCTCTATTGATGCGCCACCAGAGCCATGCCAGGTAGGCGGAAAGAACGAGGATGGTACCGAAGATGCCCAACCCGATCGAGGACCAGGTCCCCCAGCCCATGCTCTGATACGCGTACATGGATCCACGTACCAACACGAAAAACGACAGACCGAGCACGGCGACCCAAAGGACGACGGCCCCGCCCAAACGCAGACCGTAGCGCCTGATCCGGCGTAGTACTGAACGCAGTCCCTCCCGCTTGACCATCACGTTTGTTTTGCCATCGCCAGAGGCCTCATTGTACGTATTCTAATACGCGAAGGCTCCGTTACGCGAAGGCTCCCCGCAAGGGGCCGAAGAGAACCGCACGACCAGAGGCGCGATGCCCACCACTCCGTCTGAGCCCCCTCGACAGATTCTGAAGAGTCGGCCCGATTGGGCTTCGGGTGTGGCCTCCACGGCGGGTCGCAGGGAGCTCGTAACCCATTGGGTGGGGGGGAGGCGCATTTCTTTGGGTGACGACGTACCTTTGGGCCAGCACTCCGAGATTCTTGCCGCTCTGCTGGAGGAAGTGATAGGGGTTCCGGTGGAGACAGTGAAACGATCCAGACTGAGGGTACGCGCATGAACACGCATCGGACGCTTTTTTCGCCTCGCCGCATCGGTTGGATCCTCGTGGGCTGCGTCCTGGGCTTCGCGCTCGGAGGGACGGGATCGGCGGCCCAGCAAGTGACCGCGCTCGTCGGTGCCCGCATCTGGGACGGAACGGGTGCGGAAGCCATCTCCAACGGCCTCATGCTCGTACGGGATGGGCGAATCACATACGTTGGGGAGCGCGGGGATGTGCCGGTTCCATCCGGCGCCGCGGTGGTGAATCTCAACGGCCGGACGATCATTCCCGGCCTGATCAACACGCACGGACATGTGGGTAGCGTCGGGGGTTCCGGCCGGGAAAACCTGATTGCCCAGCTCCGCCTCTACGCGGAGTACGGAGTCACGACCGTGAACAGCTTGGGAGGCGAGGGGCCCGCCGCCGTCGCGTTGCGCGACGAGCAGTCGATGACGGGGCTCGACCGCGCGCGTGTCTTCGTCGCCGGGGCGGTGGTGACCGGCAACACGGTCGACGCGGCGCTCGCTATCGTACAACGGAACGCGGACATGGACGTAGACTGGATGAAGCTCCGTGTGGACGACAACCTGGGCTCTTCCCAGAAAATGTCTCCGCAGATCTACTCGGCGGTAATCGACCGCAGCCACGAGCTCGGCCTGCGACTGGCTTCCCATATGTTCTATCTGAGTGACGCCAAGGCGCTTCTGAGGGCCGGTACCGACTTTCTCGCCCACAGCATCCGTGACATGGATGTCGACCAAGAATTCCTGGGTATGCTCGCGGCGAGTGGGATCTGCTACACACCAACGATGACCCGCGAGATCTCCACCTACGTCTACGAGAGTCGTCCGGACTTCTTCGACGATCCGTTCTTCCTTTCACACTTCGATCAGGCCGAACAAGAACGCTTTCAGGAGTCCCGCCAAGCGAGTAGTGCCAGGGCGCAGCCCTACAAAGAGGCGCTCCGCGTGGCCCTGAGGAACGTCAAGGCGATCGTGGACGCGGGACTTCCGGTCGTGATGGGCACCGATACCGGGCCGGCCGGACGCCACCAAGGCTACTTCGAGCACATGGAGCTGGATCTCATGGCCGAGGCGGGCCTCACGCCCGAGCAGGTCCTGCTTTCCGCGACAGGCTTAGCGGCCGAGTGTCTACGTATAGACGACGAGATCGGAACCCTGCGACCGAATCGGTGGGCGGACTTCATCGTTCTGACCGAAAATCCGTTGGACGACATCCGGAACGCGCGCAGTATAGAGTCGGTGTGGATTGCCGGAGAGGCGCTGCGCTGATCGGGTTCTAGCTGCGCTTCAGGGCGTTCTACGCGTTCCCGCGGGAACGTCGCGGCATATCGCCAGCGATGTGAGCCCCACGGACAGACCGAAGCCTTGCGGCCCAGGGGAGCTTTGGATCTATTCCGGCCCACCGTATTTTCAGCCCAGGATCATGGAAACCAAGCGTCCCACCAACCCGGCCGCCGAGGAGATTCTCGGGGGATATTTCCCGGTCCTGGACCATGGATTCGTGTCGCTCGTGGACTACATGGGCTCCGACGAGGACGTTGAGCGGGCGGCGCGCGTCAGCTATGGGTACGGCACCCGCAAGGTGAGCCAGACGCGGGGACTCGTGCGCTACTTGCGGCGTCACCACCACACGACACCCAGCGAGATGGTCGAGCTCAAGTTCCACTGCGCGATGCCGATGTTCGTGGCGCGCCAGTGGATACGGCACAGAACGGCCTCAGTCAACGAGTACAGCGGCCGTTATTCGCTGATGCCCCTCCTCTTCTACAGGCCGGACCTCGACCATTTCGCCCTTCAAAGCCCGCTCAATCATCAAGGCCGGCGGCCCGAGCACGCCCCGGCGGAACTCTATAAGAAGGTGATAGAACACTGGGACCGGGTGCGCCAAGAGGCGGCCGACGGGTACCGATGGATGGTCGAGGAGGACGTGGCGCGGGAGCTAGCCCGCATCGACCTGCCCCTTTCCACCTACACGCAGTGGTACTGGAAAATCGATCTCCACAACCTGTTCCACTTTCTGACGCTGCGGGCGGACGCGCACGCGCAGTGGGAGATCCAGGAGTTCGCGCGAGTGATGGCTGGAATGCTCAAGAGGGTGGCGCCCCTGAGCTACGAGGCGTGGATCGACTACAACGTCCGTGCGCACGCCATGAGCCGGGGAGAAATGGACCTGCTGCGGCGCTTGTTGGAGTCCGACGCGGAGGGGGTGCGGCCCAGAGACGGAGCTGAGAGCATCACCTTGGAGGACTTCAAGGAGTTCGGCCTGGCCCCACGCGAGGCCCGTGAGTTCCTCGAGAAACTGCAGCCTACGGACGTCCCCGATTACGAACTCGACCTCTCACGCATGCGGTCAGCCGAAGAACTTGCTGCCGAACTCGAGGAGGCGGTTCCTGGCTCCTTCGAATAGCGCCCGCGTCGTGCCGTTCGTCCTGTGCTTCACAATCCTGGGCCTGCTGTCTCCGGCTTCTGCCGTCGGGCAGGGTGTCGCGCGATGGTTCCCTGACGTCGAGCCGTTTCCGCCGCTCATCGCGGCTCCACGGGAGGTACAGGTCCGGGCGTCGTTCGTCCTTGCCGATCGTCCTGACCTCGGATATGCGGGACGCAACATCGAGGCCGAGGTCGCCATCGGCCATAGCCTCGCCATACTGCGGTTCGACGATGGCTCGCGGCCGGACCGGGCGATGACCCTGGGGCTGGAAATGGGCATCTTCTCCCGCTTTTTCATGGAGGTTGCCCAAAAGGATCTCATAAACAGCGACTTTCGCGTAGGCCTCCCCTGGGCGTTCCGGAGCGGTTCCTGGGAAGCCAGGGGTATGATCCGGCATTTCAGTGCGCATCTCGGCGACGACTATCTCGTTCGTTTCCTCGACGACGAGGTTGTGGGCGGCTTCGGCCAGACTTCAAAGGACGGGTTCGAGGGGCTCCTGGCTCGCAGGCTCGGAGGGGGCGGGCGCCTGTACGTGGGCGGTGAATACAACTTCCACACCAACGAGAATATGTCTCGTGCGGCGTTTCGTTTCGGAGGGGAGTGGGATCCGGTCGACCCCGGCGAGGACAACGGAGGGTGGCCGTTCTTTGCGGGCGACTTCGAATACGCGAGCTTGTCCGAGCAATTGGCCGCCACTCTGGTCGGAGGGATGGGGTTCCGGGTGAACGGGCAACAGTTCCGGTTAGAGGCGAGGGCCCGTCTTGGATTCACGCCCATGGGCCATTTTCGGGGGACGGACGAGACGTTTTACGGTCTCGGCTTCTCCTTGGACCTATAGAAATTTTCAACCGCCCGGGAGGGTGATTGGCAAGGGGGGCGCCGCTGATGGAAGACTCTGCTCTAGTCGAGGACCGGAAGGCCGGCGCGCATCGGACGCTGACAGCTCTCGTTATCATGATGTCCGCACTCTTCGTGGGTTCGCTCCTGTTCATGGTGTTGAGCGGCGACCAACGTTCCCCTGAGGGAAGGCGGGTCTTGGCCGTGCTACCCGTCCAGGGGTCGAGTCCGGAGACTGTGGCGGACCGGTTTGCCGGGTTCGGAGAGGGGTTGGCGGCCTATTTCGGCCGCGCCGACCCGATGGTCCTGGGTGTATTCGGACCTGCCAGTACGTCCCGGTTAGTCGAGTCTGGGGAGGACCCTCTGTCGGTGGGCCGGACACTCGGCGCCGACATGGTTCTAGTCGGGCGTGAGGTTTCCGGGGACCTCTCTGCTACGCTCGTGAGCGAGTTGTTCCGGGTCGACGATGGCACTACGCTTTGGCGAGGGGAGTATGAGGCCGGCCTCGACCTTGACAGAAGTGCGCTGTTGCTCGGAGTGGCACTTGAGGTGACCGGGGTTCTGGATCTTCCTCGCTGAGGTGTAGGCCCCGAATCAGGCCAGTGCGGCCTCTACCGTGCCGCTGCCGCGATGGACATCGAGGTCGACGATGAGGACTCGCTCCACCACCCGTTCCTCGATCAATGTGGCCGCGGCGATGGCGACGTTATTGCCACCGCGTGGTTGGATTCGACGGGAAGCTGACCGGATACGGTGGCGGCCTGTGGCGAAAGCGACGCTTACTGGAGATCGAACAAGTCTAGTCCTCTGGCGCCAGCTGGTCGGTCTTGGCCGCCATGATGAAGTCGTTTTGGTGGAGACCGCGAATCTTATGGGTCCACCAGGTCACGGTGACGCTCCCCCACTCGGTCAGTAGCGCGGGATGATGGCCCTCTGCCTCGGCAAGGGCGCCCACGCGGTTCGTGAAGGCGAGTGCGTCAGCGAAACCGGGGAAGGCGAACGCTCGCTCCAGACGTTGAATGCCGTCTCGTTCCACGAGCGCCCAGTCTGGCACCTGCGTGTGTAGCGCTCGGCTCTCCCCTGCCGTGACTTGCGGGGCTCCCCGCTGACAGGCCTCACATCTCATCTGTGTCAGTTCGCTCATAGCACCCAATATGGCTCGGTTCGATTGAGCGTGCATGTGCTCTCTTCTTGGACGGTCCGTTGCACGCGCCCGCGTCAGCGTCGATCTTGCCGAATGAAGATCGGCTATATCGATGGTCCTCGGCTCCGGCGGGCCCTCATCGCGGGTTGCCAATGGGCGCAGCAGCAACGTGAGGAGCTCAACCGCATCAACGTCTTCCCTGTGCCTGACGGGGATACGGGCACGAACCTGTACCTCACCGTGCAGGCCATCGCCGATCATCTCGAACAAAGTACCGAACGATCCGTTGGTGGGGTGGCGCATGAAGCGGCGCAGGCGGCCGTCCTTGGGGCCCGGGGGAACTGCGGCATGATGCTTTCCCACTTTCTCCTGGGTTTCGCTCGGAGCCTGGAGGGTCAGCGTCGGATCAACGCGTCCAATTTCGGTGGTGCCCTGGAGGCCGGCGTCCAACACCTCTCCGAGGCGCTCGAGGAACCGGTAGAAGGTACGATTCTCACGGTCATGCGAGACACGGCCAGGGCGGTTTCTGGTGCAGAGATCGAGGACATCGCTCCGCTCGCCGAGCATATGCTCGACCGGGCCCACGACTCGTTGGAGCGCACTCCAGAGCTCCTTCCCGTGCTCTCTGCGGCGGGCGTCGTCGATGCGGGTGCGAAGGGGTTCGTGAGTCTCCTGGAAGGCGCGGTCATGTTTCTGCGGGGGGATTCGGTAGCCGCGGAGGTGGGCGGGAGCTTCATGGCCGGCCCCCCGGTGGTGGCCTCGATCGAATATCCGGATCGCGTAGAGCAATATCGGTTCTGCACCGAGGCGCTCGTTCGCGGGAACAACCTGCCCGATCAAGCAGAGGTGCGTGGTGACCTACGCGCCCAGGGTGACTCGCTCATTGTGATCCGCTCCGACGACGTGCTGAAGGTGCATGTCCACACGGATGAGCCCGAGGAGGTTTTCTCGTATCTGAAGGGTCTGGGCGATCTGGTCACCCATAAGGCCGAGGACATGAAGGCCCAATACGATGCGGTGGAGCGGGCATCGGCTTCACATCTCGCTCTCGCGCGCCGTCCAGTCGGTGTTCTCACCGACAGTGCTGCCGACCTCCCCGAGGAGATCGTCCGGGCCCACGGTATCCAGGTGGTCCCGATGATGTTGGTCGACGGGGACGACGTTTACAGGGACGGGGTGGACATCACGGCGGAGCGGTTTCACAAGTTGTTGGCCTCCCAGGAGCGCTTACCGACCACTTCACAACCGCCACCGGGCTCGTTTCTGGAAGGATTCAAACGGGCGGCAGCAGACGCCGAGCAGGTCGTGGGGGTAGTCGTGAGTTCGGGGCTTTCCGGCACGTACACGTCCGCCGAGGCGGCCGCTGCCCAAGAGCCGGATCTACCGATCCACCTCGTGGACTCTCGGGGAGCCTCTCTTCTTCAGGGGCTCCTTGTGTTGAAGGCCACAGAGTTGGCGGAGATGGCCATGCCGGCCGATGAGATCGTGAAGGAGTTGGCCCGCGTCAGAGATCAATCGGGTATCATGTTCACGATCGAGACGTTCGACCGCCTGTTGGCGTCGGGCAGGGTCAGCCGGAGCCNAGCGTTCTTCGCNAACTTGTTGAACGTCAAGCCGATCTTGGCCATNGATCTGGCGGGCGAGGTGGTCCCTCGCGCCAAGGCGATCGGTCAAAAGCGTGTCATGCTGGCACTCCTTGATGCCGTAGCCAAGGATATAGGGCGTGTGCCGGAGAAGGTTCGCTTCGGAATCGTACACGTCGGGGTNCCGGAGATCGTGTCGGAGGTNCGGGNGATCCTACAGGACCGCTACGGGGAAGTCGAAATCCTCAACGCACCCATTACCCCGGTGATCGCGACACACCTCGGCATCGGGGCTTGGGGTCTCGCTTATATGGTTGAGGACTAGCAGGCGCCCGANTNCCAAGTNGAGGGACTAGGGCAGCACCTCTCCGATAGCCACGATCGCGTGCTCCGGCACGAGGTGGAGGTCGTCTTCGACCAACCGCGCCGCCTCATGCAGGATGATCACGAGTGNTCCNGAGTCGANCCCGGNGTCCTGTCCCGGGACGTCGTACTCCTCACTCGGCGTATGAAGAACGACCTGCCCTCGTCGAAGGCTGCGGTCTGCGCACGTTCCGACCAGGCGTATCGTCGCCCAACCAGGACGGGGCGCCCAGATGAGGTTCGTCGGAGCTCGTAGTCGCTTTTCAGACATCGTAATTTCCCGGGTTTCCCGCTTCTTGGTCGCGCATCTTCTGGCGTCCACCCACCAGAAGATCATAGGTAGCCAACTGCGCCGCGGATAGTTCCGGGGGGAGGCCGACAACGAGGGCGCGGCCCTTCGATCCCTGCGGAACGTGGAGGACCATTCTATCGGCAGGCGTGGGTGGCACGTATGGGAGCCTTCGCCCGGTCGCATCGATTTCTACGGGGGTTCCGGTGACNGTCAACTCGGCCATGTGGCACCCGAACTGTTGCCAAGCCGTTAAAGGATCNTCGCCGGCCTCTGCGATCGATGGAACGAGTTGGTTCTCGTAGTACGCCACCGCCTCCCGATAGGCGTCGGGGTTGTCCACCTTCATCTCGCGAAGGCGNTTTCGATAGAACTCCCTCGGGTCCTTCGCGCCGGTCTTGCCGAGGGCGTCTTCGAAGATTTGATCGGCCCGTTCCTGTATTTCTTGGTCCATCGCTCCGACGCTCCAACTGGCTTGCGCTGCTCAAGGTCAGAATCGCGGTCGGGGGAGAGGGGGTCAACNGTACCNAGGGAAAAAACGATCCGCCAGGCGTTGGGCCNCCTCGNCTATCCGAACGAATGCACNACGATACCCCTCGTGGTCCGGGCCCACCGAGTCCCGCGCCCNGGCGAGAACGTCTGCCAGGTCCACGGCGCCGAGTGCGCTTGCTACTCTGAAACNGAATCGCGTGTGCATAGCCCCTCCCTAGTTCGCACGATCCGTGTCCCTTACAGGACCGAAGAGACTGGTCGTGCTCACACTACAGGACGAACGAGAGGCCTCNGACTTGNACACACGGGGCAGAACCGAAGGCCCGGGGTCAGCCGCCCGCGGCCATGGAGTCCAGGAACTTCTGGTTNGTCTCGGTCCGCATCATGCGCTCCAACAGAAACTCGATCGCTTCCGTGGGCGGCATGTCGGCNAGGAAGTTCCGAAGGAGATAAACGCGGTTGAGNTCGTTGGAGGACAGTAGGAGTTCCTCTTTCCGAGTTCCGGAGCGGTTGATGTCGATGGCGGGAAAGATCCGCTTGTCCGAGATGTGCCGGTCCAGGATCAACTCCATGTTCCCGGTTCCCTTGAACTCTTCGAAGATGACCTCGTCCATGCGGCTACCGGTCTCGACCAGAGCCGTGGCGATGATCGTCAGGGAGCCCCCGCCATCGATATTCCTCGCGGCTCCGAAAAAGCGCTTGGGCTTGTGAAGCGCGTTCGCGTCCACACCGCCGGAGAGGATCTTGCCGGAATGGGGGATGGTGGTGTTGTACGCTCGGGCGAGACGGGTGATGGAGTCGAGGAGGATAACTACGTCCTTCCCCGCCTCGACAAGACGCTTGGCCTTCTCCAACACCATCTCCGCCACCTGCGTATGCCGGGTGGCTGGTTCATCGAAAGTGGACGAAATCACCTCTCCAACGACGTGCTCCTCCATGTCGGTAACTTCCTCGGGGCGCTCGTCGATGAGCAGCACGATGAGGTGCACCTCGGGGTGGTTCGCTGTGATGGAATTCGCCATCTGCTGCAGCAAGATCGTCTTGCCGGCCTTCGGCGGTGAAACGATCAAGCCCCGTTGGCCCATACCGATCGGTGCGACGAGGTCCACGACCCGCATCGACAGGTCCTCGTCGGCGATCTCTAAGCTGAGCCTACCCTCCGGGTGGCGGGGACGCAGGTTGTCGAAGGCGACCCTCTGCTTCGCCTTGTCAGGTTCATCACTGTTGATGCTTTCAACCTTGAGCAGTGCGAGGTAACGCTCCCCCTTCTTCGGCGGCCGGACCTGTCCGAGCACCGTGTCGCCGGTGCGAAGGTCGAACCGTTTGATCTGCGACGGGCTGACGTAGATGTCGTCCGGCCCGTACAGGTAGTTCCAATCCTGCGAACGGAGGAAACCGTACCCCTCTGCCAAGATTTCCAGGACGCCCTCGCCCCTGAGAATGACTTCGTTGTCCAGCAAGCTCTGCTCGATCCGGAAGATCAGATCTTGTTTGCGAAGCCCGGAGTAGTTGGAGATGGTGAGCTGCTCCGCCAAATCGTGGAGCTCTCCGACGCTCTTGATTCTCAGTTGTGCAATATCCACGACTACTCCAAACGGCCGATACGTGGGGTCGGCGGATGAAGAAACACGGAGGGTGGTAACCCTGTGACCTGCGAGGAAGTGCGGTGAGGTCCGCGTTGGCGGAACACTTGGAAAGGCAAGTGGGGCTTACGAGGAAGTTGGTTCGATTGTAATGAGCGAACCTGGGGTGGTCAAGAGTTTTTTCGGGCCTTGAAGTGTCATGGAGGTCGGTCGTGGGGTGGGCAATTATGGTATTTTTCATCACCTCCGTACCGGTTCCGATCCGGCTCGAATCGACCGGATTGGAGTTGACCTTATCGCTCCACAAATGGTTACCCGAAAGGGATTTCCCCGCTCGTCCCAAGACAAGAACGTTGACATTTCCCGGTCCCGTATAAACATTAGTTTATCGCTCGTTTTTCGTAATTCTTTGGAGGTTTTATGGGGCGGCACAACCGGGAGGGCAGGGGGGCGGACCAGCTAGGGTACAAGTACCAGGTTAACTATCAGCCTAACTGGCTGCGGTTGGTCAAGGTCACGCGTACCCTCGACAGCGGGCGCCAGTCGACCAAGACGCTCTTCCGGAATCCGACGCACCACAGGAGGGAGGAGCCGTCGGAGAAGGTGCGCACGCGGATCGTTTCGCCAGGACAGGGGCTGGATATGGAAGTAGTCGTTTCGGATCCCCACGGATCCGTCTACCGGGTGCAAGTTACCTGCATGGTCCCCACCGCGGACGGCTACTCGGAGAAAGTCGTATACACCCTAGAGGACAGCGTACCGCCCGCTAGCCGAGGCTAAGCTCTAGGCCGATCATGAACGGTTTCGTGTTGACTCCGGTCGAATACGTCGGCCGCTGGTCGATCAGTAGCGTTCGATCGCTGGGAAAGGCCGGTTACCTAACCACCGGGGCGCTACGCGCGCTCAAGAACGTAGAAATCTGGAGGCCACGGCTTTTGACGCAGATGCTCTCCGTGGGTGTGGCGTCGGTCCCGATCGCAACCTTCATCGCCGTCTTTACCGGCATAGTGCTTGCACTACAGGCGTCTTACACCCTGACCGGCGCCGTGCCCATATACCTGGTCGGTTCGATGGTGGGTAAGTCGATGATCACCGAGTTGGGCCCGGTGCTCACCGGCTTGTCCTTAGCCGGACGGGTAGGCGCCAGCACGGCCGCGGAGGTAGGGACGATGCGTGTTACCGAGCAGATCGACGCACTGGAAACGCTCGCGTACGATCCGGTGGCCTATCTGGTCGTGCCCCGTGTGATCGCCGGTGTGTTGATGTTTCCCGTGGTGATCGTGCTGGCCTCGGCGGTCGGGGTTCTTACGGGATGGGCGGCATCACTCACGCTCCTCGACATGTCCAGCGCCGAGTTTGTCCGCGGTCTCCGGCTCTTTTTTGTACCGTTCGACGTTCAGTTTGCGGTCATAAAGAGTCTGAGCTTCGGCCTCATCGTGACCAGTGCGGGGTGTTTCTATGGGTTCCACGCGAAGGGTGGAGCGGGAGGAGTCGGAGTGGCTACGACCCACGCGGTGGTCCGTTCCAGTATGCTGATCCTGGTGCTGGACGCGTTCTGGGCGGTGGTCCTGTTATGAGCATCCAGCTCAATGACGTCCATCGGACGTTCGGCCAGAACCACGTCCTTCGGGGCTTGGATCTCGAAGTACTGGACGGTGAGACACTCTGTATCATCGGGTTCTCCGGGGCCGGCAAGTCCGTGATCCTCAAACACATGGTGGGCTTGATTCGGCCGGATTCCGGTGACGTTCTGGTGGATGGCCAGAACGTGAGTGACCTCGACGTCGGGGAGCTCAACGAACTGCGCCGTGACATCGGCTACGTCTTTCAGTTCGCCGCGCTCTTCGACTCCATGAACATTGCCGAGAACGTTGCGATGGGGCTTCGCCGTATGCCCGATATGTACGACGACGAGATCATGGCACGTGTAAGTGAGTGTCTCGCCCTCGTCGATCTAGAGGGAACCGAAGACCGGTATCCGTCCGAGTTGTCCGGTGGGATGGTGAAGCGGGCCGGGCTCGCCCGGGCCATCGCCACGAGACCGACGTATTTGCTTTACGATGAACCGACGACTGGATTGGATCCGGTCACCGTGACGGTGATCGACCGGCTGATCGTTCGGATGAAGGAGGAACTTGGTGTGACGGGCGTCGTCATCACGCACGATATAGCAAGTGCGTACCGGATTTCCGACCGGATTGTGATGCTGCACGAGGGCCGGATCCGGACCAGCGGGACCATCGACGAGATCAAGGAGTCGCGTGACCCCCTCCTCAGGTCGTTCCTCGAGGGACGACCTGAACTTGCGGAGAGGGCATCGTGAAGGGCCGCAAGGAGCTCCTGGTCGGCTCGGTCGTGCTGCTCGGGATCGTCACTGCGGTTGTCGGTACCTTGTGGCTCCAGGGTAGACGTTTCGGAAGTACGGAGACGGAGGTCCACGTCTTGATGAGAGATGTCGGTCAGCTGTCCATCGGCAATACGGTGACGTTCCGAGGCGTGTCCATCGGACGTGTGGGGGACATCATCGTCGAGGACAATGGCGCCGCTGTCCGAATCCAGCTGCTTCTCGATGGAGATTGGATTCTGGATGAGGACGCCGTCGTGGTGCTCGCCCCCGCGTCCATGTTCGGGGATTGGCAGGCCGAGATCATAACGCGATCTCAGTTCCCTCAGTACGACTATTCCGAGGTCCCTTCCGACGTTCAGGTCACCGGGGGTGTTCGAATACTCGGCGGATATGTACTTCCTGACCTCTCTCGACTCACGGCGGTAGCGGATGAGGTCGCCCAGAATGTGGCGTCTCTGACGGATCGCTTCGACCGTGCGTTCGGAGAGGAAACCGCGGACCAGATCACGCAGGCCATCACAAACATGGAGGAATTCACGGCGACCCTTCGACGCCTTGTCGACGAACAATCGGATGAATTTCTGGGGATCGCAGACGATGTGCAGAATGCTACGTCCGAGATCGCATCGGTTCTGGAGACGGCTCGCGGGTCGCTGGAGAGGATCGACGCGCTGTTGGCTTCCGGAGATCTGGATTCAATACTCGTGAACACGAAAGTCATCACAGCGGAACTCAGCGGCGTTTCTGGGGACATCTCGGCGGCTTCGCAGAGTCTGTCCGGAACCCTCACCCTGGCGGATTCTACCTTCCTGTCGCTGAATCGAATCTCCACCCGCCTCGAGAACGGAGACGGGTCGCTCGGACGGTTGCTTTCCGATACCCTATTGGGAGGTCGCATCGAAAGCCTTGTGGAGGAGCTGAATCTTCTCATGGAGGACCTTCGGGCGAACCCCTCGAAGTACGTGCGTCTTTCGATTTTCTGATTGCCGATCACTATCCTAATGACCAAGCGCAAGGCAAGAATCGAACACAGTTCCGGTGGCGTTGTCGCTCGGCGCATGGACGGGAACGTGCACTTGCTGCTGATCCGTGATCCCTATGGCAAGTGGGGTTTGCCGAAGGGCCATGTGGAGAATGGTGAGAGTTCCTGTGAGGCGGCCTTGAGAGAGGTGCGCGAGGAGACCGGGTTGACCCATCTCGAAGCGGGCCCGTCACTCGGTTCCATCGATTGGTACTTCAGGCTCAAGGGTGATCTCGTGCACAAGTTCTGTGATTACTTCCTCATGGCTTCTCCTGACGGAGACACGAGTCCGGAGGTGTCGGAGGGGATCACCGAGTGCCGATGGCTCCCTGTGGACGAGGCTATCGAAACGGTGGCGTACGACAACGCTCGTGAGGTTGTGGTACGGGCGGCGGGTGCCTTGAACTCGGACGAAGCGGGCTCACTGTTGTGACCGAGAGCCCAGTTGTGACGGAGGGCCGGCTTCAGATCTGGCGGGTCCTCCAGGCGATCGTCGCACTGTTCGTGTTCGGTCTGTTGGTCTTTGGTGTGCAAGAGCTGCTGAACCCGTTCGTTCTCTTTTTGATCCTGCTCATAGTACTAATTCCTTTCCGACGAGCACCGGGGTACGTCCTGCTCGTCTCGGTGGCCGCCATCCTCACAATGTACTGGCTGCTGGCAACGACCGGATTTCTGCTCGCCCCTTTCGTTCTTGGTTTCGGCCTCGCTTATGTGCTGGACCCATTGGTGGACGCGTTGGTGGAACGCCGCGTGGCGCGGAGCTTGGCCATCGTGCTCTTGGCGTTGCCGGTGGTTGGCGCGGGTGTGGCGGCGGTTCTGTTCGGGATCCCGGCGCTCGTGGGCCAGATCGACGAGCTCGTCCAGGCAGCTCCCGAGTTGGTCGCCCTAGTCGGAGACTGGCTCAGCGGGATTCGAGAGTTCGTCGTAGGCATTCCGGGCGTTGGTGAAGACGTCGTCCCCGATCTGGGCAACCTCGATCCGGAAGAGATTGTCGCCTTCCTTCAAGAGCGCCGGGAGCA
>PCCM01000022.1 GCA_002731735.1 Gemmatimonadota bacterium | reverse complement strand
GTCCTCCCTGCCGACCCCGCGTACACTCATTGTGCGTTCCGGTACTCGGATCAGTGCCGACGCGGGGCGGTTGGACGAAATCGACATCTGGGTACGGGCGCAATTAGACAACATCAACTTCGATCCGTCGTTCTTGGTTGTCTCGTCGTCGACCCCGGTGCAGACGTATCCTTGGGATGGCTTGGAGGTCGGACGTGACACAGTTGCAGTTCTCGTATACCCGGGAGCTCCGGAAACCCGAGACTTTTTGAACATCTACGGCCATTTCCACTTGATGAAGAGGATGGGCCGGCTCGAGGAATTTCTGCCCGAGGCGTTCGACGCCGAGGGATACGAACTCGAACGGGCGATTCTAGCTCGCACGTCCGACGCCTGGTTGTACGCGCGCGCGTTGTTCGACCATGCTCCCTACGGGCCTCTCGATGAGCTTCTATTTTCCCATGAAAACGGGTACCTGGACGCTTTTATCCTCACCGCGCGTCCCGAGGAGTTCGATGAAGAGCGTGATACATGGCTGGCGGAGAACCCCGGACGGGCGGGGGAGTATGCTCGTTGGTTCTTCGCGACCTTCGAGACTGAGCCGCCTGGCCGCAGGCAGCTGGACTGAGTTGGGAGTGTGGTCGGAGAGGGGGCTAGTGGCCGCTACTGAAGCGGCCCCGACACTTTCCACTTGAGACCGATCGAGCGTTCGTTTCCGTCCAGCACTGCTACGTGGAGGTCCACGCGACCGGTGCGGTGTAGCCGATCGTCCGAGGGGTGTCCCCCGAACAGGGGGAACCCGTGCACTTTGACTTCAAAGGATGTCGCTCCGTCGGGAGACGACACCAGCAGNGTGGCGCCCTTCAACTCACGNAGCGTCGGAGCATCACCCGCNGCGAATCGCAACTTCAGGAACCAACCGCCGTGTGGGGCCTCCATGGAGTCCAGCACACGGAAGGTTGCCTTATGGTTCTTCGNAGCGAGTTCCATATCAACGCNTTGGAGGGACTNTCGTCCTCGGCCCGGGACATCGGGAAGCGACACNTCCTGGAATCCTAGAAGCGTCGAGGCCGGTTGTGAAGCGTCACAGCTTGCGAGGGCCGAAGGGACGGGGCAGGAGATCGTGGAGTGAGGGTTGCCATCGCTGGGCTCGTCGGCTACGCAGCGGTTGTTTATNTCCTCCTGTCGAGTACGCCGCTCGGGTGGCTCGATGCGCTGTTTCTCGCCGCACTCATTGAGCTTCTNCCGGTTCTTGCCNTCATCCAAGTCGACCTCGCTCGTGATCTAGCCGCGGAGCGTGCTCAGGCCTACGTAACGTCGGCCGTGACGATTCTGATCCTGGGAGTCTCGAGCCTCGCGCTGGGATGGAGGNTGGTAGGCATGGAAGGTATGGGTCTTCNGATCGAACCTGAGCGCATCATCTATGTGATGTCCTGGGGTGCGGGCATTTTGGTGCTTGGCGCAGCGACCTTGTGGTTATTTCTGGTGCTTCGGAAGAGGTGCGGGTGGAGCGAGAGCCGTCTCGTGCGCGAGTTGTTNCCGNTCACTCGTCGAGAGAAGGGGCTGTACGCAGGGCTGTCGCTNTGTGCCGGCTTCGGGGAGGAGTTGGCCTACCGGGGTTATGCGATTCCCGCGNTAATCGTGGCTNGCGCGTCCGNTCCGGTGGCTCTCGCACTGACGTCGGGGGCGTTCGCGGTCCTGCACTCGTATCAGGGCGTACTGGGAGTCGTGCGGACCGGAGTGGTCGGGGTGATCATGGGCGCGGTCTTTCTACACACCGGGAGTCTGTGGCCGCCGATGGTTGCCCACGTTGTGATCGATCTTGCCGTTGGCTTCGTATTTGCAGACAAATTGGTGTCGTGATGCGGCCCACTGTACTCCTTCCACAGCCTTCAAGGAANTAACATGGAGATCGACTTGGCTTTGCTGGCTGATGCGGCCACGATCGATGCGTCAGGAAAACTCAATATCCTGGGAATCTTCGATCGCATCGGTGTCACACAGTTTCCCGCTCAACACGGGCGGGTTACCCTGGTATTGCGGTTCACCGCCGGTACATCTGAGATCGGTTCTCATGAGGTACACATTCGGATGTCGGACCCGGGCGGTGCAGAAGTACTGTCACTGAACGGAGAGATCCAGTTGGCGGGTGGACCGGGCGCCCGCGACGGTATCCGCGTTCCGCACATTCTCAATCTCGATGGACTGGTCTTCACGGGCCCGGGCATGTATAACTTCGACGTGAAGGTCGATGGGGAGCATCATGTGTCGTTACCGTTGTCCGTCGAGGGGTCGCAGGGACGAGGAGCCGCGGCTTGAAGGCTGCTGAGGGAGTACGGCCTTCTTAGCACNTGCAGAAACAATCGAGTGGGCGAATAAGTAGAGTAGAAAGGAAGTAGGACTTCGCCGGATGAGGATACTGACGTGATCGNGCACTGCAATTTCGAAGAGCTGAGCGCGCTGAAAGTCGGTGCGCGTCAGGTTCTCGACGGGTATGCTCCTGAACCCGGCATGATCGCGGCCCCTCCAGAGGAACGAGAGCAAGTTGCGGNCCTCATGCTGCNGCTCGNCGGCGACTTCTCGGTGACNACTCTCTCCGAGCAGAGGTCCTTACTCCACGCCGTAGCGATCATCGTCGGGATACTTCGAATCGAGATGGAGTCCGTGGTCGTGGCCCATCACCCGGCGGATGAATTTGCCGTGTCCGCGTATTTCGATTTTGCCCATGCGTTCTCCGTCCAGGCTCGTCTGTATGAGCTTGGTTTGGAGATGGAGGCGCTCGTCGAATTGGTTACCGGCGGGCCCGTCACTGAGGAACTCGCCAGAGACTTCATTTTCCCGGACTGACGAAGACAGACCTCGCCGATCCGCTGAAAACGAGTGAGGGTGTGCCAGGCGACCGCAACGCGCAGGGGGCCAGCTTTTCCGAGTCGGCTGTCCCGCACATGGACGCAGTGTACAGATTCGCTCTCCGCTTGTCCGGGTCACTTGAAGTTGGGGCCGGATGAGGCGCCGCGGGTCGTATTCGGTCCACGGCGCTTGTTGTTTTGCCCCGACTTGCTTTGCTCCACCCATCCTGAGATCGTACGCGAAGCATCGTGTTGAGATGCCATGATGTTCGGTATATGTTCGGTTCACCGGGAGATGGAATGACGGCCCAGACGCGCGAGCGCATCCTGCCGAGGCTCATCGAGCAGGAGATGCGAGAATCCTTCCTTGACTATTCGATGAGCGTGATCGTCCAGAGGGCCCTGCCCGATGTTCGGGACGGGCTCAAGCCCGTCCACAGGCGCATCCTCTTCGCCATGCACGAGGCGGGGCTGAGGCCGGACAGGCTCTACAAGAAGAGTGCAACTGTGGTGGGTGAGGTCTTGGGCAAGTATCACCCGCATGGTGATACAGCCGTGTACGACGCGCTCGTGCGCATGGTCCAGGACTTTTCCCTTCGTTATCCGCTCGTGGACGGGCAAGGGAACTTCGGATCCATCGACGGTGACTCCGCGGCGGCTTACCGGTACACGGAAGCCAAACTTGCGCCGATTGCCGAGGACATCCTCGCGGACATCGAAAAGGAAACGGTGGACGTCATCGAGAATTTCGATGGGCAGCGAACCGAGCCTACCGTTCTCCCGTCCCGGGTGCCGAACCTTCTGATTAACGGGTCCTCGGGGATCGCCGTGGGGTTGAGCACGAACGTGCCACCCCACAACCTGAGGGAGGTCGCCGCCGCCCTGAGGGCTCTGATCGAGGAGCCTGATCCAACACTCGATGTCTTGATGAAGCACCTTCCGGGGCCTGACTTTCCGACAGGTGGATTCGTAGTCGGGTGTGACGGAATTCGTGACATGTACGAGACCGGGCGGGGCCGCATAATCATGCGTGCCCGTATCGTGAAGGAGACGCTGAGGGGGGGGAGGGGCCAACTCGTGGTGACCGAGCTTCCCTATGCGGTCTCCAAGGCTCGGATCATCCGGCAGATCGCCGATCTTGCGAGAAAAGGCGGCGTTGTGGACCTCTCCGACATCCGTGACGAGTCGGACCGGGACGGGCTCCGGCTCGTATTGGAGCTGAAACGGGGTGCCAAGGCGGGGAAGGTCATCAAGTTGTTGCTCAAGAAGACCAGCCTCCAAAGCACGTTTGGGGCCATCATGATCGCGCTGGACCACGGCGAGCCGAAAGAGTTCACTCTCGTCCAGCTTCTTGAGCGTTTCAGGGATCACCGCGTCGAGGTCATCCAGCGCCGCTCCCAGCATGATCTCGAGAAGGCGCAAGCCGAAAAACACATCGCGGAGGGCTTGGTAGCCGCGCTCGGTACCATCGACGAGGTCATCGAAATCATCCGAGGGTCGGCGGATCGTTCAGAGGCCTCCGAGAAGCTCCAGGACCTTCTCGGACTCTCGGAGATTCAGGCAGACGCCATTCTCAACATGCGACTCGCCAAATTGACTTCGCTCGAGCAGGCAGAACTGAAGAGGAGACTCAAGGAGCTCCGGGCCCTCATCAGGGGACTCAAAGAGATACTCAAGAGTGAGGCCCGAAAGCTCGAGATCATGCTCGAGGAGCTCGACGAGATCGTTGAAAAATATGGGGATGCGCGGCGGACAATCCTTCTGGAGGATGACGAGTCGGACGAGATGGAGGTGGAAAACACGGTTGCCGATGAAGATGCGGTGATCACCGTCAGCCACGAGGGGTTCGTGAAGCGAATTCCGATGCACCTCTATCGGCGCCGCGTCTCGTCTGGAAAGCCATTGGCCGGGATGGAGCGGTTCGAGAACGATTATCTGGAGCGGATTTTCGTAGCGCGCACGCAGAGCTGGTTGCTCGCCTTCACCGAGAATGGGCATCTCCATTTCCTCCCGGTGTTGGATGTACCCGAGGGGGGAAGGGCGTCCAGGGGTCAGTCGATCTACGCGCTGACTCAGGCCGATCGAAGTGACGCGATAGTCACGATGCTGGCGCCGGACGATCTCACTGTGGAGCGCTTCGTCGTGTTCCTCACCAAGAACGGCCTCATGAAACGGACCAAGCTTTCGGATTTCGCGAATCCACGGTCTGGGGGCGTAATCGCCGCGGGGCTGAAGGCGGGTGACCGTATTATGGATGTGCGCCTTTCGGACGGCGAGGGCGAGGTCATGCTGATCACCAAGGCCGGCAGGGCGATCCGCTTTCCGGAATCCGATCTCTCGGTTCTTGGGCGTACGGCGCAGGGGGTGAAGGGCATCGACCTGAAGGGCGACGACTCCGTTGTCGGGATGCTGCTCATCCGTAGGGATGCGTGGGTGCTGAGCGTCACGGAGGACGGGAAGGGAAAGCGCACGGAGGTGAGCGACTTCCCGCTCCAGAGGCGTGGCGGACTGGGCACCATGGCGGTGCCCACCGGCGAGGCGACCGCACCTGGGGCCGCACCTGGGACCGTGCTTGTGTCCGCCTTGGAGGTGCTCGAGGGAGACGAGGTCATGGTCGTCATGGCGAGCGGGCAGGTCACGCGCCTCCGTGCCGACGAGGTCCGGACCCAGGGGCGGCGAACGCAAGGAAGGCCGTTGGTCCGGCCGGCCGCGGACGACCGGGTGGTGGAAGTGACGCGGGCGTACAGCGAGAACGTGGGTGCCAAGAGCGAGGTGCAGGCCGGGAACGAAGGGAACGAGGGGAGGGTCGGGCAGTTGGACCTGCTGGGGTAGCTCCTCCCGGTCCTACCGCTCGTCCCCGAGCACTGCCGTGAGCGTCAGCCGCTGGCCTTCTCGTAGGACCACGATCTCGACGGAATCACCCGGCTTGTGTTCCTGCAGGGCGTACGTGTACGTGTAGATGTCTCCGACCACGTTGCCGCCGAACTCCACCACGATATCGCCTCCCCTGATGCCGGCGATGGCCGCCGGACTGCCCTCACGGACGCCGGTCAACCGAAGCCCGGAGTCGGCGGGCACCATGTCCGGAATCGTGCCCAGGTATGGACCGTACCCGCCGCTGGTTGTGGAGGCGGACGGATCTTGGCCGTGGGCAGCGACGAGGTCCGGCTCGATGGGCGTCAGCGCGATCCGTTCGTCCGAGCCGGAGACGCCAGCTACGTCGAGCGCAACTTCGGTCACGAGATCCACGATCCGGTCGAGGCCCTCGATGTCGACTTTTTCCCAATCGTCGGACGGGCGGTGGTAGTCGACGTGTGTGTTGGAGAAGAAGTGCAGGACGGGCAACCCTTCTCCATAGAACGAAGAGTGATCCGAGGGACCGAATCCGTCCGGGGTTACGGCGATGCTGAGGGGCCGAGTGATGAGTTCGTTGGCGGCCAGCAGCACGCCCGTCCACTCCTCCGCCGTGCCGACGCCGTGCACCACCAGGGTGGCACCCTCCAACCGGCCGATCATGTCCATGTTGAGCATGGCGACCGTCTGAGCGATGGGCCGCAGGGGATTACGGACGTAGTGGCTCGAGCCCCATAATCCTTGCTCCTCAGCGGTGAACGCGAGGAACAGGACAGAACGGGCAGGTCGGCGATCGCCCTCGGACAGGAGGCGGGCGATCTCGATCAACCCTGACGTTCCGCTCGCGTTGTCATCCGCACCGTTGTGAACCGCTCTAGCATCCGGGTCGAGCGAGCCCTCGCCCCCGAACCCCAGATGGTCGTAGTGGGCTCCAATGATCAGGACCTCGTCGGCGAGGGTGGGATCGGACCCGGGCAGCAGTGCCGCAACGTTTCGGGCCTCCACCGCTCGTGGCTGTACGGAGGCCCCGAGGAACGCGCGCTCCCCCCTTCGAGCCGCCTGCCTGATGCGGTCGGCCGCTTCGCCTCGGACTACCGCCACCGGAATACCCAGTGCCGCCCGCATTTCTCCGGATAGGTCGGGCAGCTCGCGGTCTTCGCCGAGGAGGACAATCATCCCGCCGGCGTCGCGACCCGCCGCGACCGATGCCTTGAAGTGGGCATCCGCTTGGAGGGCCTGGCTCATTGGCGCTCGCAGATCACCGTCCTCAACGACCACGATGCGGCCTGTGACGTCGAGCGTCGGGTACTCGTTGTCCGGATCCCCTGGGCGGTTGATCCCGTCCCCCCCGTACAACAAAGTGCTGGTGACGGCGGCAGATGCGGAGTACCCAAACGGGATCCAGTCTTCGGTGAGGGTGTAGGTGGCTTGCGCGGTTATGAGTGTACTTCCGTCGCCCAGGACGACTCCCGCGGGGATCGAAAATCCCTGGAAGTAGCTTCCGTTCGGCCCTGCGCCCTCGACCCCGATGGCCTCAAATTGATCGGCGATGTACTGTGCTGCGCAGCGGGCTCCGTTCGTTCCTGCTCTCCGGCCCTCGAGGGCGTCGTCGGCCAGGTACCTGATGTGGGCGAGGGCCGGATCCATGCCCGCCGTAAGCTGCTCGACATCGGGACAGTTGATGGCTTGCTGCGCGGTTGCGGAGACCGCCGGGATCGCAAACGTGAGCCCGGCTGTGAGCGCCGCGAAGACGGTCAGTACCTTAGACATCGATCATCCTCTGGAGATTCTGAATGTTTTCACTCACTCACGCGCTCGCGACCGCTGCCGTCACAGGACTGCTTGTTCTGGCCACATCAGGGGCCAATGCCATGCATCAGCCCAGGGTGGCGCAAGCGGCCCAAGAGGTCCATCTCCGGAACATACGCCAACTCACCTTCGAGGGCGAAAACGCCGAAGCGTATTTCTCCTTCGATGGCACCAAGCTGATTTTCCAGTCCACGCCCAGAGCCGGCGGTTGCGACCAAATCTACACGATGTCGGTCGACGGGGGTGACATCGAGTTGTTGAGCACCGGCCAGGGGCGAACCACTTGCTCCTACTATTATCCAGCAGGCGACAAGATCCTCTACTCCTCGACCCATCACTTCGATGAGGCCTGTCCGGCCGTGCCCGATTTTTCCCTGGGCTACGTGTGGGCGGTGTACCCCAGCTTCGACATCTTCGTCGCCGATGCGGACGGATCGAACCTCCAGCAACTGACGAACTCCTTTGGCTACGACGCGGAGGCGACCTTTTCTCCGGTCGGTGATCGAATCGTTTTCACGTCGATGCGGGACGGGGAGCTCGATATCTACTCGATGAGGCCAGATGGCTCCGACGTCCTACGTCTCACCGACACGATGGGTTATGACGGGGGCCCCTTCTATTCTCCGGACGGATCCAAGATCGTGTACCGATCTTCTCGCCCTACCACTCCCGAGGAGATTGAGGACTACACGTCTCTTCTCGTGGATGGGCTGATCCGGCCGAGTGAACTCGAGATCTTCGTCATGAACGCCGATGGATCGAATCAGTCCCAGGTGACAGACAACGGGGTTGCCAACTTCGGCCCATTTTGGCACCCCGATGGCGAGAGAATCATATTCGCGTCGAACATGGACGATCCCACGGGGCGGGACTTCGATCTATACATGATCAACGAAGATGGGTCCGGGCAGGAGCGCATCACGTTCTTGGACGGCTTCGACGGCTTCCCCGTGTTCAGCCCCGATGGCCGGTATCTGGTTTGGGGGTCGAACCGGAATCAGGCTCGTGAGGGCGAGACCAACGTCTTCATCGCGGAGTGGGTCGAGTAGCCATGAGGTTGAGTAGCCAAAAGATCGGGCACGCCGGGTGGGTCGAACAGACGGAGTTCAGAGTCCACCTGCGAGTTCAACGAACTCCGATAGAACCCGGAAGGTGAGGCCCCAGATCACGTGGCCGCCGACCCAATAACAGGGGAAATCCTCCGGGCCTGTCGGCAACAGGATGGTCGTGGTCCCTCGGGTCTTCGGATCGAGCAGATCGGGGAGTCCCATCCAGAGCACCCGATCGACCTCCGCGGAGTCCGCGTTTACCTCGATGTCTTCCTGCACGCCGAATACGTAGGGTGAGATGGTGATCGGAGGCAGGGTCGAACGGCTTGGCACGACCCTCCCCAGACGGCCCAGCGACCATCCGGACGTGGAAAGCTCCACACCGGTCTCTTCCGAAGTCTCTCGGATAGCCGTGTGCGCGAGACTCGCGTCTTCAGTGTCGCGACGTCCGCCCGGCAGCGCGATATGCCCGGACCACGGGTCCCGCTCCGACTCGGCGCGCTTGATCAAGAGCACGTCGAGTTCAGCGGACGCCCGGATGATCAGCGACACGGCGGCCTCCGTGTGACCCTCGGGCGGCTCGAGCTCGGTTCCGGCCTCCGGCCTGCGGGAGAGGCGGTCCTGGAGTCGGCGAAGGCGAGCGTCGGGGACCGAGGATGTGCCGGAGGCTGGCTCAGACACCCCGATCGTCCGGATCCCAAATATGTTTGTGGAGTTGCGTCTGGAGTCGGACCGGGAGTTGGTCCTCGAGAATCCAGCCAGCGAGGTCGAGAAGGTCGCAGGCGTCCCAAACGGGTGAAATAAGGAGCTCGCCAAGCGTGTCCTCCTCGAGCCGGCGGTCGAGGCCGCGCTCCCGGATCGTGTCCCTCGCCCATTCGTAGTCCGTCCGGTCGAGTACCACGAACTTCACCTCGTCCAGGCCCGTCAGGTGGTCCAGGTTCTCCCAAAGATTCTTGTCGCTCTCCCCGCTTCCCGGGCACTTGAGATCCATGATTCGGTGCGCGCGGCGATCGAGCGGCGCCACGTCGAACGCTCCTGAGGTCTCCACGAGGACCGTGAACCCCTCGTCGAGTAAGCGCTCGGTGAGTAGGTAGGCATTCGGGTGCGCCAAAGGCTCTCCGCCTGTGATCTGGACCAAAGACGTACCGATCGAACGGACCGCGTCGACGATCTCGTCGAGGGTTTGGCGTTCGCCGCCATGGAAGGCGTACTCCGTGTCGCACCACACACAGCGGAGAGGACAGCCGGTCAGCCGCACGAACGTGCAGGGACGCCCCGACCAAGTCGACTCGCCTTGGATGGAGTGGAAAATCTCCGTGATCCGGAGAAACGGAGATTCGGCTGTACTCACTGTTCAGTCCTCACCGCTCAGTCCTCCCCGTTCTTCCGTTGGATGGCCTCGTCCAACAGGCGTTTGACCTCGGTGAGGCGGAGCGCATGGGCAAGGCCGAGAACCTCGTCCCGGCCTCTTCCCTCCCACAGCACGGGCGTCTCCACGTGCCCCACGATGCCGAGGCCCGCTCCGGCCCATCTCGGAAAAACCAAGAAAGCCACGCAAGGCGCGGCGAGGTTCTCCACGGACTCGACCTCGACCGAAGCGGTGTACGGCTGCCCGTCCGAACCCGTAAAGGCGGGAGGGCGTTCGTGCACCTCCAGGTAGCCTCCCAGGGTTTCGTCGTCTGCGGTTTTTCGATCCTCCATGCTACTCGCACGGGCTCCTGGCAGGGTGTGCGCGGCTGCCCCTGAACGATCACCTTCCGGGCTCTCGGAAGCTGTCGAAGGCGGTGTTGAACGATAAGACACAAGAGCAGGACCGCACAGGCTCGGTGCGAGCTTTCGACGCTTGCCCGGGTAGCCTCCGTGAAAGTACTCTTCGCACCCCCACCGGTTGTCACTTTCCAAACGGAGCTAGAATGCCAGCTGCCCCTTTTTCTGAGCACGGCAAGCTGATGCTGGTCCCATGACAGACGCGGACGCCCGCAACCTGACGGCTGTGCAAGGCCGTGTAGACGAGTGGATCTCCCAGTTCGAGGAGGGCTACTGGCCGCCGCTGGCCAACCTCGCCCGTCTCATGGAGGAGGTCGGCGAGTTGGCTCGGTTGGTCAACCACCGGTTTGGTACGAAGCCTAAGAAGCCCGACGAGAGCGAGCAGGAAATGGCTGAGGAGCTAGCCGACGTGTTGTTCGTCATCCTATGCATGGCCAACGAACAGGGGGTCGACCTCGACGAGGCGTTCGACGCGGTGATGGAGAAGTACCGGCGCAGGGACGGAGACCGCTGGGTTCGGAAGATGGANTAGCGTGTTCGAGGACGAGGACATGAACGGAGACNCCTTTTGACANANCTGTGGTNTTTCAANTANTCTTANGATNGGNGTGGAGTATTTNTTGGCGCCCAGCGTTGTTACCNGCAATCGGAGTGAAAGCGATGCGTTACGGNANNAANAACGAGTGGAAGGTCACGATCGGTCGGATTCTGATGCTCCCGGCCGCCCTCCTTCTGATGGTGCCACTTGCACTCGGGGCGCAGGACTTCGCCTCCACCTCCGATGTCGCTTTTAATCCGGAAGACGTGACGTTCAGTAGGGACATCGCGCCGATCCTGCAGCGCAGCTGCCAGAATTGCCACAACCCGGTGGGTGTGGCCCCCATGTCGCTCGTCACGTACGACGAAACGCGGCGGTTTGCCCGGAGGATCAAAGAGCGCACGGCGATCCGTGACCGTGCCGGTGCCATGCCGCCCTGGTACGTCGAGAANAACATCGGCATNCAGCATTACAAGCAGGACACCTCCCTCNGCGATGAGCAGGTCGCGATGATCGCCGCTTGGGCGGACAATGGCACGCCCGAAGGTGATCCAGCGGANCTGCCCCCCNTCAGGGNNTTNGANGACAANGNNGANTGGACCATCCGGCCCGACCTCGTCGCGATCTCCGAAGAAATNTTCGTGGGAGGTGGGGACGCNGACTGGTGGGGTGAGATCGAGAGCTTTGCGACCGGNCTGGAGGAGGATCGTTATGTCCGGGCCGTGCAGATCCGCGAAGTNAATGANNTNAGAAGACCAGCANGANNACGGCCGNNAGACGGTNGGCNNNAGGTNCNTCGTCCACCACATGATCTGGCGGACGCAGTCTTCGGGCCGTGGCACGNCCTGGCCCGTNCACGAGGTNGGCCGGAACCCGGACGTNTTCGATGACGATGCTGGCCGGCTCCTGAGGGCGGGCTCGATGNTCGCCTCNNNGTCGATCCACCTCCACTCGAACGGNCNGGACACNNGNGCNCGNCTGGANNTNGCCTTCGAGTTCNNCCCGGTNGGCTACGAGCCNAANTACCAGGGTAGCATCACGTCTCTCGCCAACGGCTCGGACATCGACGTCGAGGCCAACATGACCGGCCAGCGGCTCGACGCCTACCTGGTGACNNNGGGGCACACCAAGATCATCAGCTTCGAGCCCCACCTGCACGCTCCGGGCGAGCGCATGTGNCTCGAGGCCNTCTGGGGNTTCAAGGCCGAGACACTGTCCTGNGTCGGNTACGACCACAACTGGGTNCGCACCTACGTCTTNGCCGACGACTATCAGCCGCTGCTACCCAGGGGCACGATCCTCCACATCACCGGTTACATGAACAATACTGGGACGAACGCCAATATCCCCGACCCNAGGAACTGGCAGGGATCGGGNAATCGGTCGGTGGCCAACATGTTCATCGACNTGGGNGAGCGNGTCACNCTTTCCGACGAGCAGTTCGTGGAGGAGATGGCCGAGCGGGTTGAGAAGTTCAACCTGACCAAGAACGACTACNTCATCGGGTGCCCTCTCTGTTTGGCCACCGTGCCNACGCCGCCGGCNAANGCCGCCGGTGACTCGGGCCAGCAGCCGGACTGACGGNNGGCAAGTCCGTAAGACAAGACAGGGACNCGCGGGATAATGACAATTGGATGAGGACAGGTAAATAAAATGGTAGCACGTCGGTTGTTGTGGCTGCGAAGAGCGGTCGGCGCCGGATTCGTCTTTGGTGTCCTGGCCTTGGCTGTGGGGGCCCACCCGGCCGCAGCCCAGGGNCTCACGTATTCNAGCGGCCAATCGNTCTCGCCCNCNTTCGAGGGNTGGNNGNNNAACCCGGANGGCTCGTTCAACCTCNTGTTCGGTTATATGAACCGAAACTGGGNGGAGAGGCCGGATGTCCCGGTGAGCGACGACAACATGTTTTCGCCGGGGCCGGCTGACCGGGGGCAACCCACCCACTTTCTGCCTCGCCGCAATCGGTTCGTATTTGTGGTTCGAGTACCTGCGGACTTCGGGGAGCAGGAGTTGGCTTGGACGGTCAGAGTCAACGGTGTGGAAAAAGTGGCCTACGGCNCNCTNAGGCCCGACTACTTCGTCGACAATATGGTGATCATGTCGGAGACGGGGACGCTCGGGCCGGGCAGCAGCAATGCAGCGCTTCGGGCACATACCGCNCCGGTTGTCGAACTCGAGATGAATACCGAAATCGACGCTCAGGTGGGCCAACCGGTGACCCTCTCGGCCCGNGTCACCGATGACGGCCTTCCGAGACGGTCTGGAGGGGGCCTTTTCGGAGGTGGTGGGGGTTTGCCCGTCACCGACGANGGCACGCTGAATCTGNNNCGNGCGCTNCGTCCTCCCTCNCGAATNACCGTGCAAAAGGTCAACGGACTGCATATGACCTGGCACATCTATCGGGCGCCCGTCGCTGGTGGGGCGAGTTTCAACCCGGCTCAGATCGCCACCTGGGAGGACACCCGCCCCTACTCCAACTCTCCGTGGGCCTCTTCCTGGGTNGCGCCGGANNTGCCGGAGGATGACCGGTGGGTTACCGAGGTGACCTTCCACCAGCCTGGCACCTATGTGCTCCAAGGNNGNGCNGANGACGGAGGACTCTTCACCGACAGTCGGGTGACAGTCCGCGTCAGTCGCCCGGTGTTGTGAGCGGGACCACTACCGGCTACTGACGGTCGAGGCGGGAAGATTATTTGCCACTTCCTGTCGCGTTCGCCCCCTGGATTGCCCTCGTAGTCTACATCCTGATCAAGGTCAGGCTTCCACGGCCATTGCCCGTGGTGGACGCGACTGATCGGGCGGCTCCTCTGGTAAGCGTCATTGTTCCGGCCCGTAACGAAGAGCGGAGTATCCGGTCCTGCGTCGAGTCCATCGTCNCGTCCGACTATCCCGACTTCGAGGTGATCGTCGTGGACGACCNAAGCGACGACGCCACCCTGGAGCTGGCGCGGGCGATCCCGCCGAATCACGCTCGTAGAGTCGTGGCAGTCGAAGGAGGCCCGCTCCCCGAGGGGTGGATGGGTAAACCNTGGGCGTGNGCTCAGGGGGCANAGGTGGCTGAAGGGGNCCTGCTGCTCTTCACCGACGCCGACACCGTTCATGCGCCCGAATTGTTGGGTCNGGCGGTCGCTGGGCTGGTCGAGGACGACGGTGATGCGCTCACGCTGTTGGGACGGCAGATCATGGAGTCGTTCTGGGAGCGGTTGGTTCAGACCCACATGATGGCGGCNATCGTATTTCGTTTTCCGAACCCNGGTAAGCCTCTCCCTCCAGAGCGCTGGCGCGATGCCATCGCGAACGGTCAGTTCATGCTCTTNGATCGTGGNTCGTACGAAGACATNGGGGGCCACGAGGCCGTGAAGGGGGANATCGTCGAGGACCAACNCTTGGCCCAGATCCTCTGCCGATCCGGAAAAAGGCTCACGGTCCGCGCGGCCGAGACGGTTTTCNCCACGCGGATGTACCGGTCCCTTGGGGAGATGATCCAAGGCTGGTCGAAGAACCTGTCCCTGGCGGCCCGCCAGGCCGTTCCACGCTGGGCTGTTCCGATCGTCATGCCGGCGGGAATCGTGGTCAGCGTTTTGATCTGGATCGTTCCTCCGTTGGTCTTGCTCATGTCGCTTGNGGGGGTCGGACCGGGAGGCTCGCTCACTGGGNTNGGGCCGAACGCNTGGGTGATATGGTCCGCCTGGATCACGGGCCTCAGNGNCCTGGCCTGGAGCCTTGTCGGTTGGCGTNTGGGTGCACCGCTCTGGACCGGTGCCTTCTATCCACTGGCGGCNGGCGNGGTGAACTTCATCTTTCTCCGAAGCTGGATCCGGGNGGGCCACGTCGAGTGGAAGGGGAGNCAGTATCGAGTGTGACGCTTACAACCCGCCTCAAGNAGCAAGCCCGAGAGCTGGGCTTCGGTCTCGTGGGAGTCGCCTCGGTCGAGNCGAGCAGACACANGGGCCTCTATCGAGAGTGGGTGGAGGACGGCAGGCACGGCGAGATGGNCTATCTCGCGCGCGAGGATGCTGTCGCTCGCCGGGCCGATCTCCGGGGGACGTTGCCGACCGTTCGGTCGGCGGTTGTGGTCGGTCATGAGTACTTCCAGGAGGACCCCCCAGGAGTACCCGCCGATCCGGCGAGAGGTGTGATCGCCCGCTACGCGCGCGGCCAAGACTACCACGGCACGATCCAGAAGCGGCTGCTCGAGNTCCACCGGTGGATCGAGGCTTCGGTAGCCGCTCCCGTCGAAGNACGCGTTTACGTGGACACCGGNCCCATTCTGGAGCGGGAGATGGCCGTGCGTGCGGGCATCGGNTGGTTCGGGAAGAACACGATGCTGATCGACCCGAAGCGGGGNTCCTACTTTTTTCTGGGGCTGCTGCTCCTGGACCTGGNTCTCGACGCGGANGCCCCGTTCCNGGAGGACCACTGNGGGACGTGTCGAAGTTGCTTGGATGCGTGCCCCACNGGAGCGCTACTCGGNCGGGATGCGTCTGGGGCACCTGTGATGGATGCCNCACGGTGCATCTCCTATCTGACNATCGAACACCGGGGCTCCNTACCCGTCGANNTCCGGCCGCTCATGGGGAATCGGGTNTACGGGTGCGACATNTGCCAAGAGGTNTGCCCGTGGAACGAGCGGTTCACCCGGCNGGCCGAAGACGANGCCTATCGGGCGAGGGAAGGGTTGGACGGGCCATCGCTTGTGGAGCTGGCCGACCAGCTGCTGAGTCTGGACGACTCAGGGTTTCGCGNGCTTTTCCGAGACTCGCCCATCAAGCGAGCGAAGAGGCCCGGGCTGCTCCGCAACGTCTGTGTAGCCTTGGGCAACTGGGGGGCGTCGGAGGCGGTGCCGGTTCTCGTCAGGGCCCTGGACGATGCGGAGGCTCTGGTGCGCGGACATGCAGCTTGGGCCTTGGGCAGGATTGGCACGGATGAGGCCCGTGAATCACTCTTGAAACCGCNGCAAGAGGAAACCAACGGAGAGGTGCTGCAAGAGATCGCGGACGCAATTTCTCGTGCTTCCTGAGGGGTTGCCGCCGAACTCGAAGAGCCGTTACATAACCGGCCAGTGGAGCGCGGGCGCCAACCGCTGAGGANGCCCCCGAAGACGCCGTCCGGCTTCTGGACCGGGCCTATGAGCTCGACGGCGAGAGTATTGTTNTTGCGGCCCGGGCGGTGTGGAAAAAGGTCTGAGTCACNGNCATGCTCACNAGATCGTGACTTGGCCGGTGAGCNGAAGCCGTAGGCTACTTGATCAGCCCAGTATACCTCTGTAGCGGGCAGGGTCCCCGTCGTAGCCAGGAAAGATCCGGTCGAGGTGCGCGGCACCCAGGTGTCCCGAGACCACCTCGGAAAACACGTCGCGGAAGTCCGTGGTCACGGCCAGGTCGCGACCTTGGTAGAGCANCTCGCGCTNGAGACCCGGCCAGTCACCCAGGATACGACCGCCTTTCACGGATCCACCCAGAGCCAGCATGCAGTTCGCGTGACCGTGATCCGTCCCGCCCGAGCCGTTCTCCGCCACGGTGCGTCCGAACTCGGACATGGTCAGGATCACGACNNCCTCCATACGGTCACCCAGNTCGTCGTACAGAGCCCGGATTCCTTCGCCCAGCTGACCCANGCGGCCCGCCAGCTGCCCTTGAGCCCCGCCCTGGCGAACGTGCGTATCCCATCCACCCAGGTCGGCAAAGGCGATCTCCACGCCCACGTCGGCTTTCACGAGCTGGGCGATCTCGCGAAGAGATCGGCCGAAGTCTCCGTTCGGGTACTGGGNGCCGCCCGTCGGCTCGTAGCTTCCGGGATCNATGGCCTCCAAAGCACGAACCGCTTCGAACGCCTCTTCGGCCGCGGCCGAGACCGCGTCCCCTCTTTCGGTGCGATAGAGGCGCCGGAAGGCCGAGCCGACCTCGTCGTCCCGGTGTACTCCGAATTCGCTCAGGTTCGGGATGGCCAGCGCTGGATGGTTGCCCTGCATCACTCGAGGTAGTGCACTTGTCATCGAGACCCCCCTCAGGGAGGGGACCGTAGCCATGGACACCTGGCCGGCGGCGTGGTCCGCCGCATGGGCCGCTGCATTCTGTAGGGTGCGGCCTTCGCACTCGGCGCATTCCGTATCCTGCAACACCCGATTGAGCCAACCCTCACGCGTGGACTTCACCCCTGGCGTTCCGGTCTCCATAAAGTCCTGGGCGTCGAAGTGGGACCGGGTCGGATGGGGTGATCCGACGGCGTGCACGATGGCCATCTCACTGCGGCGATAGAGCTCTTCGAGGGGCGTCAGCGCCGGGTGCAGCCCGAAGAAACCGTCCAGGTCGAGAGCACTGCCATCCCCCGAACCCGGAGCCTGGATCGCGATGGTGCGGCGTGAGTCGTAATACCCGCGTTCCCCGAAGGGTACCACCATGGACAGCCCGTCCACGGCCCCTCGCTGGAAGATGCAGATGAGCGTCTTCTTGCGGTCCAGGCCCTGCGTGCCAGCCAAGAGTGGCTGGAGCAGGAAGTCGGGCGGTAGCCCGAGCGCCATGAGGGCCAGCGCGCCCTCTTTGACGAAGATTCGTCGCCCGATGCCGTTCATCAGTGGCTCTGGAATTCTGGTGAGCCGAGGATCAGGCCCAGGACTCGGAGACGGCTCTCGCGGTCCGACTCTGGTGGAGTCTTCTGCAGTTCCTCCTCGATGACTGCCATCAATTCCGTGGTGTCCGTACCCGGAAGGAGCGCGTCCAGGAGGACAGCGACGCTGCCTTCGCCCCGTCGGCGGATCTTGCCGAATATGCGGTTGCGATCTGGCCTCACCCCTCTTAGCTCACCTGTCACGTAAGAGGTGGCGAAGTTCATACGGGTCAACATGGCTCCACCGGAGGCCCACTGTGCGCTCGTCTCCTCATAACCGGTGGGGGGTTCGGCCAGGTAAGGGGCTTCACCCAGGGAGCGTAGCGTCTCCATCAGGACCCGTGAATTGGCCGTGCGACCGTAGGTCATGCGTAGCGTGCTGGTCGCCAGAAGGAACGGCGATTTTACACGGTTGCCCACCACAGCGGGATCGTAGAACTCGTCCGATGTGAACAGCGCCCTCGTCACCTCCCGCAGGTCGCCTGATGTGGCCAGGAACACCTCGGCGAGGTGGTCCACCAAGGCTAATGGCGGCTTGTCCGCCACGAAGCGAGTGGCTAGCTGTGTTGCGATGTGCCGGGCCGTGGACGGGTGGTGGGCGAGCATACGAATCAGCTCGACACCCTCTTCGTGGCCGCCACCGGCCTCGAAGACGCGCCCCATGACGGTCTTCTCACCGGTGTCATGGAATTCGGGTCGGAATCGGAACCGGTACGCCTCCTCATAGTCGGTGTCGGGCAGAACCAGGCGTCCGTCCTCGTAGGACGCCTGAGTCTGACGCATCTGCATTCGGCTTCTTTGCTCCCCGAACGTCCAGCCCGTGAGGATCCGCGCGACGTCGATGACGTCCGCTTGGGTGTACCCTCCGTCCACCCCGAGCGTATGAAGCTCCAACAGTTCACGGGCGTAGTTTTCGTTGAGGCCGGGCCGGGGCCGACGACGCTGCTGCTCCTCCATTCGCTGAGTGGCCTGTGCCCTGGCTTGCACGGGCATTCTTCGCATTCGCCGGGCGTTGGCGTCGCGCCTCTCTCGGGCCTGGAGAGAGCTGTCGGGGGCGGCACTCTGGAAGTTGTCGAGGTAGAACAGCATCGCCGGGTGCTGGGCGGTGGCAAGAACCATGTCTTCGAACTTCCCGAATACGTGGGGCCGAATGGCGTTTCTTTCGTAGCCGGGGACCAGCAAACGAGTGGCGTCCTTGCCCCAGAACACGTTGAAATGATCGTACCAGAACGCCGTCATCATCTCCTCGATCTGTCGCTCGGAGTGGACGGCGTTCGTGATGCGCGTGGTCGCCAAGCCGTCGAGGATCCGCCGGGGGCTGTGTTCGCCGAGTTCGCGACGAAGCCTGCGCTGGTCACTCTCCTCGAGTGAGTTACTCTGGGAAAGCTGTCGAACGGACTGGAGGACTTGGTTCGGGGGATACTGCCCCGCGAGTTCGTTGAGGCTCATGGATGCCACGGGAACCCCGTCCAGGAGAGTCTCGAGGGCCGCATTGTCGATGCGTTCGGGGTGGAGCTGCCGATCCAACCAGTCGGAAATCCCGTCCGATAACACCGCATCGATATCGGCGGGTCGAGGCCCGTACGTGGCCCTCTGGAGCAGATGGATGGCCCGGTCCCGATCCGTGGCTTGGGTTTCCTGGGTGTACGCCACCGGAGCTTTGACCAAGCCAGAGATAGAAAGAACTGTGATGTAGAGCGTAGCTCGAGTGAGAGCGCTCATGGCCGAACTCCCGATGGGGTCGCTTCTGGGTACCTAGATGTGTCGAGCGTCTCCCTCGTTAAAGATACACCCCAGCCCGCACACAAAGCCTCATGTTTGCTACGGGGATATCCGGCGTACCTCCAGAACACTCGACGAGTCCACTGGATTGGAGCCTACAGGATCGGCGTGTGCGACCGGAGGATCGGGAAGGCGCCGTCCCCATCGATCCAGCGGTCGAGGATTGCCCAGTCCGTGAACCCGTCGTCCGCTCGAGGCTCGAGGAGGTAGAATGTAAGACGTGCATGAGGGCCATCCATCGAGATGATGATGGTGCGAGCGGGGATCTCCTGCTCACCCTCGACCCAAGCCCCCCAGAGGGTCCGCTCGTTCACGCCCTGGAAGGGTTGGGCGGCAACCGACGTCGAGTCGATCCGGAAGCTCTCCACGACCATCGTCCGTGAAGCATCGAGCGTGCGCATCGGGACACCGTGTGACTCCAGCCGATCGAGAACGGGCTGGAGTTGCTGGACGGGAGGAATGATGTAGGCGGCCGGAACGGTCTCGTCCTCGGTCGACTCGAAGCTCCCGTACTCCCACATGGGAGTGGGAGTCAAAACGTCCAGGCGGTTGTTGTAAGGGCGCCCGGCGGCATTGTACCGGGTCTCGACCGCGCCCATGAGGATGTCCACAGGTTCCGGGTGCGTGAGCGCAATCCGGTTCCGTACCGACAGCTGTGTGCCCACCAGTGGTCGCGTCTCGGCTATCTCGACAGCTGCTCGGATCTCACCTGCGTGGGCCTCCGCCCAATCGACCGTTTCCTGGACGAAATAGAGCGTTGCCGCAATCCGATCTTCAAAGCTTGCGTAGGCGAACGCTTCGCTGAGAATCGCGATGCGGTTCCTGAGGCCCAGATAGTTGTTGTTGAACCGAGGGCGTGAATCGAATGTGGACCACCTCGGAAGGTTCGCCTGACCGCCCGGGGCGGCACCACCACCACCACCGGCATTCCCGTAGTAGTAGAAATTCATCCCGTGCTTGTCGCGAATGGTCTCTGTCACATCGGGGAGGAGCCGATCCCGGAGTAACGAGATGATCGCTGGATCGGTGTTGGGGTGTAGCGGCGGGGAATACGTGACGAAGTAGGCGTGGTTGGTACCATTCGTCGTGTGGAGATCCATCGTGACGTGCGGGGCGTAATCACCGACGAGCCGGGCGACCGATCGCGCCTCCGGCGAGTTCAGCTTCATATGGTCGCGGTTCAGATCCAGACCCTGGGCGTTGGGCCGTTGGCCCATCCCCCCCGCGGGGCCGTTTTGTCCGGGCCTGTTATTCAGCCCCACCGCGTCGTTTCCGTCCGCGTTGTAGACCGGAGCGACGAGCAGGATCATGTCGTTGAACCAGCTGTCGTGTTGCCCCGAGGCGATTTCCCGCAAAAGGATCTGAAGGGCTTCCTTCCCCTCTACCTCGCCCCCATGGATGTTTCCCTGGAGGTAGAGGACCAGTTTCCCACTTTCTCGGATCGCCGCAGGGCTTCTGTCGGCCATTCTCTGGGCAACGGTCACGAGGGGAATCGCTCTGGCCTCGTTCGTGAACCCGAACGTCGTGAGCGACATTCGATCGTCCATTCGGACCACGGTTTCGAGGAATTCGATCACCTCGGCGTGACGGCTGGTCTCGAGATAGTCAGAGCGTTCGGCACGTGTAAGGAGGTCGGCCGGCCCGCGCGCGATCCCGAATTCGTCCCCCGCTTCGCACCCGGCGAAGGTGAGGGCGACAAATAGAATCAACGTGCACAGAGAACGCTGTATGATCTCGGCCTCCGGGAGAGGCGATCAGGGGTGCATGACCGAACCCGGGCGAGCGCGGACAACGAACCGAATTAGCAGGCCGACAAACATAGCCAATCCGAACATACAAACGAGCAGGGGACCGGTCGGAATGTCCGCCTGGAAGGACGCCACGACCCCCGTCACCAGCGTGACGGCACCGACGGCCCACGCGATCCACAGCGCCGCGCTGAACCGACTCGTGAAAAGAAACGCCACCACCGCGGGAATGACGAGCGAGCTGAACACCATGAGGACACCGGCCACCGGCACCGAGAACGAGATGACGATCCCGAAAAGCGCGTAGAAGAGAAAATCCCACGTGCGCGCCCTGGGCGTGTCGTGTTCTCCCAGGGACACCGTCAGGAAGGGCTTCCGAAAGACGAAATAGATCACGCCGATAATCGTGTAGGCCAGGGCCATCCGGATGATCTCTGGCCAGGCGACCCAGATTAACGTCCCGGTCAGCGTTTCGGCGATGTGCTCGGCACCCTCTGCCGTGAATCCTGAGATCAGAATGACGGCGGCCGAGGCCACCACGAAGGTGATGCCGATCACGGCCTCTTGGGGAACGACGGTCTCCTCGAGACGGCTGAACGAAAAGATGAGCGCCCCCACGAGGGTAAAGCCCACCGAAAAAGCCAGGGCCATCGGCGTATCATGCTCGACGCCCAACAAGAAGCCCACCGTGGCGCCGAGCGCTGCGATCTGCGCGAAAGCGAGGTCGACAAAAATGACTCCCCGGGCGATGACGTGGAGGCCCAGGTACGTGTGGATCGAGAGGATCACGAGGCCAGCCACGATCGGAGGGATCATGAGATCGAGCATGTTCAGGCCCCGGGCGCGGCAAATGCCTGAGCCAAACCGACGACCCATGTGTCGACGAGAGCGAAGTAGTCATCGACACCCGCTCCTCCGCCGGGGTTCATCGGAACCACGACCGAGTGGGCCGCTCCGCGTCCGGCCACCGTCTCGATCTTTCGCTCGTCGTAATGGGAAGCAGCGAGGATCACCGCGATCCCGTCAGTCTCCATCCTTTCCAGGAGCGAGGCCACGTGTCTCGGAGTCGGAGGGATCCCCGGTTTGGCTTC
>PCCM01000021.1 GCA_002731735.1 Gemmatimonadota bacterium | reverse complement strand
GCCTTCCGACGATGCGGTTACCGACGATGCGGTTACCGACGATGCGGTTACCGACGATGCGGTTACCGATGATGCGACTGCCGACGAGGCCGAGGAGGACACTGGGCCGAAGCTTTCGTCGTCGGCGATGCGGCCTCCGTCGAGAGTCACTGTGGGCAAGCGGACGGGACTACACCTTTCTTGGTTCGTATACCGTGGCCCCGAATCGGTTGATTTGGAAGGTGCCAACGTGACCTTCCGTCCCCTCCAGGTGAAGGTGTGGGAGGATACTCGGACCGCGATGAACTCTCCGTGGGCACCGCTTTGGTCCTCGCCCGACGTGCCAGAGGACGGCATGTATGAGGTTCGGGTCACCTTCGACCAACCGGGGACCTACGTGCTGCGAGGGCGTGCGGATGACGGTGCCTTGTACCATGACCAGGACGTGACCGTCCACGTGACTACGCTGCTTCCCTGAGGGGACTTCTCTACTGGGACTTTCCTGACGGGCCGATCGAGTGTTCACAAGCGGAGCGTGACCGATGCTGAAGGTCGTGCGTAATCCCACGTCGGGTACCGTATTCCTCGCCGGAGGCGCGGTACTCGCGCTGATTGGCTCGATCGGCTCCTGTGTTGGGGGGGGCGCTGACGTCGAAATCACGCCCTTCGTCGGATCCGGGGTGCAGATCGAATCAGGCGGCACGGTCATCCACGTCGATCCTAGAGGCGACTACACGAACGCCAAGCCCGCGGACCTGATCCTGATCACGGATACCCCGGTCGACCACCTCGATCCGGACTTGATCCAGCAGCTCCGCAAGCCGGGGGCACCGGTTGTGCTTCCGTCTACTCCGGACGACGCGAGAGACGCGGGGTCGCGCGAGCGGTTACTCCGGGTTCCCGACGGTCTGGTGATGAACAACGGCGATGCCCTGACGCTCGCCGGTGTCCCCGTGGAGGCCGTCGCGATGTACGACATCATTCCGGGGAATCCTTTCCATGCCAAGGGTGAGGGGAACGGATACGTGATCACGTTGGGAGGCAAGCGCATCTACTTGTCCGGCGTCACCGAATGTACTCCCGAGATGCGAAGCCTTGAAGACATCGATATTGCGTTCGTGCCGATGAACCTCCCGAACGGCAGGATGGTGCCTTTGGTCGCCGCGGAGTGCGTAAAGATGATCCGGCCAGCCGTGGTGTATCCCTATCACTATCGGGAGCTGCCGATCGACGAATTCGTAGAGGCTCTAAGCGGTGAGCCGGATATCGAGGTCCGCGTGTATGACTGGTACCCTTCCTAAGAGCTGACTTCCTTGCCGTCGGGTGCGGGGGGCCCTCTTTCTTACTCGTGGGTGGAGGAGGAGTCCACGGTCCCGCTCCGGCCAGCGCTTCGCTCTACGGCTTCGCCGCAGACTGTCCTGCGCGGGACCGTCGATTCCCATCCCTTCCACACGCAAGAAAAGGAGTCGCCACTCCCGCCCAGGGCAACTGTCACGAACCTCCGCAGGATCGCCTCGGTTTCGGGCGTATCAGGAGTCGCGGCCGCGAGATCTTCGAGCGTAGCGTACCCGGTGAGCGCCAGATAGTCCGGGTATTGTGCGATCCGCTCGAGGAGGCCGTCTCGGCCCAGTTCGGGGTGGAACTGTGTGGCGTAGATGGGCCTGTCATCGAAGCGGAACGCTTCATTATCAATGCCGGCGCTAGACGCCAGAAGCGTGGCTCCTTTGGGGAGTTTGGTTACGATGTCCTCATGGCCGATCTGGACCTGGAAGCGGTCGCCAAGGGGGCCGAAGACCGGGTCGTCCTTGCCTTTGGGCGTCAACTCCAGCCAATACGTCCCGACCTCGGCTCGGTTCCGGTCCGTGACCACCTCACCGCCCATGGCTCTGGCCATGGCCTGAAATCCCCAGCAAGAAGCGAACGTCGGCTTGGACGTTTCGTATAGCTGACGCATGGTTTCGAGCGCCGCGGGAAGCCAGGGGCCGCCTTTGGCGACCGAGTAGTCACCGCTACCACCCAGGAGGACGACATCGGCGTTGGCCAATTCCCTTTCCGAGGGCACCCCACCCAGGAGGTCGAAGACGCGAATCCGATCTCGATCACAGCGGAAGGAACGGGAAAAGCACTCAATTTCGTGCTCCCTCATGGGGTCGTCGGCATTACGCACCTGCAGGAGCAGGAAGCTGGGCTGGCGAGTCATAGAGAGAGTGGAATTGGAGCCATCAACGTGAGGCAGCTTCAGCGAACCTCGGGCCCGCCGACACGATCGTCGGGTACGAAGCGGTCCCGGGCGGGCATGATCACCGCCGGCAAGGTCTCGGCATTCATGATCGCATCCTCCGGAATGATCTCATTGAGAAAGAGGATGTACGCGGCGACCGCGTAGACTTCGTCGGGTGTGAGCGACCCGGGGGCCGTCATCGGCATGGCGCGGGTCACATAGTCGAATATGGTCGTGGCATACGGCCAGTAGTTCCCGATCGTCCTGCGGATGCCGCGCCTTTCACCGAACGGAAATCCTTCACTGGGTTCGCGGCCCACGAGTCGGTCATTCGGACCCTCCTGCCCGGTGGGCCCGTGGCATCCCACGCACTTAGTGTCGTAGACCACCTTGCCCTCTGCAACGGAGCCGCTCCCCGGAGGAGCGCCCGCTCCGTCCGGGCCGAAGTCGATGTCCAGGGCCTCGATCTGGGCTGGCGTGGCGTCATGGCCAATGGCGAAAGTACTCGGCCATTCGGCCGAGCCGGACGTCACAGCGCCGCTCTCACCGTCCGGGGTGTTCGGCCCGCATCCGTAGAACACGAGCGTGGCGGCCGCCAGCAGGCCGAAAGGGACGAACCGTATCCGAGCGAACCTCTTGGGTGCGGGCCCCTGCGCAAGCCGACTCACGCGCCCTCTCCCTGAGCGAAGTACACGCCACCGTCCACCTCCACTCTCCATGGCCGGATGCTGTTGTAATGATAGGAAGTGCCCGCGCCGCGCGCCGCCATCTGTGTTTCCAGATCGGGCTGCACGTAGCCGGTCTCGTCGATCGCGCGGCTCATGAGCACGGCCACGCCGCCGTCCCAGTTCCAGATGTGCCGGAAGCGCGTGGCACACTTCGAGAGAACGGGTTCCTGGAGTTGAGCCGACGCCCAGGTATCGCCCCCGTCCGTGCTCACCTCCACCCGGGTGATGCGGCCTCGCCCGCTCCACGCGAGTCCTGTAATCTCCCACCAACCGCGTTCCGGAAGCACGTTGGGGAAGGCCGGGAACGTGATGATCGACTTGGCGTCCATCACGAAGCTGAACTGCCGCGCGGTGCCGTCGGCTAGCGGGTCGGTGTACTTGGAGGTTTCCTCGCGTGTCATGGAGGGCCGGTCGGAAACTTCGAGGCGGCGGAGCCATTTGACTTGAGCGTTGCCCTCCCAGCCGGGCAGGAGCAATCGGGCGGGATAACCCTGTGCGGGACGGATCGCCTCGCCATTCTGACCATACGCGATCATGGCATCGTCCAAGGCCTTCTCGAGCGGAACGCTGCGGGCCATAACAGCCGCGTCTCCACCTTCGGCGAGCAGCCAGTTCGCGCCCCGGCCGACCCCGACCTCCCTCAAGAGGGTCGACAACAACACGCCGGTCCACTCGCTGGTGCTCAACAGCCCGTCGATCTGGCTCGGGGAACGTTCAGGAGCGGCGTTGGGGTTGTACGCAGCGCCTCCGTTACCGGAGCACTCCACGAAACAAAGCCGAGATTCGGCGGGAAAACGCTTCAGATCGTCGAGCGTGAACCTCATCGGGCGGTCCACCATTCCATGGATCAAGAGTTCGTACCCGTCCGGGTCGATGGCCGGGACTCCAGCATGGTGCCGCTCGAAGTGGAGATCCGCCGGAGTGATGATGCCTTGGAGTTGCTCGATTGGGGTCCTGGAGGATGCTGTTACCGCGGGTCTGCCCATGACGCGCTGGGGCTGCTCTGCGGGAGCCCGTTGGCCCAGAACGCTGGTCGGCGCCCCGAGCACCTTGGTGGGATCCGCCTGTGCGGTCTGCAGACGGGCTGCTCCCTCTTCCACACCGAGTGCGTCGGCCCGGGTCTTGAGAAGGCCTCCGGCGATCAGCCCGCCGGTGGCTCCCAACATGGTGCGTCTCGAGATGTTGCCCATCGGTCGATTCCTCGTTCCCGGCAGCTGGTTTCTGACCCGGCACAATTTCCGTCCGGAGCCATGTCATCCGCAAGCCGGTCCGAGTTCGCTATCAGAAGGACCAGTTCACGATCGGCAGGAACTGCAGGCTCTCCTTCCCGCTGATGATGTTGATCAGCCCGATCTGGATTCCCTCCATGTTCGTGGCCCAGTTCACAATACCGAGCTGGAGGCCGCTGATGTCGCGGGCCCGATTGAAAATGCCGATTTGAACGGCCTCCCCGTTGTTGATTTCGTTGTAGAGTGCGCTGGTTTGCAGGCCGTTGAACTCGCCCTTGACGATGCCCACTACGCTAGCTTGCCAACCCACGAAGTCACCCTCGGTGAGGCCGACGATTCCCACCTGGAGTCCCTTGGAAATACCCTCGGTGGTCTGGTTGATGAGGCCAAGGTCCAGGCCCTGAACGGAGGCATTCTTGTTGTAGATGCCTAGGCGCAGAATCCGGATCGCCGAGTCCGCGTCCCGGAGTTGGACCCCGGGGGCGAGAGACAACTCGAAGCTCTTCGGTTCGATCGCCGTGTCCTGAGGCGTCTCCTCCTGGGCGACCAGGCTCGCCGGTAGAGTGGTTGCCGTCCAGCCCAGTCCCAATGCGAAGAGTAGTAGAGAAATCTTCAAGGTTCCTCCTTGTGATCGAGGTCGAGTTGATGCTCACGCCCGCCGTTCACGGTGCTGAATACGCGATAGAACGGCCGGGACCCCCCAAAGCGCTTTGTGGAATTCGGGCGGGAGACCTTTGAGTTTCTCATATGCCGACACCTGCGATGCGTGATAGGATATCGCCCTCCACACCTGCGGCCACCACTTCCGGGTGTCGATCCGAGTGGTGATCGCCCACTCCGGCTCCGACCAGCAAAAGTAATACAACTTCGAGATTGCGTGGGGCGCACCGTGGTCCGGCAGATACGTCGGGTCCGCTGCAGCGACCGTGGCCGCCGTGGTGAACTGGCAGATCGCGATGTGATCGGCGTGGCCGTAGGCGCCAACCTGATCGAACGTCAACACGACCTGAGGGCGCACGCGACGCAGATGCCGGACGATCTTGCCGATGGCTTCGTTCGGGTCCGCCTGATCCAGGTCTCCGTCCATGTAATCGAGAAAGCTGACCTCCTCGACTCCGAGCACGGCAGCCGCGTCCAGGAGCTCCTGTTCCCGGATTCGGCCCATGGCTTCAGGGCCCGGATTCTCGGTGCCGTCATGCTAGCGGCCGCGCTCTCCCCGCGTTGCGGTTACGACGTAGATCTGGACTCCCTTCGGACCGTACTTGGCCAGGGAGCCTCCCGCCCCCAGTGATTCGTCGTCCGGGTGCGCCACGACGCGAGAGTCACCTACTGGGCGGTTGCCTTCGTCTCGCCGGATGCTGGATGGGCCGTAGGTCCCGGTGGAAGGATCACTCGCCTTGCCTTCATCGACCAGTAATCCTTCATGGACGAGCGGCGAGGAACGAGTTATATGGATGGGTCAACGAGCTATTTGGACTCAGTAGCAAGAACTTGTAACATGGAACTTCCGAGCCTGTTTTCGGGATTAAGGACGCCACGCTTCGGCGGGTGCTCACGCTGCTACCCGCCCCACTGGAGAATGCGCCAATGTTGATCCGAAAGCCCAACGACATCCCGTCGTCCGAGATCACGCCCGAGAGCGTCTATATCAATCGTCGTCACTTCATCGGGAAGACTGCCGGGATCGCCTTGGGGGGGGTTGCTGGTGCCGGCGCCATCGGGGGCGCAATAGCGGGCCGGCCAGGGCGGGCGGCGGCTCAGACGGCACAGGTCGGCCAGAGGGACTGGAGCGCTGTACGCACGGAATTGGGCGAGGAGCTGAATTCCTTCGAAGACGTGACCACCTACAACAATTTCTACGAGTTCGGAACCCAGAAGGAGGACCCGGCCCGTAACGCACATACCCTTCGGCCCCGGCCTTGGACGATCGAGGTGGGAGGAATGTGCGCCAATCCGGGCGTGTACGGGCTGGAGGATTTCATTCGGCCCGGAACGATGGAGGATCGCATCTACCGGTTGCGCTGCGTAGAGGCGTGGTCCATGGTGATCCCCTGGTATGGCTTCGCGCTCAAAGACGTGATTGATCGGGCCGATCCGCTCGGAAGCGCTCGTTACGTGGAGTTCAAGACGCTCCTCGATCCCGAGCAGATGCCCGGCCAGCGGGCGAGGGTCCTGGACTGGCCCTATGTGGAGGGCTTGCGCCTGGACGAAGCGCGCCACCCGCTCACGATTCTGGCGACCGGTGTCTACGGTCAGGATCTCCCCAACCAGAACGGGGCGCCCATCCGGCTCGTCGTGCCTTGGAAATATGGGTTCAAGGGCATCAAATCCATCGTGAGCATGACGTTCACGGAGCAGGAGCCGTTTAACTCGTGGAAAAGGTCTGCGTCGCACGAGTACGGCTTTTACGCCAACGTGAACCCGGAGGTCAACCACCCGCGGTGGAGCCAGGCGCGGGAGCGGCGGCTCGGTCCCAATTGCGGTGTGTTTAGCTGTGAGCAGATACCGACCATGCTGTTCAACGGGTACGTCGACCAGGTGGCCGGCCTTTATGCGGGGTTGGATCTTCGGGTCTACTACTGACCGAGCCGGATCGGGCGAGGCGAGTCAGCGGGTTGAAATCGGTAGCCGTGGGTCGCGCTCCTAGCTACTGCGGCCACGACTCCCTGAGCAAGAGTTGAACAAGAAGCGGCGCGTCCTCCTACTCAAGGGGCTTGTCTGGCTCCTGTGCCTCGCGCCTGGTGTGTGGCTGGTATGGCGTGGGTTTACAGATCGACTCGGCGCCAACGCCATCGAGGAGGTCTTACACCGGCTGGGCGACACCTCGTTGGTCATCCTCTTGGTCACGCTGTCCATCACCCCCATTCGGCGCCTCACCGGCTGGAATGACCTCGCTCCGCTAAGGCGACCGCTCGGACTCTTCGCGTTTTTCTACCTGACGACGCACTTCCTTTGGTATGCCGTCGTTGATGAGGGGCTCGCCTTCGAGTTCATCGTCGAGGACGTGATCGAGCGTCCTTATATATTAGCCGGCTTCACCGCGTGGCTGATGCTGATACCCCTGGCGATCACTTCGACCAAGGGGTGGATCCGGAGGCTCAAGAAGAACTGGCAAAAGCTTCATCGGCTGGTGTATGTAGCTACAGGTTTGGGCGTGCTGCATTTCTACTGGCAGGTGAAGGCGGATACGTACTGGCCCTTGGTGGCTACCACGGTGCTGGTTGCACTCATGCTCCTTCGTATTCGTCAGGCGAGGAGACCGAGCCAGAGATCGCTCGCCGACTGATTCCATGAGTTCACTCGAGAGGTACCGCGCGATCATCCCTGATTGGGAGGGTTTTCGGGAAACCATTCTTCGTCGGGATCCGCCCACAATCCGGGTTCGGACGGGACGGATCTCGGTGGCCGTCCTCAGGGACCGGCTCCAGGCCCAGGGGTTCGTGCTCTCGGAGGTGGAGGGGTTGCCGGAGTTCCTACGGGTGATCGGTGGTCCCCACTCCGTGGCCGACACGCTCGAAAACTGGCTGGGCCTGTTCTACATCCAACAAGGCTCCACCGGGGTGGCGGCACCCCTGCTTGCTCCCCGTCCAGGTGAGCGCGTCCTGGATCTATGCGCGGCTCCGGGGGGAAAGACCACCCACATCGCCGACCTCATGCAGGACCGGGGCTGCATCGTGGCGGTGGATCGGAACGAGAACCGGATCCGGGCCCTCCTTGGGAACATGTACCGTACGGTGCACCCCAACGTGCTCGTGGTCGCCGGGGACGGAAGGTCGCTGCCGGACGGAGCGCTGTTCGACCGGGTGCTGGTGGACGCCCCGTGTTCGGCCGAAGGGACGTTGCGCAGGAAAGGCGGGAAGCCGAGAGGGCAGACCGCCAAGTTCCGAAGGCAGGTGCCCTTGCGGCAGGAGGCGCTTCTCCGGAGAGCCATCGCCCTTACGCGCCCGGGCGGTACGATACTCTACTCCACCTGCACGTTCGCCCCGGAAGAAAACGAGGCCGTCGTCGATCGTGTTCTGAAGGATGCCCCCGTCACCCTCGAACCGATCACGATCGAGGCCCCTCACGCCCCTGGCCTCACGTCGTTCGAGGATCAGCAGTTCGATCGTAGCCTGGCGGGCGCCTGCCGGATCTACCCCCACCACTTCGATTCGGGTGGATTGTTCCTGGCACGGCTCAGGCGGCTCGGGGGGAACGAACCCCCTGGCTCCGACGTCGTTGATGCGGCGGCGCTACCCGGGTGGAGTCCGGTCCCGCCGGCATTTCCCGACGGGCGCACGGATCCCGCCGCTGCGGCTGAAACCATCGAGGTTGCCTTCGATCGTCTGGAGTCGTTATTCGGGATCGGGGCCGCCGTCCGAGGCGACTTCGGGTGGATCGTAAGAGGTGAGGATCTTTGGGTCCATCGATGCGAAAGCTGGCCGTTGGGAAGCTGGGATAGCAGTGACCGTTGGCGGGTGGTCTCGGTCGGTCTGCGGGCGATGGTGCCGGATTACCGGAATCGGCCGCGGCCCACCAACGATCTCTTTCGGCTTCTGGAGAAGGCGATCCTCCCCAAACTCGTCTCGCTCTCGGTGGATCAATGGGCGAAGCTCCTGAACGGGGAGGACATCGAGGTCTCGGGTGTCGAATCCGGATTCGTGCCCCTAGGACTTCAAGGACACGTCGCAGGTCGAGGTCTCGTGCGGGGAGAGACCGTGCGTCACGAAATTCCTAAGGTGCAGGCGCGCTGGCTCGCGAAAATCTTGGGGTTGGTTTCGGGTCGGCCGGCGTCGGGCGTCGAAGAAGGCTCAGTCGGGAACCCGAAGGAGATAGTCCGCGACGAAAGACGCGTCGCAGGGGGCGAGGCGAACGGTCACCAGTGAGTCCGGCTCGAACCAGTTCATCTCTGTGTGCTCGGTCGGCTCGGGCCTTCCACGGATGACCACGTCGAGAAACCGAACCAGAAATGGCGAGCCAGGGTCTCGACACTCGTAAACGACCTTCCCGACCGAAACCGTCTCGACACCGAACTCTTCGACGAGTTCACGGGTCACCGCCTCGGCCTCCGTCTCGCCCTCGTCGACCTTTCCCCCAGGAAACTCCCACAGGCCTCCGTGACGTTTATGGTCGGGCCTCCGCCCCAACAGTACCCTGTGCTCTTTCCGGATGATCGCCGCGACCACTGAAATCCGAGTCATAGCAGCACGGTAACTTTTGGGGAGAGCGCTGGCGACTTAGGGCGGACCGTGACACCGTCGTCCGCCGGTTCAATATAGACGTAGGAGGCGCCCTGCGAGATCGCTGCCTTGAGAGCTTTGTTGAGAAAAGCGACCTCACCGACTACGGTGTCAGGGTCGTGGTTCATCCGGTCAGGGACCGTGAAACCCAGTTGCCGGGGGGGGCTGGCGATTTGGATGGAGCCTTTAGGCTCCCCGCGAATGTGTTCCATGCCCAATCCCGTGGCATGACGGCCTGGTTGTGCAATGATTCTTTTCGGTAGAAGAGGCCTCCCAAGTTGCCCGACTCTCTCCGCTGCACGCTCTCCTGTGTCTATATATATAGAGCTCTGCTGGTCCGGACCCGGAAAAGCCGCAGAATAACTTATTCGAAAAGTGGTTGACGGGGCCCACTTCGAGCGCTACCGTCCGTGGGTTCAGATCGTGATGGGACGGGAAGGCGGCGCCGTGTGGAAGGGCGCACGGGGGCAAACTCGTTTGCTTCCGACGCCACCCCTTCATACTATTAACGATCAAGATGAGTAGTCACTGTTCCGATTGATCTATAAGATGACCTGGTGGAGTAGTTTCAAATTAGGGGGGGCAATGCAAACACGATTCCGTTTCAGAGTACTGAGCGCATTCGGCGCCTTGGTGACGGCTTTGTTGCTGGTGGTGCCGAGTCTCGGTGCACAGCAAGGCGGTACGGTCACCGGACGTGTGACTGACGCCTCGACGCTGGAGCCCATTGCAGCGGTCCAAGTGTTTATCTCGGCCTTGGACCTGGGCGGTCTGTCACAGCAGAACGGCCGCTACTTGCTCCAGAATGTTCCTGCGGGAACGCACACCTTGAGCGTGTCCCGGATCGGGTACCGAACCGTCGAGGCGCAGATCACGGTCGGTGGCGGTGCAACCGTAGAGCAGAACTTCGCGGTCGCCGAGGAAGCCCTACAGCTCGACGCGATCGTCGTCACAGGGACGGTGGGCGGTACACAGAGGCGGTCTATCGGGAACGCGGTTACTGTCGTTGACGCGGCAGCGATCACCGCACAGGTCCCCATCACCTCCATGCAGCAGATGCTGGCTGCAAGAACGCCCGGCCTCAACTTCACCAGAAGTTCCGGGGGCCTCGGGACGGGATCGTCCATTAANATCCGTGGCTTCTCCAGCATCCTGATCGGTAACCAGCCCCTNATCTACGTGGACGGCATCCGGGTCGACAATTCCTTCGGCTTGGGTCCAGAGAATGGGTANTCTGATNNCGNCGGCAGCCGCGACTCGGGAGGATCCGGGGGCAGCGCGCTGGACGACATCAACCCCGAGGACATCGAGAGTATCGAAATCATCAAAGGTCCGGCCGCGGCGACCCTCTACGGAACCGAGGCGTCGGCGGGCGTGATCCAGATCATCACCAAGAGGGGTGCGGTGGGCGCGCCTGAGTTCACGATGACGGCACGTGTGGGAACGAACTACATGGTCCATCCCGCCCGTACAATCGGCCATCAGTTTGGATGCCGCGCCGGCAGAAATTATTACGGGACACCGTCCGGATGGAACAGACGGGAAGACGACTGCCCAGAGGCAGAGCTCATCAAGTTCAACATCTACGACTATCACGCGGGTCTGATCACCGAGAGGAACCCGGATGTCGTCGCGGCCAATCCTACCGGTCCCCGCGACCTTTTCAGTAACGGCTTTTCGCAATCCTACAACCTGGGCGTCACCGGTGGCACCGAGACCGTCCGCTACTTCATCGCCGGCGATTGGCGGGACGCGACGGGAATCGTCCCCTGGAACACCCAAGACCGGATCAACCTGCGGACCAACGTCGACATAGTCTTCAGCGATGACTTTTCGGTGAGCTTTCGTGGAGCCTACCAGGAAGGCAACACCAGGTACACATTCGCGCATCCCTACCAGGGCGGCGCTTATACCGAAATGGTTTACGCCCAGTCACAGCATCTGATCAACCACCCGCTCAACGATAGTACTGCAACAGGTGGGTTGAATGGGGACGGGCTGTGTCCGGCGGACGTCAATGGTGTTATAAGGGCTTGTGATCCCGCCCACGCTCCTACCGCGGGCGTGCGCGGTGACGCGGACGGCTTCTTCGAGCGCGACCCCGACCATTACAGCACCGTCGAGTCTATCAGGGATTATTCCCGTTTCACGACGAGCGTAACCGCGCAGCACAGCATCGGCGACTGGCTCAACCAGCGGCTCGTCTTAGGAATCGACAATAGCTGGACCGAGAACAGTCTTCTGGTACCCCGCAGTGTCGGCATTCCGACCTTCCCATTCCCCTACACCAGCGATGGGGAGATCCAGCTCTCGCAGCCCATCTCGACGCGTTTCAGCTTCGACTACAACGCGAGTGGAGTATACGAGCCGAACGCCACATGGCAGTTCGTCACGTCCGCGGGAGTTCAGTTCAACCGATCGCAGACGAACAGGATCGAGTCGATTGGGCACGGACTCCCGTCGCCTCTTTTCGTTAATTTGCAGAATGCGATCGACTTCAATGACCCCGAACACCGAGTCAACGAGGGCAGATCTCTTGGATTCTTCGTCCAGGAACAGATCGGCTGGAACGGGCGGTTTTTCCTCACGGCAGCCGTGAGAGCCGACGACCACTCGGCGTTCGGTGAGTTCTTCGAGCGGCAGTATTATCCCAAGCTTTCCGGCACCTGGACGATATCCGAGGAGAGCTTCTGGGGCATTGATCAAATAAACTCGCTGCGGATTAGAACTGCTTGGGGGGCGGCGGGTCGCCAGCCGGGCACGTTTTCTAGGACGCCGCAGTATCAGGTGGCGACGGGACCGGGCGGCTCTGCTCCGGCCATCCGTCTTGCATCACCCGGGAATGTGAACGTCGGCCCGGAAACGAGTCAGGAATGGGAGGGAGGCTTCGACATCGCCTTCCTGGACGACCGCGTTTTTGGTGAGTTCACATATTTCCAACAGTGGGTATTCGACGCGATCGTGCGCACGGATCTGGCGCCCAGTGAGGGCTTCACCGGCGGCATCGAAGCGAATATGGGTTCGATGGAAAACAAGGGGTGGGAGGCGTCCATTGACTGGACGGTCATCGATTCGGACAACCTGGGCTTCAACGTCAGGGTTTCGGGTGACCACACGGCGAACAAGATCACGTATCTGAATCCGCTCTCGGACACGGATGTGAATTTCAAGGAGGGATATTTCTTCCCCAACGTCGTGTTCACCATTACCGACTCCGCCAAATTCACTGACCCCCACCCCGACAGCATTTACGTGTCGGGTCTTACCACGTACTGCGACTTCGGCGATCCGCTTAGCCCTGAGGGGCTGTCTCGAGGTGGTCCGAGCGTTCCCTGTTCCGTAACGAACGCCGCGGATCAGGAGCTCATGGCTGCTGCCGCGTACCCAGCGTACACGTGGAGTATCGCGCCCACCCTCCGCTTGCTGCAAAACCAGCTCGAGATCTACGCGCTGGCGGAAGGCTCGTACGGCCGGTGGCTGGCGAACATCGATGCGGACGGTCGAGGCACCAGCAGCCTGTCTAACTACGTGACGGGTTCGAATTCGAGGCAGTCCTCGATCTTCACCGACGGCAACTGGTATGGCTCGCGGCAGCAGAGAGACGAGCGCTACACGGGTCGGTACAGCGCAGACTTCTGGAAGCTTCGGGAGGTAGGTGCCCGGTACCAGATTCCGCAATCTGCTCTGGCATCGTTGGGTATTGACCGGGCCTCGGTATCGGCATCGATGACGAACGTATGGACGATCTGGCGGAAGCAGTGGAGAGATCGCGGAAACGTCCGGATTCCGGATGTCGAGACGGTCGCGGCTTACTCCAACGAGCCAAACTTCACCTACGGTGGAGAGTTTCCAGGGATCGCCGCCTTCAACATGAATGTGCGGGTGAGCTTCTGAGCAACCAGGCGCCGGACGGACGGTTGGTTCCGTCCGTCCGGCCGTTTGGCCCCCTTCTTGTTACCATTTATGGGATTGAGAGGAAGATATGAATCACATCAGTCAGAGTGGGAAGTGGCGGGTCGCTCCGGCCATGACGCTGGCGTTGGCTGTGTTGCTTACGGGATGCGAAGACTTGCTCCAGGTAGAACTGCCGAGCACCATCACCACGGACGCGCTGGATAATCCTGACATCGCCGAGGTTGTCGTGAACTCGGCGATAACCGCGGTGGAGTGCGCCTATTCGCGTTTCATCGTCGGCAACCCCGCGGGGATGGAAGACGCAATGGTCGACCATGGCGGCGGCGCCGCCATTGAGTACCAGGACGTCGTCAGCAACTCTGCTTGCTCGAGCGGCAACAATTACAGTTGGTTCAATCCCTTTCAGGAGGCCCGCTACACCGCCGAAGACCTCTATGGGCGGCTAGACGAGTGGACCGCCGAGGAGCTCGCGTTTGGGGTCGTCAACTACGACTCGAAAGAGCAAATGATGGGTATCACAGCTCTTTACGCCTCGGTCCCGTAC
>PCCM01000020.1 GCA_002731735.1 Gemmatimonadota bacterium | reverse complement strand
GAACATGCGTACGAACAAGCTTACGGATGAGCCACTTAGCCAGACCCTGTTCGGAGCGACATTTCAAAACCCCGTGCTCCTCGCCGCCGGCACCTGTGGCTTCGGCGAGGAGCTCGAGGATGCCCTCGACCTCGATGCCCTGGGCGGCATTGTGACGAAATCGGTGACGCTGGAGCCTCGGGCGGGCAATCCGGCACCGCGCGTGGTCGAGGCTGGAAACGCCATGCTGAATTCGGTCGGTCTGGCGAACCCCGGCTTGGAGCGTGTGTGCGCTGAAAAACTTCCCTGGATGACGGAGCACCTCTCGGGTATACAGGTGTTCGTGAGCGTGGCGGGCCACATCCCGGACGAGTACTGGCGCATCATCGAGGGACTCGAGTCCGTCGGCGGTTTCTTGGGATACGAGCTGAACCTTTCTTGTCCCAACGACACGCGCCTCGGTGGGCTTCCCTTCGCCTTGGATCCTGAAGCTCTGTGTGGTGTCGTCGAAGGTGCGCGGAAGCTGACCGATCGGCCGCTCCTCGTGAAGCTCGCTCCCAACGTCCCCGACATCGGGCCCATTGCGGAAGCTGCGGAGGACGCCGGCGCAGACGGACTCACCTTGGTGAACACCATGCCGGGTCTGGTCATCGACATCGCGTCGCGGAGCGCGGCCCTCGGCGCGGGCTCGGGCGGTCTGTCTGGGCCTGCGTTACGGGCTGTGGGCGTGCACGCCGTACATCGGGCCCGGGCATGCACGTCCACTACCCTCCTTGGGGTCGGCGGAATCACCACAGCCGAGGACGCGATTCAGTATCTGTTGGCTGGCGCATCCCTTATCCAGATCGGTACCGCCACCTTCGCTGATCCGAGGGCCGCGCAGACGGTGGTGAGGGGGATCGCCCAGTATGTCGAGAAGATCAGAGTCGAGAACCTTCAGGACTTGATCGGAGCATACCAGGGAACGGATCGTCCGGTGTCGGTCTCGGGCGGGCCAAGCTGACATGGCTCAGGTGATCATTCCACTCGACGTCCCGACTCTGGATGACGCCATGGGTCTCGTGGATTCCCTGGGTGAAGCCACTGATTTCTATAAGGTGGGACTCGAGCTCTTTACCGCTGAGGGCTCTGCTGCGGTCCAAGCCCTCAAGCAGAGGAACAAGCGGGTCTTTCTCGACCTCAAGTTGCACGATATACCGAGCACAGTGGCACGGGCGGTTGCCCGAGCCCGAGTTCTCGAAGTCGATCTCTTGACCCTCCATGCGACGGGGGGACGTCCCATGATGGAAGCGGCGGCCCAAGCGGCCGAAAACGACCTTACACTTCTCGGAGTCACGGTGCTGACCTCCATGACGTCCTCCGACATGGAGCACTCGTGGGGCCGCGAGGTGGACTCGATCGAGGAGGAGGTCGTGCGCTTGGCAACGCTCGTGCGGGACTCTGGGGTCGGGGGTGTGGTGGCCTCCGTACGGGAGGCTGCCCCAGTCAAGAGGGCCCTAGGATCCGATCTAGTCGTGGTCACGCCGGGAATTCGCTTTGCTGGGGGCGACGCTCACGACCAGGCCCGTGTCTCCACGCCGGGCGCGGCGGTAGCGGCCGGGGCCGACTACCTGGTAATCGGGCGGTCCGTGACACAGGCGCCAGACCCGGCGGAGGCGCTCCGACGGGTCCACGAAGAGATGGCCGGCTCCAGGGCAGTAGGAACGGCATGAAGGTTCGGCTTCACGCCCGAGTGTTGGTCCCGGCGACGCTGGCTGTCGCCCTCGGTGTTGGAGCGCCCCCCGTCTGTCTCGGGCAAGATCTCGAACAAGCTGCCGCCGGATTCGCCACACAGTGGGCCACTGGTGACGTGTCGGGGCTCCAAAGTCGATTTTCTGAGAGCGGAGTGCGCGTGCAATGGGAGGAGCGGCCTCTCGGTGCCCTCTCCCCTCAGCGCGCTGGAGCCTCTGTTCGAGAGTATCTAGGAAACCGTGAGGGCGCGTCGGCTCGCGTGTCACGAGTCGAGGAAGTGGGCGGTGCGCCAGCAAGGGGATTTGCAGAAATCCGGTGGGAGTCGAGGATCCGGGGGGTGTCAGAGAATGTCACGAGAACGGTATTCGTGGCTTTCACATTCGAGGACGATAATTGGCGCGTGGCTGAGCTTCGGGTTCTTCCGCAGACGCGGCTTTGACGTCATCCTATCATTCGTGTTGACGGGTCGACCGGCCTCGTCAACACCAACCCCCTCTGACCAATCGTGAACCTCGCGACGACATGGCCCTGAAACTCTACGACACCTTGACCCGTTCGGTGAGAGATTTCCAGCCGGCCCATCCGCCCGTCGTCCGGCTCTATGCATGTGGCCCCACCGTGTACGACCACGCACACATCGGTAACTACCGGGCCTTTCTGGTCTACGATCTACTCCACCGCTATCTGACCTTTTCCGGCTACGACGTGGATTTCGTCATGAACCTCACGGATGTGGACGACAAGACCATCGATCGTGCGTCCGAGGAAGGGAAGGACGTGCGGGAGTACACGGCCCCCTTCACCGAGGACATCCTGGCTGACGCGCGAACCCTGGGGATCCTTCCGGCTCGTAGCTATCCACTGGCCAGCGGATATGTCCCTCAAATGGTGGCGTGGGTCGAGCGACTGGAAGAGAAGGGACTCGCCTATTCGACCGAGGACGGGTCGGTCTATTTCTCGATCGGCACGTTCCCGACCTATGGACGCCTCAAAGGCCTGGACCCCGAATGCGCGCGTCCTGGCGCACGCGTGGCCGACGACGAGTACGAGAAGGAGAACGCCCGCGACTTCGCCCTCTGGAAGGCGGCCAAGCCTGTGGACGAGGCGGTGGGCGCCGTTTGGGATTCACCCTGGGGACGAGGGCGGCCCGGCTGGCACCTGGAATGTTCGGTCATGAGCATCACCGAGCTCGGAGAGACGTTGGACATCCATATGGGCGGCGAAGACCTGGTCTTTCCACATCATGAGAATGAGATTGCCCAGTCGGAGGGAGTGACCGGCAAACCTTTCGTGCTCCACTGGGTCCACGTAAAGCACCTGGTAGTCGAGGGTGAGAAGATGTCCAAGTCCCTCGGCAACACCATTACCGTTCACCAACTGCTCGAAGAGGGGCTGATGCCGGCCGCCATTCGCCATCAATTGCTCGGCGCACAGTACCGAAGAGAATTGAACTTCACCCGGGACGGTCTCGCCGCGTCTGCCGCGGCTGTCCAGCGGCTCCTAGACTTCGAGGCACGGTTGGCCGAGACCGTCGGTGTGGACGGGGAGCAGCCCCGCGACTCCTCGGGACCTCTGACTCGTTTGGCCGGTGAAGCCGTTGGGGCTTTTCGCGTGGCGCTCGATGACGACCTCAACTCGGCCGAGGCCCTCGCCGCCTTGTTCGTTTTCGTGAACCGGGTCAACGGCGAGTTGGACGCCGCGTCGGAGGTTGCTGAATCCGACTTGGAGGCTGCTCGCAGCGCGCTCACCTTGATCGACGAGGTGTTGGGGCTTCTCAGCGTTGCGCATGAGGGACTCGAGGTGGACGATGACTTTGCGTCTTGGATTGAGTCACTCATCGCCGAGCGGGGGGCCGCTCGGGCGGGCCGGGATTTCGCGCGCGCAGACGCCATCCGGGACGAACTGGCTGAACGCGGCATCGTGCTGGAGGATTCCGCTGGAGGCACGCGTTGGAAGCGGATCCAATGACCTCGAGGAGCCGGGCATGACGACGACCGACGGGGTCAGTGCCCCCGCTCTGACCCCTGTCCAAAGGCTCGGAGAGGCGATCGCCGATCGGGTGGAGCGGTGGATGCCGAGCCCGTTTCTCTTCGCGATCATCCTGACCTACGTAGCAGCGGGCGCAGCGTTCATCTCGGAAGGGTCCGGAGTGAGCGAGATCGCTCTCTCATGGTACGATGGCTTCTGGGACCTGCTGCAGTTCGCGATGCAGATGGTGATCATCCTCGTGACCGCCAACGTGGTGGCGTACCACCCGTGGGCGAAGCGTGTGATCCTCGTCCTCGTGCGGCTTCCCAAGAACGGGGCGCAGGCCGCCGTTCTCGTGGGTGTCGGATCGATGCTGACCGCTTGGATCTCCTGGGGTCTCAGCCTCATCTTCGGAGCGATTCTGGTCCGTGAAATGGGCAAGTACGCCTCCAGGAATGGAACGCCCGTCCATTATCCGCTGTTGGCCGTGGCCGGTTACATGGGGATCAGCCTCACCTTTGGATGGGGGTTGTCCAGCTCTCCGGGCCTCCTGCAAGCCGAGGACGGAAACACGCTGATGCAGCAGGGGTTCGTCGATCGTGTGATCCCCGCTACGGAGTGGGTCTTCCACTCCTATCCGCTGGCTCTCATAGCCCTGTCGGTCGTCTACGTCTCGATCATGCTGTACCTGCTGAGCCCGCCGAAGGAGAACTGCAGGGAGATTGGGTACTACGTGGATCTCGGCGCCGATGAGGGTGCCCAGCCGGAGGGGACTCCGGTCGAACAGGCCNCTCATTNGGGTGACNNGAAGCCCTCGCTAGCCGACAAGATCGACAACAGCAAGATCCTGGGTGGTGTGCTCGCCTTGACTGGCGTCGTGGTGGTTGGGNGCGTGTTCTTNGCGGAGGGCCAGGGCCTCGANGCGCTCAACCTGAACAATTTCAACTTCGCTTTCCTCATGATCGGCCTGCTGCTCTACGCGAGCCCGACCAAGTACCTGCAAGAGTTCTACGACGCAGTGAAGGGAAGCGCGGGTGTCATCCTGCTATTCCCGTTCTACGCCGGGATCATCGGAATCATGACAGGGACCGGTTTGGTCGACACCATGACCACGGCGCTGCTCTCGGTCGCCACGGCGGATACGTTTCCTGTGATAGCATGGATCACCGGTGGGATCCTCAACGTCTTCGTACCCTCCGCCGGTGGCGAGTGGGCGATCATCGGTGGGCCCATGATGATGGCCGGGGCCGAGTTGGGTATCCCCCACGGCCAGACGATCGCGGCCTATGCGGTCGGGGACGCGCACACGAACCTGCTCAACCCGTTCTGGGCCATCCCACTGCTGGCCATCACCGGCCTCCGTGCTCGTGACATGTTCGGTTACGCAATCACGATGATGCTTCTGCTCATCCCTTTTCTGGCGACCGTGCTCTACTTTCTCCCATATTGAGGGCTGTTGAATCCGGACCGTCACGAGTCGTAGGAGGCTCCATGCGTGACATGACGACCAAGCTCGACGACACTTTCCGTTGCTCGCTCCACGGGGCGGGCATGGTCCTGCTGGCATTCCTGACGCTGGTCACTGTTCCCTTGGTCGCTCAAGATCGGCTGCAGAGTATGCCCGGGTACGAACGCTACAGGGAGATGGCGCCTCAGATCAGTCGGTCCGTCGTTTCGGGGGCGATTCGCGCCGCGTGGGCCGAGGACGGCGAGAGCTTCCGGTACACTGTTGCGGGAGCGACGTATCGCTTCGACATCGCGACTGGCACGTCGTCGGCCGATCCGCCTCCTGCGAGGAGGAACACCGGGCCGCTGGGTGGCCGCGGGGGCGGGGGCCGCGCGCGCGGGCGTCAATTCGCGGAGGCCGAGTCGCCGGACGGCACGTATAGGGCGTTTTATCGCGACCGCAACCTCTACGTGAGCCGCCCGGATGGCACGGATGAACGGGCGGTCACGACCGATGGTAGTGCGGACGACCGTATCAAATACGGCACCGCGAGTTGGGTATACGGTGAGGAGCTCGATCAAGTCACCGCGATGTGGTGGTCACCAGATGGCTCGAAGCTCGCGTACTACCGCTTCGACGAAAACCCGGTGCCGGACTTCTTCATCGAGACGGATCAAACGGCGGTTCAGAGCTCGCTCGACATCGAAGCGTATCCGAAAGCCGGCGTCGACAACCCGATCGTCGACCTCTTCGTTTACGACGTGAGCGCGGGCTCGGCGACCCGCATCGACGTTCGGGAGGGTCGACCGTTCACGGACGATGTGGTGGGGCATTACGTGTATCACGTCGGTTGGTCGCCGGACGGCTCGGAGATCACCTTCAACCGGACGAACCGCCGCCAGAACATCATGGAGTTCACGGCGTGTGGACCGGACACCGGCAACTGTCGCGTGGTCGTTCGTGAGGAGTGGCCCGCGAGCTGGACGATGAACTCACCGTATATGCGCTACCTCGACGACGGCGAGCGCTTCATCTGGATGTCCGAGCGCAACGGCTTCCGGAACTTCTATCTGTACCGCTTCTCGGGGGAGCTGCTCACGACGCTCACCGACCACGACTTCGAGGTCGGCAACGTGGTGCGCGTCGACGAAGACGAGGGTGTCCTGCACTACATGGCCCGCAGCGGTGACAACTACATGAAGATGCAATTGCACCGCGCGGAGCTGGACGGATCGGGAGACGAACGGCTGACCGACCCGGCGTTCAATCACACCGTCACGTTTTCGCCCAATGGTGAACACTTCGTCGACATAGCTGAGACGCACGATCAGCCCCCGACTTCGGTGCTACGCGACAGGCGGGGGCGTCAGGTCGCCGAGATAGCGACAAGCGACCTCTCACGTTTCGAGGAGTTGGGCTTCAACCGTGTTGAGATGTTCACGTTCACTGCTGAAGATGGCGTGACCGAGCTGCATGGGATGCTGCACAAGCCGTCGGACTTCCAGGCGGACCGGAGTTATCCGATGCTGGTCTCCGTCTACGGAGGCCCGCGCACAAACGGGGCTAGCGAGACGTTCACGACACCGCATCCGCTCACCGAATACGGCTTCCTGGTGGTCACGATGGACTCCCGGAGCGCCGGGGGTCGCGGGAAGGAGTTCCTCGACGCGATCTATATGAAGCTGGGGGTTGTCGAGGTCGACGATCAAGCGGCGGGGATTCGATCACTCTGGGGCCGTGCGTATGTGGACCGGAACCGTGTGGGTATCTTCGGGACGTCGTACGGAGGGTACGTCTCCGCGCTGGCGTTGCTCCGTCACCCGGATGCCTTTCAGGTCGCATCAGCGTCTTCGCCGGTTACCGACTGGCGGCACTACGACACGATCTACACCGAGCGGTACATGTGGACGCCGCAGGGCAACGAGGCTGGGTACGACGCTGGCTCGGCGGTGACCTACGCCGAGGATCTGAGAGGGCGCCTGATGCTCTACTACGGCACCGCGGACAACAACGTCCACACGACGAACACCATGCAGCTCATCGCCGCGCTACAGCAGGCTGGTAAGAGCTTCGAGGTTCAGGTAGGCCCGGACCGTGGGCATTCGGCCCTGAATCAGGACCGGATGATGGAGTTCCTCATCGAGAACCTGGTCGTGTCGCCGATCGTGTTCTAGGAGGGGCCATCGACCAGGGCGCTTCTAAGCCCCGCGATCCGGTGAAGGCTCGACCGCCGTACGTGGCAACGTCTCGGACGCGGGCTCCTCGGTGCTCGCGGGACGCGGCAGGTTCAACTCGGCGACGATCCCGCTGAGTTCGGCCCAGCTGAGGTCCTTCCCACTGAGATCTGCCCCATGGAGCGTCTCTTTTCTCGGGTTGTTTGCTCGCCACTTGTTCCACCCGCCAACCC
>PCCM01000019.1 GCA_002731735.1 Gemmatimonadota bacterium | reverse complement strand
AAATCCAGCGGGCGTAGAACGGCGTTCTCGCACCCGTCGCGGATCTCGCCGATGTCTTCGAGGTCCAGCTGAACGGCACCCGGAATATGCCCACCCTGATACGCCTCTTGATCGCGCAGGTCGGCGATGCGTACCAGGCGGTCATCCAGGTGAGCCTCCAACCACTCGGGATCGACCAGGAGCCCAGGCAAGACCGGTCCTGCCGATTGCTCGTCCTGCGGCGCGGGGGCGGTGGTCATTGAGATTTCCGTAGTGGACAAACCATTCGGGATCGCACGAAGGCGTATAGGCTAGTGCAGCCGAGACACTTCTGCAAAACCCGATTAGATTGTCGACAGCCTTCGAAGAGAGCGACATGCCCAAGGTCGAAGTCCCGGCCGATCAGGTCTGCGCGGTCCTGAAAGAAAATATCCTCGTGGACGGATTCCACGTGGTGATCGATGTCGAGAAATCCCTCGGCGCCGTCATCGTTGATGCGCTGGGAGGCAGTGAGTATCCGGATTGTTATGGATACTTCGCCACCCTCCCGGTTGGTCACAATCATCCCAAACTGGGGGACGAGGGTTTTCGGGAGTCCCTCATGAGGGACTCCCTGGCAAATCTGTTTGGGGTGGAAACCTCACCGATATGATCCGCTGTGTCCGCTACCTGGGCTAAACACAGGCCAGACCTCCCGACGCGGGTCCCGGTAGGTTCCTACATTTTGGTAATAGAAGGCGACTATCCCACCGTCTGGTATGATGGAGATCTTCCCGTTTCGCGGGTCCCAGTGTCTCTAAGTGGTTGCCCGCAAACCAGATAAAGTGCTTTGGGCCCAGGTTTGTGATTCTTGGCACGCGACTCGCATTATGGCGCTCCGTCTTGTCCATGTATAAGTTCCCAACGATTGGTTCTGGAGCTGCCCGAATGGTGGAAGCCGCCGCTCGTTACGCTCCATCACGTTTCGAGGAGAGTAACGAATGAAATTGAGCATAGGTACGATGACGGCGGTTGCGATCTTGGCTACGCCGCTGGTTGGCGTGGCCCAGGACGCGGAGTTGTCGGGGAATGTTGGCTTCGCTTCCGATTACTTTTACCGTGGCGCCCCTCAGGGGTCATCCTCCGCGAGTGCCGGTCTGGACTTGACTGCCGGTAGCTTCAATCTGGGCGCTTGGGCGGCGGATGTAGCAACAGGTAACGAGGTCGATGTCTACCTTGGTCTTAGCCAGGACATTGGTGACTTGAGCGTCAGCGTCGGCGGCACTGCGTATGTGTACACGAACGACGCTTTCGACTCAAAGTACCTGGAGGGAAACCTCAATGCGAGCATTGGGGTTCTTTCCGCAGAATTCTCCTACGGCAAGCATGACTCGGACGCGCTCACGTCGGGCGATGAGACCTACTGGTTCGCCGCCGGCACCATCGCGCAATCAGGGCTCCACGCTACCTTCGGCACGTTCGGTGATGGCCTCGATAGTCAATATATCGAGGCTGGCTATTCCCTATCGGTAGGGGATTTCGACTTGTCGGCGGCTTGGATCTACAGCGACGACAACGCCGATGACCACGCGCTCACGTTCGGCATCAGTCATACGTTCGGTATCGATACCAACTAACTGACGCTCGACTTTTGTAGCCTTCGGACGGGGCTGCCCGGATTCGGTAACGGATCGGGCAGCTCCGCTTTTTCAGAAGAGTCAACATCCCTCCTCGAATCGGCCGCTCAGATCCGCTGGCCGATCGACCCACGATGTGCGCTCAGCCCTACATTTATGTAGCTTGACGCGTCCACACCCGCTCCGCCCTCCGCAACCGCTCAACGGTGGCTGGGAGCGAGCGGACTCTGCGGCGTGTGCTTTAGCGTGTAGGGCAGGTCGATGTTGGCGAATTCTGTTGGGCAATCCCGGTCGCTGTCGCTTCTTCACGAAGCCAGCACACTCCTCGACGAGGCTTCGGACGCGAGCACCTCCATGAGGCCGATCCTCGAGGCTCTATCACGTCACATGGATGTGGAGTGTGCCACGCTCACCGTGCTGAACCGCCGCACGTCCGAGATCCTGGTACACGAGGCGATCGGCCTTTCCGCCGATCAGCGGGAGCGTGGGAGATACCGTTTGGGCGAGGGGATCACTGGGCGCGTCGTCCAGACCGGCGAGCCCGTTGTGGTACCCTCCATCGCCGCCGAGCCGCTCTTCTTGGGCCGGGCCCGGCCCCTGAAGGATCGTCCGGAGAGGGAGATGGCCTTCGTCTGCGTACCGGTCAGGCTCGACAATGAGACGATTGGGGCATTGAGCGCCGAGCGGCCGTACGGGCTTGACTTCGAATTCGATGAGGACATCCGCATCCTCTCGATCCTTGCCTCCCTCATCGCTCACGTCGTACGCGTCGGCCAGTTCGCCGAGGAGGAAAAGGCGCTCATGGACGAGAACAGGCGCCTGCGGAGAGAACTCGCCGACCGCTACCGCCCGTCGAACGTCGTGGGTAATTCGCGTGAAATGGAGCCGGTGTATGAAATGATCGGCCAAGTCGCGCAGAGTGATGCTACGGTGCTGATCCGAGGTGAGAGCGGCACGGGCAAGGAACTCATCGCTAACGCGCTTCACTACGGGAGTCGACGGTCGGGGGGCCCATTCGTTCGGATCAACTGCGCCGCGCTTCCGGAGAGCCTCATCGAAAGTGAACTCTTCGGACACGAGAAAGGTTCGTTCAGCGGGGCTGTACAACAGAAAGAGGGGCGGTTCGAACGCGCCTCTGGGGGGACCATCTTCCTCGATGAAATAGGAGACCTCAAGAACTCTGTGCAGCTCCGGCTTCTTCGGGTCCTACAGGAGCGGGAATTCGAGCGGGTCGGCGGGACCAAGGTCTTGACGGCCGACGTCCGCGTGGTGGCCGCGACAAACCGTCCCCTCGAGCGGGACATGGAAGACGGTCGGTTCCGAGCCGATCTCTACTATCGTCTCAACGTATTCCCGATTCATGTGCCGCCGCTGCGGGATCGCCGTACCGACATCATCCTTCTGGCGGATCATTTCATCGAGAAATACAGCCGGAGGCATGACCGATCCATCGTGCGGCTGTCCACTCCAGCAATCGATCTGTTGATGGCCTATCACTGGCCGGGAAATGTCAGGGAGCTCGAGAACGCCATTGAGCGGGCCGTACTGCTCGCCGACGGAAAGGTCATCCACGCCCGGTTGCTTCCGCCCAGCCTTCAGATGGCCAAGATCGACGATGGGCGGTCCGGGCCCCTCAACGTGCAGTTGGCCGTGTTGGAAAAAGAGCTGATTGTCGACGCCCTCAAGATGAACAAGGGCAACCGTGCCGCCGCCGCACGACAGCTGGGACTTACCGAACGTATCATGGGTCTTCGCGTCGAGAAGTATGGGTTGACCTGATCCCGCGAAGCCCTTCCAGTTTCTGATTTCATGACACGCCTTTGCCGCGGACGGCATTGCGGAGCTGGCCTTCGTGGATACTCTTCTGGCCCCCGCCTGGATGACTCCCTCGACGTGTTCGCGGCGCACGGGATAGGCGGCCATGAGCGGCCCGATCCTTTGTCCGGTGGATGAGATCCATCGGATCCGAACCGGAGACCGGGATACAGCGGCGGTCACGCCAGTGGCCGAAGGGAAGCCAGCCTGATCGTCTTCGCCATGTGAAGGGTATGTTGACCGACGCCTACCAAGCCAAACCCGGCCCCGCGATCGACTCCTACATTATTGTGGGTTCCCTTCTCTGTCCTACCGCAGCGTAGGACTTCTGTGCCGTAAAACGCCCGCCTGAAGTCCCCGAAAAGTGGGAGTTTACCTTATGAATAAAGGGTTATCTCCACTCTTGAATTTCATGGCACACGCCTTGCCAAAGGCGGTAGCCATGTAGGTGTACCCGTGTGGGTACGCTTGTAGTTGTCTACGGGACCGGATGGAGGGAAAACCACCCATGCAGCTTTCGCGTAAATCACTACTCACTCTGCCGCTGCTTCTGGCAGTGCTAGCGCCCGCACCGGCCGCGGCTCAACAAACCGCGGCGGACGCGATTTTCTCGGTCAACAACGTGTGGATGATGGTTGCCACGTTCTTGGTATTCATCATGCACTTGGGGTTTTCGACTCTGGAGGTCGGGCTGACGCAGTCCAAGAACACGGTGAACATTCTTTTCAAGAATGTGAGTATCATCGCGATCGGGTTGCTCACTTACGCCATCGTGGGCTTCAACCTGATGTACCCCGGAGAGTTCTCGATGGGGTCCTTCTTCGGGTTCGCCGGCTTCGGCATCGCGACGGATGCCGCCGGTATCACGTCCGAGTACAGTGAGGGTTACACCTACTGGACCGACTTCCTTTTCCAGGCGATGTTCGCGGCTACAGCAGCCACGATCGTCTCCGGGGCTGTGGCCGAGCGTATCAAGCTCGCCTCATTCCTGGTCTTTGCCACCCTTTATGTAGGGCTGGTATACCCGATCGCCGGCTCCTGGAAGTGGGGTGGTGGATGGCTCGACGAGAGGGGCTTCTACGACTTCGCCGGCTCGACGCTCGTACACTCGGTAGGGGGATGGGCCGCAGTTGCCGGCGTGTTCCTTCTTGGACCCCGCCTCGGGAAGTACGTGAACGATCAAATTCACCCGATCCCGGGCCACAACATCCCCCTGGCCGCCATCGGGGTGTTCTTGCTCTGGCTGGGCTGGTTCGGCTTCAACGGCGGGTCCGTGCTCAGCGCCGATCCGGGGCTCGTGTCCTACGTCCTCGTGACGACGTGTCTTGCCGCCGCCGCAGGGATCATTGGGGCGATGTTGACGACTTGGATGTCCAATAAAGGGGGTCCCGATGCGTCGATGGTGCTCAATGGGGCGCTGGCCGGCCTCGTGGGGATCACTGCGGGTGCGGACACGGTCAGCGTTATGAGTTCGGTGATCATCGGAGCGGTTGCCGGTGTGCTGGTGGTCGTCTCAGTGATGGTGTTCGACCGAATCAAGATGGACGATCCCGTCGGAGCGATCTCGGTGCACCTGACGTGCGGGATCTGGGGAACCCTGGCGGTGGGCATTTTCAGCACCAACCCCGACCACTCATTCGTCACACAGCTGATCGGCGTCGCGGCTTACGGTGCGTTCGCCCTCACCAGTGCGTTCGCCATCTTCTCGGTGATCAAGGCCACGATGGGACTGCGCGTGTCCGAGGAAGAGGAACGTCTCGGACTGGACTTGGCGGAGCACAACATGGAAGCATATCCCGACTACCAGATCGTGATCCCTCGCTGACGGTTTCTGGCCTAATACGAACGGAGCAAATTTATGAAACTCGTAATCGCATACATACAGCCTGCAGCGCTTCATAAAGTGAAGCAGGCACTGGCCGACGTAGGTGTTGGAAGGATGTCGGTCGCCAACGCCCAGGGCGTTGGGCAGCAGGGCGGGTATACCGAGACCTACCGTGGTGCGGAGCTCGAAATCGTACTTCGGAAGAAGGTCCGGCTGGAGATCGCCGTGAACGATGACTTCGTGGAACGCACACGGGGGGCGATCATCGAGGGCGCGCGGTCCGGAAACTTCGGAGACGGTGTGATCTTCGTTGTGGAACTGGCCGAGTGCTATCGGATCCGCACCGGGGAGTCGGGAAGCCCGGCCGTAGGTTAGTAGTTTAGAGGGCTCGCCTTCCAGAAGGCTCGTACCCTTCTGGAAGGCAGAGTCCTCTGGAAAAAACCCCGGGTCCCTCCCCCCGCCTGGTCCCTCCTCCCCCGGGCGGCATGTGTGTCGTCGAGCGGGGTGGAGCACCACTTGATGCAGATCGCGAAAGAACTAGTTTAGCCGGCGGGGCGGTTCCTTCACTGCAGATGCGGGGGGAAAAAGCGCCGATCGCTTCGCCCGTTTTCTGGACTCCACTTCTCCGGGACCACGCCCTATGCTTGACGAGATTCGGGAGAAGATCGGGGAAGAGATCGAGCAGCTCGTCCATGAGCTCAACGTTCTCCTCCCGGCGAGGATCGAGAGGGCCGTCGAATTGGGCGACCTCAGGGAAAACGCTGAGTACAAGTCGGCCCTCGAGCGCCAGCAGTTCGTACAGCTCCGGATCGGGCATCTGACCCAGCGTTTGTCGGAGTTGTCGAAGATCGATGTCAAGGCCATGCCCATCGATCGGGTCGGTTTCGGGTCTCGCGTCGAGATCCACGACCTTGCGGTGAACGAGGTAGCCAACTTCACTATCGTGGCGGGTGACTTCATGGACCTGGACGGTGGACAGGTATCAATGGCCTCTCCGATTGGCCAAGGCCTCCTGGGCGCACGTAAGGGCGAGGAGGTGACCATCGAGCTCCCGATGGGCGAGCGACGCTTCAAGGTCCTCGACCTCCTTACGTTGCCGCAGCAGATGGAGGTCGGGAAGGGATAGGACGAGTGGCGAAAACCGCATCGACAATGGCAGCGTTGGGTATTGCCGCGCCGGACTTCGTGTTGCCGGATACGCACGGGCGAGCTGTGGCGCTCGACGACTTCGTCGACGCCCCCGGCCTGCTGGTCATATTCATGTGCAACCACTGCCCGTTCGTTATACACATACGGGCAGAGTTGGCGCGCTCAGTGAAGCGATACCAGGGGAAGGGATTGGCGGTGGTGGCCATCAGCTCCAACGATGCGGAGGCTTTCCCCCAGGACGGCCCCGAGGCGATGGCCCGTGCAGTCGAGGAGTTTGGATATACGTTCCCGTATCTCTTCGATGAGGCCCAGTCGATTGCCAAGGCCTACGAGGCTGCTTGCACGCCGGACTTTTTCCTGTTCGATCAGGAACGACGCCTGGTGTACCGGGGGCAGTTCGACGGCAGCCGGCCGGGGAATGACGTACCGGTGACGGGCGCGGATCTCGAAGCTGCCGTGGAGGCTCTCGCCGCGGGTGACGCGATCTCCCTGGACCAGAAGCCGAGCATCGGGTGCAACATCAAATGGAAGGCAGGAAACGCGCCGGACTACTTCGGCTGAGGGAGGGGGCGCATCCCGGTTTCCGAATCTCTGGAAGTTGAAACGCGCCGCCGGGTAAGCTATCCCGACGACGCGTTTCTCTTGTCTGCCGCAACCCGGCACGAAGGCCGCTACCGGTGCGGACAGCTGAAGCCGTTTCGGCTCCTACTTACTTACCGAAGCAGCGATCGCTTGCCCTCACCAGGTTGGGCAGACTACTTGGACTAGACAATTGATCACCTCCTCTTTTTCGGTTCGACTTTGGGCGTAACGCCGGCGGGCTCTCAGACCCGCAGTCCGCTTCTCCGCCCCCTCATTGGAGGCTGAAAGCGGCCCAGGCCATTTTCAGGCCAACGCCAACATATCGGTCGGTAGGGGCGAGATCAAGGACGTTCAGCACGGGCAAGCTCTCCGTACAAGTACGAGCTTTTTACCAGATATGGTGGTGGTCAGGCCCTCCGGTACGACCACTGGAATAGCCACGCGCTAGCGAGCACGGCTACCGCAATCCATAGGCCGCCCCATACGACGGTATGGATTCCGGTGAGGTCGCCGAGCATGGCGGCGTCCGACTGCAGCTCCGGCCGATCGAGCACGTCGCTCTTGATGTCGAGGATGGCGTAAAGGCAACTCGTGAGTCCCAACGTCAGAAGAATCCCTTGATTGACGGCGGCGGAGAGCCGTGCTGCGCCGAGAACAAGGACGGACCCGAAGGCAAGTCCGAACCAGAAGCCGAATGGACTACGGACGTAGGCGAGAGTCAGGCCTATTACCAGGAGCCCCACGGCACCCGTAACCCAGCGGCTGTTGATGCGCTTCACTTGGCCGGCGGAAACCAGGAGCCCCCCCCAAGCCAGGCTTCCCAGATACCCCGCCGACAACGTCAGAAAGGCGTTTCCTCCGGGGCAGTAGCAGGCGCCGCCTTGATTGGGGTCCAGCACGATTCTATCAATCGTGCCGCCGGTGGCGACCGCGATCATCGCGTGGCTGATCTCGTGGAGGAGGACTACAAAAACCTTGAGCGGGTACACGGCCGGCGTATCCCACAGAAACCAAATGGCGCTGAAGTACGCGGCGAACCCGATCAGGAACGTGATCTTACTCTTGGCATGTGCCGTCATTGCATGTTACTACGGCTGGACCGGTCCGAGTGTTTCCCACTCGACCCGTGTACTGTTTCTCTTTCAGGGTGTGGTTCGGGCTTAGCCATCATCTGCGAAGATGATGGGGTAGGCCACCCGGAGCAGGGGCGTCAGTTCTCCAAGCTCACCGCGCGCGATCGTTGCAAGTTGCTCGGTGGCCCCCAACGCAGCCCGAGCGGCTTCTTTCACTTGGGCGCTCGTGAGGCCCGGAGCGAATCCAAGGGCCAGACTCCACCCAAGCGTCCGATCCTCGAAATCTCGGGTGATTGCCGCCAGGTACGCCGTTGGCACCACGACCGAGGAAGCTCGGGCCTCCTCTATCGAGACGCTCTTGGCGGCCTCTTCGATCGAAGCGATCAAAGCCGAGACCTCTGCTACGACTGTGGGGCGGGCCTCTTCGAATGAAACGATTTGGCGGTTCTCGAGGCGGAGGACGTGGAAGCCATACTGCGTTTCGGTGACAGGACTGATCTCTCCCGGCTCCAACGCCAAGGCAGCGGCCCAAAACTCGGATACCCAAGAGCCCTCGCGCCCGGGTTGGAGCAGCCCCTGTCGGCCTTCAGCTCCCGGCTCTTCTGAAAGCTCTGCTGCCACATCCGGAAAGGGCTCACCGGCTTCGAGGCGCGCGATCGCGGCCTCGGCCTTTCTCTGGGCGAGCTCCCGATGTGAGTCCGCTCGCCAGCGTTCCGAGAAGAAGAGAACGTGGCGCACGGTCAGTTCGAGCGCCGGGTTGGTGAGGTAGTGGGCGCGGAGTTGGTTGTCGTCCACTCCGTTCTCGGTCAGGATCCTTTCGGCCGCGAATTGCCTTACCAGCGCAGCGTCTCTCGCCTGTTCGAGTATCGGGGCCAATTTGACAGGCAACTCTTCGCGTGCGCTGGCCAACCCAAAGGCGGTGATCTCTGCGAGTTGAGCTCGACGAGTATCATTCAGGCCGAGGAGTTCGGACTCGGTGAAAGTCACGGTGCCGACGGTCAGAGCCGGAGGTTCGACTGAGCACGCCGTCAATACGAGTGCCAAGCTGGTTAGGAGTCGATGTCGCAGGGGTGCCTCCGGCGGCGAGTACCGTTCATTTCGATGAATCCAATAGGTTACTGTCCATAACACTTGCTGCATACCTCACTCATGGGCCACCTTCGATTCGTGCTTCTTTCTTTAACAGCCCGGCCGTGGTATCCCGGGGACTCGTGCCTTGGCACGGCATGCGGTCCACTGTACTCCTCCAATAGCCTTCTGAGGGAAAGTGACCGGACCCGAACCCACAGAACGTGCCCTGCTGATCTCACATCTCCATGACCAGTTCTGGTCGGAGGAATACTACCTGGCTGCCCAACTCGTGCGGCAGTGGAGAGGTGGTGGGACGGACGATTGGGCCGCCGATCTCTTCCGCGAGTTGGACGGTGTGGTCGCCTTACCAGAGGAACGGCGCCGACTCGTGGAGCGTACCAACGCAGCCCGCCGCTTGATAAAGTCATATTTCCGCAAGACACACCAGTTTTGCAGCCGCGGCTTTTTGGCGCCGGAAGATCTTCGAGGTCACCTCACGATGGCCCAACGCCTCGAGATACTGTTCGAGATCATCGAGCCGTTCGAGCGGGCTCGGAAGACGGACTACAACCGCGAGATGTTCGACTTCTACGACGATCTACATCGAGGTGAGTTCGAGCGTCCCGGACGGTAACGTCGGGAGGGAGCAACACCGAGGCTCACCTCACCGCCCTCCGTGAAGAGCGCGAACTGACGCAGGGGATTCACGATGCCCTTAAGGAGCTTCGGCGCGAAGAGGCCGAAACGGTCCACGTCGATTTCGAGAAGAAGGAGGCCTAGGCCAGGCCGCACGTACCTGGCCAGGCCTACAGCAGCCCGGCCTACGGCACGATGACGATCGGGCGCGGCACCGTCATGGGCTCACGGCCGGCAAGCGCGATTTCCACGGTCAACGTGTACTCTCCCGGCTCCAGGTCGGGGGGTAGGCTGAGCTGAACCGCGCGGAAGACCGTGCCCAAGGCGTCGGGCCCCGCGTCTTCGTACGTCATCAGCACGGGGGATTCCGGCGTGAGCACCCGCAGGAACTGGCCCACGGCCCNAAANAAGCCNCCACCNCCCTCGTCGAGGCCGATNCGCACGGTCGCCGACTCTCCGATCTGGAGTCCGTATAACTCCCATGCCACCTTAAACGGTTCGCCGGCCCGGACGCGAACCGCCGGAAGCACGGTCGGCATCGCCTCCTCGAGCGAAGTCGGGATCTCTCCGCCACCCGCCAGGATCAGCAGATCTGAAACCGCTGCCAAGCCGGGGACGAGCGGATCTTGCCACAGTCCGTGGCGGTCCCGCCAGGCTTCTTTCGCGTCGGGGCTGAAGGCTTCGATGCCGACCACATAACGTCCATTCGGTACCTGGAGTTGGTAAACGCCACTCCGGCCCTCCCCTTGAACTTCGTGCTGCTGGCCACTCTCGGTGTCGATCAGGAAGAGGGCGGATTGCACGGGGCCTTCCGGTTGTTGTTCCACGACGGGGAGCGGGAGGGGCGCTTCCGGGGGCCGGCCGAATGGATTGGTGCGGGCCTGTTGGTCCCCCCGGTCCTGGTTCCGTCGCGCACGAAGATCGACGATGCGTGGGTTCACATTCTGGTTCTGGCGACGGCTGTCCACCGTAACGTCCTCTGGCTCCGGCCTGAAAGCCCCGGCGACGAGCAGCGAATCCCCGCGGCGAAAACGGGCGACCTGCGTCTCCAGGGCGTTGAGGTCCGGAGCGTAGGGAGGTGCGTATCCGGTCCACGGGCGCCGTTGTTCCAGGGTCCAATCACCGGGTGCCACCTGCGCCGGATCCTCGAGAGCCAAGTCGGGCGGAAGGAATTCCTGGCTCTTCGGATGATGCCGACCCACGATGCCGCGTGTGTCCTGGAGCGTGCCACTCGGTAGGCTCCGTTTCCGCTCCCACGCACGTTCAGCCCCATAACGGAGGGTGAGTTCCTCGATATCGTCGCCCCACTCTATCCCATACGGGTTGACGGCTTCACGTCGCATGCGGATCAGGACCGCCCGGGCGTACTGTTCGGTCATCCGGTCGTTTCCGTCCACCAGATAGAGCGGGTCGGCGAGCAACCACAGACGCTCCTCCGCGGCGGCCTGGTCGGACGCATCCTCATAGACATCCAACGCGTCGGGGTCTAGGAGCAGCCCGAGGGAAAGAAAAGTTTCGCCGTCGGGCATCTGGCCGACGGCCAATGCGAACAGGTCGGCGGCCGTGTTCCAGTCTTCTTGTGCGTGCCTCACGAACCCGAGCAGGGACGTACACCACCAGTTCCCGCCGCCGCAGTTACGGATCAGGGCTTCTGCGCCCTGCCAATCACCCACCTCTCCCATGTAGAAGACGCGCTGGCCCAGAATCCAGGAATCCCGCGGGATCTGGTTGTGGATCTCACGGAGCTCACGAAGGACCTGGACCCGTGCCATGCCGAATTCAATGGGCTCCTCGGGCACCGTCCATTCGCTCTCGTCTTCGCCGTCCTCGAAGCGGAGGCAAAACCGGCCAACGATGTCATCACACCCGCGCCCGTATCCTGCCAGTTCCGGAGGGATACGTTCCTCTCGAAAACGCTCGAAGCGCGCCTGGATCTCCTTGGCCTCCTCGTGGAGTGACAGGGAGTCCGGGTTGGCGCTCTGGGCGGCAAGGGCCGAAGTCGTAGCGAGGACGGCGGACGCCGCGGCCGGCAGGATGAGTCTGGGTCGGGTCCTGACGAAGCCAAGCACGAGCATCCTCCCACGAAGCTCAGGTAGGCGGCCACCGCCGCTGAACAGGCGGCGAGCCGCCGTTGTAGACGCGGCAAAGCCGCGACTGTCGTTTTCCAGATACCCGACTTGAGCGGAGCAGGTCCTCAGACGCCACCAGGGTCGGGTACACGGAGGACCTCGATGTCTGGCGTCACACGATCGACCCGGAAGCTTGGAATCTCGAACACGGTGGTGCTACCGGGTGTCCGGGCGTGACGTGTACCTGCTTCCCCCGTGATCACAACGATTCCCAATGTGTCGGTTCCCGCCCCGAGGGCCACCACCCGCCTAGGATTTTCCTCGAAGATCTCACCATCCTCGACGAACCCGAGGGCGACCAGATGCGCCAGCTCGTCCAACACTGCACGCATGGTGTTGGCGTTCGCGGGCTCACCATCCACCGACCATGTGGTGTCGACCCGTTCGGCTACATGGGTTTCCTCGTCCATCTCCAGCACGACACGAACCACGGAGGCGGTGTCCATCCGTAGGATCGTCTTGTCCCGCCACTCCGTGATACTCAGGACCACCGTGGGCCGGAAGTCTCCGGACACGACCACAACCGCGTCCTGATCGGGCAGCCGCACATACCCGCTGGGAAAAATCGGCCCGGTCTTACCTACGAGCAGCGACGTCATGGCGCCGTCGGTGAGCGTGAAATCCACCGTCCACGCGCTGTCAGTGGACAACCCCATGCGCTCGTGGTTTCCGGGGTTGTTGGCCACGACTCCCCCCACCTCGGCCTCCACGACGGATCTCCAGAAACGTGCCATCGTCACTGAATCCGCGACATTTCCGTTGACGGTCCAGGACCCACCGCTCCTCTGGAGCGACACGGTCTGAACTGGACCTACGATACGGATCTGGCTGACGCCCGTCTCGTCCAAGCCTTCGAGGAGCAACGCTAGGCCGCCATCATCGAGCGCCGCTCCCCCGCCACCTCCCCTGGAGAGCAGTCCCGAGCCCAGCCAAACGATTACCAAGATGCCGAGCACTACGAAGATGCTTTTCAGCGTCTTCTCACTCATGCGGGTGCGCCTTTCCAGCGCGTTTCAGCTCGCCTCCTCCGTCCGGTGACGCGAACCAAGCCCAACAGGATGAAGAGCAGGGGCACCCCCACCAGATTGCCCCACTTGAGCGCCACTCTCTGGAATTCAGACGTAAACGCCAACACGGGTGGCGTCCGAAGCTTCGAGCGAATCCCGATCAAGGCCTCGTCCTGGGCCAGCCAATCGATCGCGTTCAAGGTGAACACGAGATTCTGAGGATTGGCCTGGAGGAACTGCTCCTGGAGGAAGTCCACGTCACCGATGACGATCATTCGGCCGCCCGTCGCCGAATCATCTCGTGTTCCTGCGGGCTCATCATCGTCGGCCGCATTCGGATCCAACGCGACTGCCACCGTCAACGTCTGGAAGTTGTTCCGATCAGGCTCCAGAAGCGCGTCGGGCATGATGATTCCGCCCGCTGCCTGAATGGCGCCGAGCTCTGTGGTCACCCAGATCCGCTGAACGGCNGTGTCCGTTACTGTAAGAANCGTCCCCCACCCTAGGCTCAAGTCGCTCAAGTCGCGCGTCGTAGGGTGCGGGTCCCCCCTCACCGCTATGGGCCACAACGGGTAGGGGCGCACGACGTTGAAGCTCCCCTGCTGCCCCATGGAGATCCTGGAGTTGGAGCCGTAGTCCAGGACCACTCCGGCGTCGGTGCCCACACCTCTTGCCTCGAGGAACCCCTCCAAGCCGGTAAACACGGGGTACATCATCGGTGACTCGGGCGACACCTGATGCTTATCGATCAAGAAGAGCGCGGATCCTCCGGCGTCGACGAAAGATCCGATCGCATCCACCGCGGGTGCACCCAGGGGCTGTTGGGGGCCTGCGACCACCACGATGTCCAGAGTGTCACGGTTCAAATCAGGTACCGTGTCCACCGTGAGGTCGATCGTCCGGATGTCGTATCGGTCGGACAGCGCCCGCGCAAACGAGGGGAACGTCTCGGGTTCCTGAGAGCCGAAACCGGTGAGAAAGGCCAACCCCGGACGCTCTACTGTGGTCATCGTGGAGATCGCCGAGACGAGTCGGAATTCGAGATCATCCGTCCGGTTGATGAATGGGATGACTTCGCGTTGGTCTGCGTAGAGAAGCGCCAGTCCAAACCAGCCACGCCGCACCTCGAACTCGTCGTCGCGCAAGACGTTGAACTCGTTCTGCGTTACGCCGAGGTTGCGCGCCTCCCTTGCCACCTCTTCATCCTCATTCGGATTGAGATTCTCGACGACGAGGTTCCCGTTCGCCGCCCCGCGGAGGTCCGCAACCAGGTCCGCCACGTCCCGAAGCGTTGGCTGGAGCTCGGTCGGCAGCTCGTCCGAGATCACGAGCTTCAGCGTCACGATGTCGTCGAGCTCCCCCAGAATTTCTCGGGTGCCGTCGGAGAGCGTGTAGAGGCTTTCCTGAGTGAGATCGAGTCGACCCCGGATATTCCCACTGAGAAGGTTGAGCACGACCACCGTCGCGACCAACGCCGCCGTTCCCGTGCGAAGCCGCCGGTGGGCGCTCCGTCCGGCGCTCAGCCGCTCGCGGCTCATGATGCCGACTGCCATGAACAGGAAGAGTGCAGCTGTCGACACGAAGTAGAGCACGTCTCTGAGGTCCACAACACCGCGGGCCACGTTCTCGAAGTGCCCCAATACGGAGAGATTCGACACGCCGACACCCAGAGACGGCGGAAGTCCGATGAGTACGACGGGTGTGCCGATGATCACGAGGGCGAACGAGGCGGAGACCGCCAACATGAAGGCCGTGATCTGATTCCGTGTCAGACTCGACGCCCAAAGGCCGATGGCGACACCTTGGGCGGCGAGCAGTCCTCCACCGATGTACTCCGCCATCATGATTCCACCGTCCGCCTCCGACACTTTGAGCAGGCCGAAAGCGGTGGGGAGCGTACCGGCGAGTGCGGCGAGCACGAGGAGCCAATTGCCGAGGAACTTGCCAATGATCACTTCGGTTTCGCGAAGCGGATGGGAGAGCAGCCACTCCAGCGTGCCGCTCCGCCGCTCCTCGGCGAGCGAGCGCATCGTCAGCGCCGGGATGAAGATTGCGAAAAGCCACGGCAGCAGATCGAAGAAGGGCCGGAGCGTGGCGATTCCGGCTGCGTAGATGGTACGGAATGTGAGGAAGAGCCCCAACGCCAAGAAGGCCACCACAAGGATGTAGGCCGTGGGGTGGTCGAAGAAGCTCGACATCTCGCGCCCTACCACGGTCCGAATTCGCCTGATCATTCGGTCTCCGAGTCCTCGTCGGAGGCGGGCGCGCCTTCATCTTCGGATTCGTCCGCGTCGGCCGTCAGTTCCCGGAAGAGCTGCTCGAGTGAAGCCGGGCTTCGGTGTAACTCCCAGAGCACCCACTGGTGTTCATTGGCCATGCGTGAGATCTCGGGGCGAAGCTCATCGTCCCCCGCTACGGTTAGTTGCACTCGGGTGCGACCTTCAACTTGCTCCTCAGTATGGGAGTCTACCCCGGGGAGCCTGCTCAGCGCTTCGGCTACGCCATCACCCTCGGCCTCGACCGTATACTTCGACAGGCCCCTGCCGCTGGAAGAGAGAAGTTCCGCCACGGTCCCGCTCGCCACGAGCGAACCGCGGTTGATGATCAGCAACCTGGTGCAGGTCGCCTCGACCTCCTGCAGGACGTGGGTACTGAGCAACACTGTTCGCTCTTTGCCCAGATCGCTCACCAGGTTTCGGATGTCGACCCGCTGGTTGGGGTCGAGCCCTTCCGTCGGCTCATCGAGCACCAAGATTTCGGGATGATGAAGGATCGCTGCCGCAAGGCCGACCCGCTGCCGGTATCCCTTCGACAGCTCCGAAACCGGTCGAAAAAAGACGTCATCGATGCCCGTCTCGTCGACGGCGTCGGAGATGGCGGACCTGGCCGCAGCCGAATCGAGCATACGGAGTTGGGCGGCGTACTCCAGGTACTCCACGACCAGCATCTCCTCATACAGAGGGTTGGTCTCGGGCAGATATCCCAGGCGCTCCTTGGCGGCCGTGAGATCGCGGCTGATCGGCACCTGGTCGTAGAGGACGCGGCCCTCATCGGGCTCCAGCGTACCGGTGAGCATCCGCATAGTCGTCGTCTTGCCGGCGCCGTTGGGCCCGAGAAATCCGACGACCTCGCCCATATCGACCTCGAAGTCGAGGTTTTTCACGGCGACGAGTTCACCGAATCGTTTGGTCACACCCTCAACGGAGATCATTCCTTCCCTTTTCTTTCGCGAGTACGCTCGGCGCAAAAAAATCCGGGGCGACGCCTGAACATAACGACAGCGCCCATCACTCCTTCGCCTCGAACGCTTTCTGACCCGTCGTTCGGTCGAGGCGGGAGGATTCTAGAAAGGGCTATCGGGGTTGTCCATACCGCCCGAGACGTCGGTCGGGCGCTGCCATCCACTCGACCGTGGTCGGGAGCCGGTTCCCATCCGGCCCGGGTTGGGCGGGCGTCTCCGCCGGTTGGCACCGTTTCGTCGGTGTTACACCTTCCACGTATGAATCACGGAAGTGGGGGTTCCAGCACGCCTAAACAGCTCAACGAAGCGGTTCGGCGAGGCACACGTGTGGCGGCGATCGGCGTCGTGGTGAGCGCGGTTCTTGCGACCACGAAGATCGCGGCCGGGGTGATCGGAAATTCCTTTGCCCTCGTCGCGGACGGCGTGGAGTCGGTGCTCGACATCTTCAGCGGCCTTCTGGTCTGGGGTGGACTCCGGGTCAGCGCGCTGCCCCAGTCGGACCGATATCCGTACGGGCTGGGGAAGGCTGAGCCTCTCGCCTCGCTCGTGGTCTCGACGGTTCTTCTCTTGGCTGCCGTCGGCATCGCCATCGGTGCCACTCAGGAGATCATGAGCCCGCAGGAGGTCCCGGAGAGTTTCACGCTGGTGGTCTTGATTGGTGTGCTGATCGCCAAGGAAGTGATGTTTCGGGTGTTGTCGACCCACGGGCGGGAGATTGGCAGCCAGTCTCTGAACACGGATGCCTGGCATCACCGGTCCGACGCGTTGACCTCGCTCGCCGCGTTCATCGGCATCAGTGTGGCGCTGACGGCCGGCGAGGGCTTCGAGAGTGCCGACGATTGGGCGGCGCTGGTTGCTTGCGCTGTGATCACGTACAACGGTGTTCGACTGTTCCGTGCTTCGCTCCGCGAGGTGCTTGATGTGACCGCCCCGAATGAAATTAGGGACCGTATCCGGGAGATCGCCGAATCTGTGCCTGGCGTCGATGGCGTGGATTTACTTCGGGTCCGGCAGAGCGGTCTGGCGCTATGGGTCGACATTCATGTCGAAGTGGAAGGTGAAATCTCGGTGCGGGAGGGGCACCATATCGCGCATCTGGTCAAGGACGGGCTCCTTCACTCGGACCTGCGAATCCTCGATGCCCTCGTACACATAGAGCCCCGTCCGGATCCGCAGCCGGACCCGTAGCCTCACCCGCAGTCGGACTCGGCTACTTCTGGACGAATCTAGGACCAAGACACCATGTTGATGCTGCGCTTTTCTCGTGGCTTCCCTGAGGAGAAATGGTAATGGACCGGAGAATCGTGGGTTCGCCCTTATTTGCAGCCCTCCTTTTAGCCTCGCTGGCTCTTGGTGCGGCCAGCCAGGAGAACACCTCTCCGGAGATGCCGGCGAGCTTCAACGAGCCCATGCCCTACTACACGATTGGGCTGGGCCCATTCTCCCGCACGATCACGACGGACTCCACGGAGGCGCAGGCGTTTTTCGACCAGGGCATTCAGCTCGTGTACTCCTTCACCCTGATGGATGCCGCGCGCTCTTTCCGGGAGGCACAGCTTCGCGACCCCAACTGTGCGATGTGCTACTTCGGTGAGGCCTGGGCTTGGGGCCCCTACATGAACGGTCCAATGGGGCGGGGCGCCCTTCCACGAGCCCAAGCAGCGATCGAGAAGGCGCTGGAGCTGGCTCCTGATCATGCGAACCGGGTGGAGCGGGAGCTGATCGACGCGATGGCCGTCCGGTACGTGGGACGCACGGATCGAGCTCCGCAGTTGGCGATCGATACGGCCTACGCGGAGGCGATGGGCCGGGTCTACGAGGCCCACCCCGCCGACCTGGACGTGGGATTTTTCTACGCAGAGAGTCTGATGTTGTTGGAGCCCCGGCGGGGGAATTGGGATATTGAGCGACCCGAAATTCAACGCATCCATGGAATCCTCGAAGAGGTACTGGCCAAGGACATCCGACATCCGGGTTCTTGCCACCTGTACATCCACGCCACGGAGTCCACTACCCAACCGAACAAGGCCGAGGCCTGTGCCGACTTGCTGGGCGAAGCCATTCCCGGCGCGAGCCACATCAACCACATGCCTTCCCACACGTATAATCAAGTTGGTCGCTGGGGTGACGGGGTGCGTGCGAACCAACGCGCGTGGCACTCCGACCAGGCGGCCGCTTACGGTGAGGGCTTTGCCATCTACACGTCACACAACCTGCACATGCTCCTCTTCGCCGCATCGAACGATGGACAGGGTGCGGTCGCCATTCAGGCCGGAGCCGACTACACCAATGCCACGGGCGGAGCCCAGTATTACGAGGTGCTCACGAGGGTGCGATTCGGGCGTTTTGACGACATCCTCGCCATGGAGAGCGACGGGACCCAAAATCCGATCTTCAAGGGGTTTTGGGACTTTGGGCAGGGCTACGCCCATCTTCGAGCTGGGTATGTGGACGTGGCCCGCGGATTCCTCGAGGAGATCGACGAGGGGCGGGGATCGGCTCGGGAGGGCGCGCAGTTCCGGGGACACAGCGCCTCCGATCTTCTTGGAATCGTGTGGGGCATCCTCGATGGAGAGATTGCACGCGAGGAAGGGCGTACCGATCAGGCCATCGCCGCTTTCGAACGGGCCGTCGCGATTGAAGACGGACTCCGCTACGATGAGCCCGAACCGCTGAACTTCTCAGTCCGGGACTGGCTGGGGGCGATTCTCCTGGAGGCCGACCGCCCGGCGGAAGCCGAAGCCGTTTACCGCGCAGGGGTCGACGACCATCCCTTCAATGGGTGGTCTCTGTTCGGGCTCGAGCAGGCGCTGCGGGCACAGGGGAAGGTCGGAGAGGCCGAGGAGATCGCGAAGATTTTCGAAACCTCGTGGGCACGGTCAGACGTCTGGATTCGCTCCTCGCGTTTCTAACCGCCAGCGCTCAGATTTTTTCCAGCTCCTCGAATGTCTGTAGCCCGCCGTGGAACCACTGTTCCCGAAACGGAACGGATGAGATGTCGTCGAGCGTCAATTCCTGGGTCATCTCGTGAGGATGTAGCGTAAGCGAGCCGGCTTCTTCTTCGTGCTCGGTGTGCTGGCCATCCATAAAGATATTGACCTTGAAGCGGTCTTCGTCGTTGACGGTGAAGGCGTTGAAGAGGACGGTCTCGGGGGCTCCAGGGAAGTTTGTCACACTCAGGTCGAGGACCGGCTGGCCGTCGTCGGAGATGCTCAGCGAGAGTTCGTCTTCGGTCTCCGTGAAATCCATGTGCAGGTTCTTCATGTAGTGTGGCAGGTGCCAGCGTTCGATGGCATGCTGACGTGATGCATCCGTCGTCACGCCGACCATGAAGGGATAGAAGGCTGCCTGCGGAAGCGGCCTGCCTGCCTCCATAACCGGGGGCACGATGACTGACATGACCACTTCATCGTACTCTCCCACCATACTTTCGGTGAACTGGAACGCAGTAATGGCGAGGATACTCCGCTCGTGTTGGACCTCCAACGGCTGGAGATGGGTTGGGAGGATTCTTCGCGCGTCACTCGTGGGCATTTCGAAGAAAGCACCCACCGCGTTCTTGAAGCCGTATTCCGTCAACTCCATAACCCGAAATTACTCCTCGTTTCCGTGGACTGCGTCGTGGCGCTTGAAGTGCCCCTCCACATGCCGTTAGCGTTCGAACTTATGAAACTAAGAGGGTTTTTGACCGTCGCCACCATCGGCGGGTTTTTAGTACTTGCCGAGGTGGTTCAGAGGCTGATCATCGTGCCGTTGGCGTGGGCGGGCCCGGCCCGGAAGGACCGCGTGCTTGCGGTCTGGTTGCGGGGACTTGCGTCCGCGATAATCGGCGGGGTCCGTTCGGTTGGAGGAGGTAAGTTCGGGCCGTTGCCGACGATCCCTTTCGCTCCGGGCGTGCTCGTGCTGATGAATCACCAGTCGCTTCTGGACATTCCCATCGTAGTGCAATGTGTTGAAGGGGGGTATTTACGTATCGTTACGCGTAAACGGTACGCCCGCGGTGTACCTGCCATCTCGCGGCTGATCAAGCTGTATGACTTTCCGCTCGTGGATCCCACAGGTGGGATGAGGGAGCAGGTCAAGGTGCTCCGGGAGGCGGCCCGAGACCCCCGGGTTCCGATCGTTGTGTATCCGGAGGGAACGCGCTCCCGCGATGGAGAATTGCTACCCTTCCGGCGAGGTGCGGTGGATACCCTTCTGCGGCATCGGCAGTGGAAGGTGTATCTGGCGACCGCGGATGGGACTTTGCCGTGTGGTCGGCTCAAGGACATGCTCAATGGAGTCCAGATGGTCGATTGCCGTGTGAATGTTTCCGGACCTTTCGACACACCTACTGACCCCAAGGAGTTTCGCTCCTGGCTTGAGGAGGTGGAGGGCCGGATGCGGAAGGACCTCACGGAGCTACGGAGCCCGGCCACGGTCTCCAACCGGACCCCGGAGACACACGGGGTGGAAACGTCCAAAGCTGAGGCGTCCAAAGCCGAGGCCGTGACCGAGCGACCGGAATGAGTCGAGTCGGTGGGCGGCCTGCACAACGATTAGCCCGGTCGCTCGCGGAGGTGGCTGGCTCACAACTCCGAGCGGTGCTGCTCTACGGGTCCCACCTGTTCGGGGGCGCTCCGGACCGATATAGCGCATACGATCTGGTGGTCGTCGTCGAGGAATACGTCGGGACGTATCAGGCGCTGCGCGGGCGTGGCTTCACCCACCGGCCGCCTAGGCTCATGGCGTTGCTCGCATGGTGGTTGCCCCCGAACGTGATCGCCTATTCACCGGAGGGTGAGGACGGGCCGATCGCCAAGTGCCTGATCATCAACGCGCGCGATTTTGAGCGCGAGCTTTCGGCGCGGTCGCGAGACCACTTCATGATCTCCCGTATGATTCAGGACCTTGGGGTCCTGTATGTAAAGGATGCGACCACTGAGCAGTGGCTCGAGAACTGTTTGGCGGCGGCGCGAAGGACGGTTCTCGATTGGGCGGTGCCGTATGTGGCCACTCCCTTCACCGCCGAAACGCTGGCCCGTGAGATGATCGCCATATGTTATCGCAGTGAGATCCGCCCTGAGTCGGGTGCGCGGGCCAGTTCGGTCTTCGAGGCCCAACGTGCCTACCTCGTGGAGACATACGAGAAGCTGCTCGCGGATGCGTCGAGCGAGAGGCTGGTCGTGCGCGAAGGAGACGGGTGCCGCTCCGCCCACAGGCCGGGGTGGTTGGCTCGGACGAGGAGGTTCATGTACTTCACCTTCAGCAAAATCAGGGTGACGGCTCGGTGGCTCAAGCACGTGCTGACCTTCGAGAACTGGCTTTCGTACACGTTACGCAAGGTGGAGCGCCGAACGGGGATGAGGGTCGAGTTGACCGCTCTGGAGAGGCGCCTGCCCCTCATTTTCGCATGGCCTCGCCTGTTTCGTGTGCTTCGTAACCGGCCTGCCGAAGAGGCCGCATCAGGGCGTGCGCTTCCTCCCGGGTCTGGGGGGGATACGTGACCACTGACCTGCAGGTCCTCCTTGGTGTATTGGCGACGGCAGTGCTGTCGATGCCGGTCTATGTACTGACAGGCGCCAGCAAGCGTCCGGATGCGCTCACGTCGGGTGCCCAGGGTACGTTCGTGTTGGGCTCCTTCGTGAGGAGCTGGTTCTACTGGACTGTCAGCCCCGTGGTCCGCGCATCCCTTGCCGTCGGGCTTGGGCCGACTTTCTACAACCTGCTGGGTGTGGCGTTCGGTATCGGTGCTGGCGTTGCGTTCGCATCGGGTAATGTGACGCTGGGCGGATGGGGAGTGCTTCTGGGTGGCATGGCGGACGTCCTGGACGGCCGGATCGCGCGGGCGGGTGGGCTTGCCGACGCCCGTGGCGTGTTTCTCGACTCCACGCTCGACCGTTTTGCCGAAATCGGGGCTTTCGTCGGGCTGGCCGTCCTGTTTCGGTCTTCCTCGTTCACGCTGGCTATGGTTGTCATCGCGATGGGCGGGTCGCTCCTGGTCAGCTACGCGCGCGCCCGGGGGGAGAGTCAGGGGGTGGTTTGCAAGCTCGGGGTCATGCAACGAGCTGAACGTTTGCTCCTCTTGGGGCTCGGCGGACTCCTAGATCCGACGGTCTCCCGACTGTGGGGAGCCGATCCGGTGGGAACGTTGCTTGTGCCCGTGCTCGGACTCGTGGCGGTGGGCACTGTGGGCACGGCCATCTTCAGGACCGTGTGGATTGCGCGAGCGCTCCGGGCGAGCGACTAGCCACTTTTTCCCCTTTCGGGCAGAAAATGCCGGGGGCGTTCTTGTTTGCCCTCCTATCGGCCCGGCGTTACCGACACTATCCTGGGTGAAGNTCCTGGNTGAAGNTNGGTTGNAGCTNGGTTGTAGNTTCGATCCGTCCGACCGAAGCGCGCGGTTCGGTCTTCGTATCCGCTATCCGTGGGGAGTGGACAATCATGACCAGAAGTGNCGAGTTCCGGAGGGTCGTGCACGCAGGCGCCGCCTTNTTCGCGGCCGTGTTGTTGGCCGGAGTGAGTGCGTGTGGGCAGACAAGTGATGCCGTCGNAATCGACGGCGACGACATCGGTGGGGTGGTNAGCGGCCCGGACGGGCCGGAAGCCGGNGTTTGGGTCATCGCCGAGACGATGGACCTGCCCACCAGGTTCAACCGGACCGTGGTGACGGACGATCAGGGACGTTACCTGATTCCCGACTTGCCTGACGCGACCTATGACATCTGGGTGCGGGGTTACGGGCTCGTGGATTCCCGAAAAATTCGGACCACACCCGGATCTTCCGAGGATCTCACCGCCGTGGTGGCGCCCGATCCACACGCGGCCGCGCAGTACTATCCCGCCGCGTATTGGTTTTCCCTGATCGAGGTACCGGAGAAAAACGAGTTCCCCGGAACGGGGCCGCAAGGCAACGGCATCTCCCCGAGCATCGGGAGCCAGTCCGCGTTCGTCAGGAGCCTCAAGTCGGGCGGCTGCATGGCGTGTCATCAACTGGGCGGCAAGGCGACACGGGAGATCCCCGAAGCGCTCGGTGAGTTCGCATCCACCTCGGACGCCTGGGCTCGGCGCATCCAATCCGGGCAAGCGGGTGGCAGCATGGTTGGTGGGCTCAATCGGCTGGGCACCTCGCGGGCGCTGGAGATGTTCGCGGACTGGACCGATCGGATCGTAGCAGGCGAAGTGCCGCCCGTGCCCCCTCGGCCCCAGGGTGAGGAGCGTAACGTCGTGATCACGCAGTGGGATTGGGCCGATCCGACGGCGTATCTCCACGACCAGGCTTCCACCGACAAGCGCGATCCGACGGTCAACGCCTACGGCTCGATCTACGGAGCGCTCGAGGCCAGCGCGGACTACGTGCCCGTCCTGGACCCGATAAGCCACACGGCCAGCCAGGTGCCGTTACCCGTTCGCGATCCGAACACGCCTGTGGCTTCGGGGCCACCCATGCAGCCCTCGCCGTACTGGGGAGATGAGGCGATCTGGGACAGCAAGGCCAACGCGCACAATCCGATGCTCGATGACCAGGCCCGCGTATGGCTCACCTCGAGGGTTGGCCCGAGCGGCAATCCGGCTTTCTGCCGAGAAGGATCGGACCATCCCTCAGCGAGGCTTTTTCCGACGACGAGAGCGGGCCGTCACCTCGCCATGTACGATCCCTCGACAGATGAGGTCAGCCTCATCCGTACGTGTTTCGGCACCCACCACCTGATTTTCGGTGAGGATGAAAACAATACGCTCTGGACGAGCGGTGGCGGTCAGGTGATCGGTTGGCTGAACACGAATATGTATCTGGAGACGGGCGACGAGGAGGCCTCGCAGGGGTGGAGCGCACTCGTTCTCGATACCAACGGGAACGGCCGCCAGGACGAGTACGTCGGACCCAACGATCCGGTGGATCCCACCATGGACAAGCGGATCAGCTCGGGGTACTACGGTGTCGCCTATAACCCGCTGGACGGTACGATCTGGGGGTCATCGCTGGGTTTCCCCGGCTCCATACTACGGCTCGACCCGGGGCCGAACCCACCTGAGACCGCTCTGACGGAGATCTACCTGCTGCCGTTGGACAACCCGGCCGCACCCATACAGGGGTATTCCCCACGTGGCATGGACATCGACCGCAACGGTGTCGTCTGGACGCCCCTGGCGAGCGGACACATGGCCAGCTTCGACCGCAGCAAGTGCACGGGCCCGCTCAACGGGCCCGCTGCCACCGGAGGTCACTGTCCGGAGGGTTGGACCCTCTACCCGGAGCCCGCACCACAGATCAAGAACCTGACCGAGTCCGGCAGCGCCGAATCGAGCTACTATACTTGGGTGGATCAATTCAACACGCTAGGGTTGGGAGACAACGTGCCTATCAACACCGGTAATGGATCTGAAGGACTACTGGCGCTCAAGGACGGGGAGTGGGTCGTCCTGCGTGTGCCCTACCCACTCGGCTTCTACACCAAATGGATGGACGGTCGCATCGACGATCCGGACGCCGGTTGGAAGGGCAGGGGGATTTTCGCGACCATCAGCACACGGGCCCCGTTCCACATGGAGACCGGCGAAGGCACACCCAGCAAGGTCGTGCACTTCCAGATGCGGCCGGACCCGCTCGCCCGATGAGCGGCCCGTTGAGCGGTGAGGGCAGACACACCATCGCGAGCCTACTGCGTGCCGGTAGGCCGGTCAGAGCCTGCGTGTTGGCCGGACTCATCACCGTGTCTTTCACGGTGGCCGCCTGCACGGCCGACCCGTCCGGGGACTCCATGGCTGGTTCCTCGGCGGAAGGGCAGCCGGACCCCATGGCCGTTCGGCCGTTCACCATCGACATCCCTGACGACGTGCTGACCGACCTCAGGGACCGCTTGTCCCGCACTCGTCTCCCCGAAGAGAGCCCCGGAACCGGCTGGGATCAGGGGGCGAATCGCACCTATGTGGCGGAACTCCTGGCCTACTGGGAGGATGAGTTCGACTGGCGTGCCCAGGAGCGCCGGCTTAACGAGTTCGATCACTTCAAGACGATGATTGACGGGTTGGACGTGCACTTCATCCACCAGCGGTCGCCCGAACCGAACGCCATTCCGCTGCTGCTCACGCATGGATGGCCCGGTTCGTTCGTGGAGTTCGCCAACCTCATCGGCCCCTTGACCGACCCCGCCGCCTATGGTGGCGATGCGGCTGATGCGTTTCATGTCGTCATTCCGTCGCTGCCGGGCTACGGGTTCTCGGGCAAGCCCGCGGAAACGGGCTACAACCCTGAACGCATGGCGGATGT